>QFOL01000047.1 GCA_003241215.1 Agrobacterium fabrum
CATCGCACACATTTGATCTAATGTAGTAAGCGGCCTCTGTTTTCCATCAAGAAAAGTGAATTTTGCAAGCCTCACTGCGTTCAGGCCCCCGCAACCAAATTCCTACGCATACACAAAGCCCGCCCGGAGAAATCCGCCGGGCTTTTGGCATTCGCAGAAAACACATCAGAAAACACTAATATTGTAGTCGCTGTGATCATGCCTATGGTGCGGGTGTTGCCGTTGCATTGGGATTGGTGAGCTCTCCCCCCGGTCAGTCGTTTTCTGCGTTGTGAACCAGTTTCGACGAAAGCTCGGGATGATGGTATGTTTCAATACAACAGGCACGGAAGGGGCATGACCGTCAGTTGATATTCCCGGTATGCTCCCGGCATGGGGAGTTGCCGCTACACGACGGTAACGGCTGAAGGCGGACGACCTTCCGGGAGAGCGCGTGCAGCGGGTTGTTCTTGACGATCGGGAATGAGGGAGGCTTTGAAAGGCATGACGACAATTGCGTTCCGCGGCTGCCTGCGTAGCTGGAGGTACTTCTTCGCGATCGCATTGTTCATCTGTATTTTCAATCCTGTAAAAGCCCAAGACGCGGCTGCGCCGCCTGTGGAAAAGCTGCGTGAAATCTCCCGGTTGCTTGCGGATCCGCAGGTCGCCGCCTGGCTCAAAGATAGCCAGGCGGTCAACCCCGTGCCTCAGTCGCCGGCTCCGGCGGCGGCAATGCAGTCCGGCTATATCGCCGAGAAGCTCGATACAGTCAAAGAGCGGCTTGACACCGTGATGACGGGGAGCATGGAATTCGCTCCCGGTATGAAGACAGCGGTTGACAAGCTTGCAGCGGAGGTGATGCAGCGCGGCGTTCTGCGTCTCTTCTTGTTGATGCTGCTCATTCCTCTTTTTGCCATGGGTTTCGAGCGGTTGTTTGATTATCTGTCGGGGCGGCATTGGCGTCGCCATTTGGCGGAGTCGATGGCTGCCGTGCCAGTTGGCCTTCATGCCTGCGGACAGGCCGTCAGCTTCGCGGTTGGCGCTCTGCTGCCGTTGGCCATTGTCAATTGGCCGCCGCTGATGCAGAGAACGGCGCTCATATTGGCGATTGCAGCCATCGTTCTCCGCTTCACGACTTTATTTGGCGGCTACATCGTCTGGTTGATTGAACAGCCGGACGAGAAAAAGGCTTACCCGGAAGAAGAGCAACCCGTCGTTTCCCCAGTCGGCGAAACCGCGCTCGCCGAACCGGCCGATATACACACCGCCAGTCCGATATCCGCTTCGCAGGCGGAGCCTACGCCGCTTATGACACCGGATGGTCTGCGTTACTGGTTTTCGCGTTTCCAGCGCGGTCTGCGTGTCTTTATCGCTGGCTGGACGGTCGTGGAATTGATGAAGCTTTTCGGTTTCACCGAAGGCGCAGTGCTGCTCGTGGTCCTTATCTTCAACCTTGCTCTCTTCACCCTTGCCGTCGAAGCGGTCTGGCGCCGCCCGCACCGCGCAGACCATGGGGAAACCGCTCGTAAAGTCTGGTCCTGGGTGATGACGGTGGCGGTGATCGTGCTTCTGATCCTCTGGATCATCGGGCTTCATGTTTTATTCTGGGTCGGCATCGCCTCTCTACTGCTCCCCCCGGCCTTGCGATTGACGACCGCCGTCATCGCACGCCTGCATGGAGGCAATGAGGTTGCCCGCCCTACGGGCATGGGGTTCGTCATCAGCGAACGGGGTGTGCGGGCGCTTGTCATCATCCTCGCCGCCTGGTGGATCGCAAACGTGGCCGGCGTGGATGCTGCCGGCATGATGATGGGAGCAGGGGACACATTGGTCAGTCGTGTCGCACGGGCCGTCACCCAGGCAATCGCGGTCCTTCTGGTCGCAGACATTCTCTGGCAGTTCCTCAAGGCGGAAATCTCGATACACATGGCGGAAAGGCCGCGCGGCCGCCACCTGAGCGATGCGCAGCGTGGCCGCAACGCCCGCATTCGTACGCTGCTGCCGATTTTACACAATATTCTCGCGATTATCCTCGGCGCGATTGCCGTCATGATGGTGCTGACCAGTATCGGTGTCGATATAGGTCCATTGATTGCGGGGGCCGGGGTAGCCGGTGTCGCCATAGGCTTCGGTGCTCAGACCGTAGTGAAGGACCTTATTTCGGGTATCTTTTATCTCTGGGATGACGCTTTCCGCATTGGAGAATATATCGAGACCGGAAAATATAAGGGGGAGGTCGAGAGCTTTTCTCTGCGTTCGGTGAAGCTGCGACATCATCGCGGCCCTCTTACCACCGTGCCGTTTGGTGAATTGGGCGCCGTGCAGAATATGAGCCGTGACTGGTCGGTTACGAAGTTCAACATCTCCGTCCCTTACGACACCGATCTCGAAAAGCTGCGCAAGGTTATCAAACGCATCGGCACGGACATTGCCGAGAAGCCGGAATACAAGGACATATTGATTGAGCCATTGAAGATGAAGGGCGTAGCCGAATTCGGTGAATATGCCGTGGTCGTGCGCGTGGGTTTCACAACCAAACCCGGCGAGCAGTTTATGATCCGGCGCGAGATCATGAACCGCATTGTAACTGACTTTAAGGCAAACGATATCCAGTTCGCATCGCCGACCGTGCAGGTGGGAGGAACGAATGGTTATACAAATGCAACCGTCGCCGCTGATGAAATTCGACGCCGCCGTGAAAAGGGACTTGCGGCCATGAACGAATCCGAGGCTTGAGATTATGGCCAGGTGAGACGCGCCGCCCTCTAAAAAATCGGGCTTAACGCCGATATTGGCGGACGAGAAGGCGGTCGGGGATATATGCCGCAAGACGTGCAAGCATCAGCCAGGCGACGACGAAACCCGCATCGTGCTCTAAGCCCTCGCGCGGGCCGTGTTCCCCGCCGCGTTTGCCGAAGATGCGGATTGGGATCTTAATAGTTACGCGGCAGCCCGGGTCGTCCAGCCGGATGCCGGTGATCCCTTGCCTATCGGCGCGCGCTTCGGACATACTGCCCCTCGAACCAAAAAGGCCAAGGGCAAGACGAAGCCAGAGACGCAGAGCTGGATCGCGGAGCCATGCGAGAAGATTGACCCCATGAATACGCGATTCCTCGAAACTTTCCTCTGGGCGGCACGGTTGAGCAGCTTTTCGGCGGCCGCGGAACGTTTGCACACCACGCAGGCGTCGGTCTCCAACCGGATTGCCGCACTGGAGCGTGAACTCGGTGTGGTGCTGTTCACGCGCGATGTGCGCTGCGTCAACCTGACGCCCGCCGGTCGTCTGGCGCTGCAGCATGCCGAAAAGATCGTCAACCTCACCGGCGAGTTCCGGCAGATCGTCAGTAACCGGGAGGCGTTGCGGGGCACCGTGCGCATCGGCGCCGCCGATACGATCGTTTATGCCTGGCTGCCGCTGCTCATCCGCCGCATGAACGAACAATATCCCGGTGTCAGCCTGGATCTGACCATCGATACCAGCCTGAAACTCTCCCAGCGCATTCAGAACGGCGAGGTGGATGTCGGTTTCATCATGGGGCCGATCATGGCTGCGGATATCTACAACTCACCGCTCTGCACATTTGAGTCCTGCTGGGTCGGCGCAGTCGAACTGCCGTTGCCGGAAACGGGTGTCACACTGGAAGATATCGCGCATTTTCCGCTGCTTACCTTCTCGACCGGGTCACAGCCGCACCAGGCGTTACGCGCGCTCCTCGATTCCCACGGCCTGTCCGATAGCCGCATCTACAATTCCAATTCGCTGTCGATCATGACCCGTCTTGTGGCCACGGCGGTTGGCGTGGGCGCGTTGCCGCGCGTATTGGTGGACGGCATCATCAAGTCGGGCGAAGCGCGTATTCTCGACATCACGCCGCCGGTGCCGCCTCTTACCTTCCACACGGTTTACCAGGAGCGTGGCGACAACGCGCTTGCCCGTGCCATTGCCGACATGGCGACGGAAATCGTCAGTGAAACCACCACGCAATGGATGACCGCCGCAGCTTAAATTTTATGCTGCATCGCAAGATGATTAATCCATAAGCTTATCTTATGGGTTTCGATAGAGTTTTTCCGTTTGTCATGAAAACAGTTCCCGTTCTTAATTCTCCTCGCAACATGAGAGGAGAGCAACGTGAAAGTCTCACTTGTTCAAATGAATACCCAGAATGACAAGGCAGAAAATCTGAAAGTTGCTGCCGATCTGATTGAGAAGGCAGTCAAGGCGGACAATCCTGACCTTGTTGTGCTTCCAGAATACTTCGCATTTCTTGGAGATAATCCTCAGGAGATGCATGAGAGCGGCGAAGAATTTCCCGGTGGCGAGATCTATACGCTGCTTTCGGGGCTCGCAAAGAAGCATGCGATTACGCTGCATGCCGGCTCCATCGTCGAGAAGGAAGGCAACCGATTTTACAATTCGACGCTGGTTTTCGGTCCCGATGGCCAGCAGATTGCCCGGTACCGCAAAATTCACCTGTTCGACGTCGATACGCCGAACGGCATCAGCTATCGCGAATCCGATTCCGTTGCCCGTGGCGAAGAGGTCGTGACCTATAAGGTTGGCGACAAGACGGTGGGTTGCGGCATCTGCTACGATATCCGTTTCCCGGAACTGTTCCGCGCCCTGCGGGACAAGGGCGCGGATGTCATCGTTCTGCCTGCCGCCTTCACGCTGATGACAGGCAAGGACCATTGGGAAGTGCTGGCCCGCGCCCGCGCCGTCGAAACCCAGACCTATTTCCTCGCCGTCGGCCAGATCGGCGCCCATGCGGGCGGCAAGAAGGCCTGCTGGGGCCATTCCATGGTCATCGACCCTTGGGGCCACATCATCGCGCAATGCTCCGACACTGTCGGAACGGCGGGGGCGGCTCTCGATTTCGACTATTCGGCCAAGGTGCGAGCCAACGTGCCGGTGGCGAACCACCATGTTCTCTGATCGGAGAAAGACCTAATGTTTATCGTCAACCCCATGCCGGAACAGATCGACGCTGATATCATCGAGCTTCTTGAGAAGGTCGAAGTCGCAACGATCGGTCATGTGCTTCACTCCGGCTTCGTCGATCCTGAAATCCGCGCCGTTCTTCCGGGCAAGCGCGTGGCCGGCACCGCCGTCACGCTGCGTATCCCGAATGCGGATTCGACCATGCTCCACTACCTGACGCAACTCGTGCGTCCGGGCGATATCGTCCTCATCGACCGTTGCGGTGATACCCGCCACGCCTGCTGGGGCGGGGTCATCACCAACACCATGAAGATGGCCGGCGTCAAAGCCGGTGTCGTCGACGGTCCGGCGACCGACTTTTCGGAATTCACCAAGGTCGACATGCCCATGTGGTGCCGCGGCCCGTCGCCGATCACCACCAAGATCCTTGGTCTGGAAGGCGCGATCAACGTTCCGATCAGCGTCGGCGGCCAGATGATCAATCCGGGTGATGCGATCCTGTGCGACGAAAGCGGCGTCGTCGCCCTTCATCCGAGCCAGGCCCGCGCCATGGCGGAACGGGCCATCGGCATGCAGGAAGCCGAGATCGTGCTTCTGGAACGCCTGCGCAACGGCGAGAAGCTGCCGGATATTTCCGGCGCCAACAAATTCGTCCAGGCCAAGCTGAGCGCCTGACGCTGCATTCCGGATGGCGGGCCAGGCCCGCCACCCAATAACAATAGAGGAGAACAGGACAATGAAGAAAACGATACTTCTGAGTGGGATTCTCATGCTTGGCGCGGCCGCCCTGCCGGCGCACGCCCAGCAGACCGTGACGTTTCTTGGCTATAGCGGCCTTTTCCAGGAGCGTTACACCAAGGCCGTCATCGAGCCTTTCATGGCCGCCAACCCTGACATCAAGGTCGACTATTTCCCGCAGCAGGGTTCTGCCGCCATGCTCGGCTCGCTGCGCGCGCAGAAAGCTGCACCGCAGGCCGATATTGCGCTGATGGATGTTTCCGTCGCCAAGACCGGCACGGATGAAGGCCTGTTCGACAAGGTCGATGAAAGCGTGACCAAGAACGTTGCCGACCTCTATCCAAACGCCCGCTTCGAAGGTGTGGCCGGTGTCGGTGTGACTTTCGACAACCTCGTTCTCATCTACAACACCGATGCGATCAAGACCGCACCGGACAGTTGGAACGCCCTCAAAGACAGTGCCTTCAAGGGCAAGATCGCCATGCTGAGCGCTCCTGACATCGTCGGTATCGGTACTACCATCATCATGGACCACATGAATGGCGGCACCGACTTCATCAAGAATATCGACGCCGGCATCAATGCCATGGCGGAAGTCGCACCGAACGTCCAGACCTGGGAACCGAAGCCGGAAGTCTATCCGAATGTCGTCAACGGTCAGGTGTCGCTGGGCGTGGGCTGGAATGCCCGCAGCCAGGTGAACGCCGATGGTTCCAAGGGCAAGATGAAGGTCGTTCTTCCGAAGGAAGGCACGATCCTGCAGATCAATACGCTTAACCTCGTCAAGGGCGGCCCGTCGTCCGAGGCGGCCCGAAAGTTCGTCGATTATGCGCTGAGCCCGGAAGCCCAGGCAGCCTTCACCGCCGCCATGTATTATGCGCCGACCAACACCAAGGCCACGGTCGCTGCCGATGTGAGTGACCGCACGGTCGTCAAGGCGATGGACAAGGTTATCCCGGTCGACTGGATCGGCCTCTCGAAGGTTCGTGACCAGATCACCCAGGACTGGCGCCGCAAGGTCATTCCGCTCAGCCGCTAAGGCTTTCGCGCCCGGTGCAAAAAATGGCAAGACTTCCGCATCGGCCTCGGTGGATGCGGAGACGGCATAAGCCCAGGTTCATTTCCTCTGCCGGCGTTGGGGCCGGTGGAGGGATGAGGTAAAGCGGACATGCGGTCCGGGTGGCCAGATTGCCTGCATTGCGGGAAGCGCCGTGCAACGGTGCAGCAAGTTTCCGCCCCGACTGCATAGATCAAGGGACAGGGCATGTCCGAGACCCCTGCGGGTTGGGCATGTTCTGGAGAAAGGCAAAAAGCCAGAATGGGAACTTCAGATATCATGCAGCCAGGATTTCTCTCTATTCGGTCACTGACCAAGCGTTACGAGACCATGGTCGCCGTGGATAATCTCAATCTCGAGATACCCAAGGGCGAGCTGGTTGCCTTCCTCGGTCCATCCGGCTGCGGCAAGTCGACATCGCTGCGCATGATTGCCGGCCTCGCGCCCGTGACGTCAGGTTCGATCCTGATCGATGGCAAGGATGTGACCCAGCTTGCGCCCTACAAGCGCGACATTGGCCTCGTTTTTCAGAGCTATGCGCTTTTCCCGCATATGACGGTCCTCAAGAACGTCATGTTCGGTCTCGAAATGCGCAAGGTGCCGGCTGCGGAAGCGGAACGGCGTGCGCGCGAAGCGATTGCCATGGTGCGTCTGGAAGGGCGGGAGGACCGCCGCCCCGCCCAGCTTTCCGGTGGCCAGCAGCAGCGCGTCGCGCTGGCGCGTGCGCTCGTTATCCAGCCCTCCATCCTCCTGTTCGACGAACCTCTTTCCAATCTCGACGCCAAGCTTCGCGACGAGATGCGTTCCGAAATTCGCCGTATCCAGAAACAGCTGGGCATCACCTCCATCTTCGTCACGCATGATCAGGTCGAGGCGCTCAGCATGTGCGACAAGGTCGCCGTACTCAATGGCGGGCGACTGGAACAGCTCGGCACGCCCCATGATCTCTACGAGCGCCCGGCGACGGCTTTCGTCGCCTCTTTCGTCGGTCGCACCAACAGGCTGGTCGGAAACGCGACCGGCGACCACATCACGGTCGGCGATGCGGTGTTGCGCGCGCCCGGTTCGCACAACGGTATCATCGACCTTATGGTGCGGCCGCACCGCATGGCCATGACGGTTGCCGGCGACGCCGCACCCGATTTCGACGGAGCACCCGTCAATCGTATCGCCGGTGAGGTTCGCGATGTCTATTATGCAGGCGATATCCTTCACTACGAGATCGCCGCGGGCGGACAGACACTGTCGGTGGAGCGTGCGACTTCGGGCGGCGAAACACCTGTGGCGGCGGGTAGCGCGGTCAGCCTCGTCTGGCGCGTGGAGGACACGCTGGTCTTCGGAGCAAACCAATGACAGCGGCGGTCATGATCACGGCTCCCGGCAGCCGCACATCCTCCATCGTGTTTCTCGCAACGCTTCTTCTCGGGCCGATCATCGCCGTCAATGGCCTCGCCTTCGTCATGCCCGTCTTCAACCTGCTCCTGCTTTCCTTCCGTGAAAGCCTTGGCGGTGGCGGTCTCGGCGAAGCCCACACGCTGGACAACTGGTCGTCCACGCTGACCGACGGTTTTTACATCGAACTGATCGGCCAGAGCATCCTGACCAGTCTCCTGATCACGATTCTCACACTCATCGCCTCCTATCCCATCGCGCTTTATCTTCACCGGGCGCAGGGCCGCTGGAAGACGCTGCTGCTGGTGCTGGTCATTTCGCCGCTTTTGACCTCGGCCGTGGTGCGCACCTATGGATGGATCGCGATCCTTGCCGATGACGGCCTCATCAACAACATCCTCTTCGCGCTCGGCGCTGAAAGCGGCGTGCGGCTGCTGTTCAACAAGGTCGGCGTCGTCATCGGGCTCACGGAAATCCTGATGCCCTATATGATCCTGGCGTTGCTCGCCGGTTTCGGCAGGCTCGATCCGCGTGTCGAGGAGGCGGCCGAAACACTCGGCGCATCGCCGTGGAAGGTATTCTGGCGGATCATCGTGCCGCTCACCATGCCCGGCGTCGCGCTCGGTTGCCTGCTTTCCTTCGTTCTCGCCGTCAGTTCGTTCATCACCCCCAAGTTGCTCGGCGGCGGGCGCGTCTTCCTTCTGGCGACGGAAATCTATGACCAGGCCATCGTGACGCTCAACTGGCCGCTTGCTGCGACACTGTCGATGATCATCCTCGTGATCTTCGGTGCCGCGCTGGTGCTCTATTCCCGGCTTCTGCGGGCCATTCTTTAAAAGGAGATCGAAGATGGAAGAACGTCCCGCTCCGCTGGCGCTGAAAATCGTCGCCTTCATCATGTTCCTTTTCCTGCTGGCGCCCGTGGTGCTCGTCGTGCCGATCTCGTTTTCGGCCGACAGCTACATGACCTTTCCGCCCTCCGGATGGAGCCTGCGCTGGTATGTCGATCTCATGCACAATTCCAAGATGATGGCGGCGCTCGGCACCAGCACCCTTCTCGCCGTCATCGTCACCGTGCTGTCCATGCTGATCGCGCTGCCCGCATCCTACGCGATCGTACGCATGCGGGTGATCGGTGCGGATGCGCTTCTCGCCTTCTTCACCGCGCCGCTGTTGCTGCCCACCATCGTCCTCGGCCTCGCGATTCTGATCGTCTTCGCCGGCGCCGGCCTGCTCGGCACCTTCACCGGTCTGGTGATTGCGCATCTCATCATCGTGCTGCCCTATGCGCTGCGTGTCCTTACCACGTCGCTTTCGGGCCTGCCGCTGATCTTCGAGGAGGCGGCTTCCACGCTCGGGGCGTCGCCGTTCACGGTCTTCCGCCGCATCACCATGCCGATGATCGCGCCGGGTGTGGTGGCGACCGCGGCGTTATCCTTTCTTGTCTCGTTTGATGAAGCCGTGATTTCGCTGTTCCTCACCGGCCCGCGCATCACCACGCTTCCGGTCGCCATGTATCAGCATGTGGAAACCCAGGCGGACCCGCTCGTTGCGGCCATTTCCGTTCTTCTGATCGTGCTGACCCTTGCCGTCGTCCTCATCGTCGACCGCACGGCGGGCCTGACCAAGACTTTCGTGAAGTAAAGGCGGAAGGGCTGCTGCCGGTTCGCCGTCTCGAAATGGCTAGAGATTGAGACCCGGAAGAACGGCGCGGATGTGATCGCCCAGCGCCTTGGCCGCGGAAGATATCTGCGGATCGGCAAACTCGAGCGCAATACCGATGGTCGGCAGGGGCGGCAGTCCGGTTTTGACGATATGCAGGTCCGCTGGAACAGCCGTCCTTGTCAACACGCTGATGGCGTGGCCGGAGCGGGCAATTGCGATGAGGCCGGCAAGGCTGTTGCTGGCAAAGGCGATGCGGTAGCGGCGACTGGCCGCTTCCATGGCGCTGCATGCGGCGCGATGATCGAGGGTCACCGGCGCGGAGAGAGCCAGCGGCAGCACGTCCTTGGTGATGAGATCCGGCTCCGGCCTGTCCGCCACCCAGACGAAGCTCTCGTGGCGAAGCACATCGCCGTGGTCCGGATCGGATTGCGAGACCAGCGCCATGTCGATCTGGCGACGCTGGAGGAGGGGGCGCAATTCCGTGGTTGGCGCGCAGACCATGCGCAGGTCAACTTTCGGATAGGTGCTGCAGAAGCCTCTCAGAAGTTCCGGCAGGAAGGCGATGGAATAATCGTCAGGGCAGCCAAGGCTGACGGTTCCCTGCAGCGTCGCCTCGCCCATATCAGCAAGGATTTCATCATGCCGGGCAAGCAGGGCGCCGGCATGGGCGAGCAGCTTCTCGCCCGCTGCCGTTACCCGCACGCCCGAGCCCGTTCGCTGCAGCAGGGTGTGGCCGACTAATTCTTCCAGCCGCTGCATCTGGGTGCTGAGTGCGGATTGGGTGCGCCCGATCTGCGCGGCGGCGACGCTGATGGAGCCAGCGCGAGCGACAATGATAAAGTTCTTCAGCAGCGTAAGGTCGAGCATGGCGATATCAAAATTATCGATATCGGAGTAAAATACTATCAATTGGACTGGGGTGGCAATGGGTTGTTATGTTTCGGCAAGATAAACTCTTGGGGAATGCGCCATGGACAATCTCGCCAAAAATCTTGCTTCGCTCAATGACGAACCCGCCTTCTGGGCCGCCGCCAATAAACACCTGACCCGCTACGGGCCAGCCTTTGAGGAGATCATTGTCGAACGGGCCGAGGGAAGTTTCGTCTATGACGCGGATGGGCGCGCCATTCTCGATTTCACCTCCGGCCAGATGAGCGCTTTGCTCGGGCATACCCATCCGGATATCGTCGCCACCGTCAACCGGCAGATGGCGTCGGTTGCGCATCTCTTTTCCGGCATGTTGTCCCGCCCGGTCGTTGAACTGGCGGCGCGCCTGGCGGCTCTGGCCCCCGGTCTCGATCGGGTGCAATTGCTGACTACCGGGGCGGAATCCAACGAGGCGGCGATCCGCATGGCGAAGCTCGTCACCGGCGGGCACGAGATCGTCGCCTTCGCGCAGAGCTGGCACGGCATGACAGGCGCTGCGGCATCCGCGACCTATAGCGCCGGTCGCAGGGGTTATGGTCCTGCCACCGCCGGCTCGCTCGTTATTCCCGCACCGAATGCCTATCGTCCGCGCTTCAAGAACCCCGATGGATCGAATGACTGGCAGGCGGAACTCGACGATGCCTTCGAACTGATCGATCGCCAGTCGACCGGCAATCTGGCCGCCTTCATTGCCGAACCGATCCTGTCGAGCGGCGGTATCCTCGAACTGCCCCTCGGTTATCTCGCTGCTCTGAAGAAAAAGTGCGAGGAGCGCGGCATGTTGCTCATCCTCGATGAAGCCCAGACCGGTGTCGGCCGGACCGGGCACATGTTCGCCTTCCAGCGCGATGGCGTGACGCCGGATATCATGACGCTCTCGAAGACGCTCGGCGCCGGCCTGCCGCTCGCGGCGGTGATGACGAGCGCGGAGGTCGAGCAGAAGGCCTTCGAGAGGGGTTTCCTGTTCTACACGACCCATGTTTCCGACCCGCTGCCGGCGGCTGTCGGCGTGACGGTTCTCGATGTGGTGGCGCGTGATGGGCTGGTGGAACAGGCGATTGCCCGAGGAAACCGTTTGAAGGAGGGGCTGCTCTCGCTGCAGCAGCGGTTCGAATGCGTTGGCGACGTGCGCGGGCGCGGGCTTTTGCTCGGACTTGAAGTCGTCGCCGACCGGCATACGAAAGCCCCCGGTTTCGAACTCGGTGCGCGCATCATGCAGGAGGCGATGTTGCGTGGCCTCAGCATGAATATCGTCAAGCTGCCCGGCATGGGCGGCGTCTTCCGCATTGCGCCGGCGCTGACGGTATCGGATTCGGAAATCGACCTTGGGCTGGAGATACTGGCGGATTCGATCGAATCCGCACAGCTTGCCCGTTAAGCGTGGTCGGTATTTGCCGGGAAGGTCAGCTGCACTCTCGCGCCTTCGCCGGGCCTGGAGCTGATATGCGCTTCGCCGCCGCTCTGGCGGACGAAACCGTAGACCATGGCGAGGCCGAGACCGGCGCCGCCATGCTCTCCCCGCGTGGTGAAATAGGGCTCGAATGCCTTGTCCACAGCCTCCGGTGTCATGCCGACACCTTCATCGGTGACGGCAACCATCAGCGCATCCTTTTCGGCCGTGGCCGCAATGGAAATCAGGCCGCCATCGGGCATGGCGGCTGCGGCATTGAGGCAGAGATTGAGGATGGACTGCTCGAAAAGGGCCGGGTCCAGCGGTATCGAAGGGAGATCGTCATCGATATCGAGCGCGATCCGGCATTTGGGGCCGACGGCGATTTCCATAATGTCGGCCATGCCGCGCAACAGGCTGGCGACATTGATGACGCTTGGATGGATCGGCTGCTGGCTGCCGATGGTCAACATGCTGCTGGCCAGAGACCGGCCGCGATCCGCCGCCTTGCGGATGCGGGCGATATGCCGGTTCTGGCGATCGTTGAAGCCGGCTTCGCGTTCCAGGAGGCCAAGGCTGCCGGTGATGATGCCGATCATATTGCCCACCTCGTGGCTGACCTGATGGGTCATGCGCATGATGCCATCAAGCCTCTGGGCTTTTACCGCTTCCGCTTCCTGCCGGTCCAGCGCTGTCACATCGCGGGCAAGCAGCACGATGCCGCCATCGGGCTGGCGTGATATCGATATTTCGATCACCCGCTGATCTTCGGTGCGATGGCGTACGACGGCGCGGTCGGGCAATTCCCCCGGCTCTGCATCGAAGGGCAGCAGCGCCGGATCGATTTCCGGGATCGCTTCGACAAACCGTCGCAGCGGCAGTTTTCGCGACGAACCGGAGCGTCCGACAAGTTCGATGATGCGGCGGTTCATGGTGATCGGCCGCCCGGCCGGATCGAACAGTGCAATGCCCTCATTCATGTTGCGGAAGGTCGAGCGGATGGTTCGGGCCGCGGCTTCCGCCGTGCGCCGGAGGCGCGAGACGCGGTCGACACTCTCATGAAAGGCGCGGAAGGCGTCGAGCAGGCGGATCAGCTCCGTCTCGGAGCCACTATAGGATGGCGGACCGACATCCTTCTCCCCCTTGGCAAGTGCATTCATGCCGTTGGAAAGCGAGGCGATCCCGCGTGAGACCCGCATCACCGAGCGGATCGAGAAGATCGCCACCACCAGAACCAGAAGGGACGCCACGGCGACGATGATAAGTAGCCGGCTAAGCGCGTCCGATGTGGAAATCAGATCCTCGTTGAGGCTGCGGGCAACCGCATCTCCCTGGGTTTCCGTGACATGGGAGAGATCGCGCGACACGGTGTGAAGCCGGGAGACCGAGGCGCGGATGGCAAACATTTCCAGGAGATAACGGCTCTGGGCTTCAAAGACCCGCTCATAGGGCTGCATCTCCGCCACCGGCAGCCGCTCGCCGGGGTAACCCTGCTGGCGGGCCGCGGTTTCGGCCACATAACGGCGGCGCAGTTCGCCAAGCTGGAAGAGGCTGTCGGATGCGGATGCGGCCTGCACGATGCCGTTCATGCGCCTGCGCAGTTCCGGATCGGCGATGCCGCGACCGGTGGCGATTTCGCCGAGCGCCGCCGCCGCTTCCGCCTTGTGGGCCTGCGCCGCGTCGGCATCCCTGGCGAGATCGAGCGTCTGCGTCCGGATGAGCTGCAGCAGTTCCACGATGCGTTCGCTCGAAAAGCCGCGTGCCGCCCGCTCGCCGCTGCCCGGCGCCGTCATCTGCAGCAGCAGGTCAACCTGCTGGACCACGGAGCGGCTTTCGCTGGAAACGCGATAGGGTGAGGCGGCGTTCATCAGGAACGGTGCGCTGGAGACGAGATCGGAGACCTGTCGCGAAACAAGCGAGGCCTTGGCAAGACTGGAAAAGGCCTGCAGGCCATAGGCCGCCATTTCATCGCGGGCGCGCTGCAGCCCGTAAATGGCGATGGCCGACAGGCTGAAGACGAGGATGCAGGTAAAGACGATCGCAAAGGGCAGCCGAAAGGCGATGGATGAGAGGAAGGAGCGGCTGATCACGGCGAGAGTTCACCCTCGCCGGTATGAAGCACGTAACCCTTGCCGCGCCGTGTCTTGATATGGCGCGGCAGATCGGGATTTATCTCGATCTTGCGCCGCAGCCGCAGCACCAGCACATCGACGTTCCTGTCGATATAACGGTCGCTTTCCGCGCCCAGCCGGTCGAGGATCTGCGAGCGGCTGACGGGTTGGTTGGGCGTTTCGGCGAGAATCTCCAGAAGTGCGAATTCGGCGCTGGTCAGCGTTCGGCTGCGGTCGGCAAGGCAGACGGCGCGGCGGGCATCGAGATCGATCGCCCAGTCGCCGAGTCGCAGCGCCGTGCGGCCATGGTCCTTTTCGTTGTCCTTCTCCTGTTTCAGCGAAGGGATGGTCCGGCGCAGAACGGCTTTGATCCGCGCCGTGAGTTCGATGGATTCGAAGGGTTTGACCACATAATCGTCGGCGGCCGTCTCCAAGCCGAGCACCCGGTCGGCGGCGCTGCCGGCCGCGGTGACCATGACGATGCCGATATCGATCTGGCTGCGCAGCCGCTGGGCGAAGGTGCGCCCGGATGTGCCGGGCAGGTTGTGATCGACAAGCACAAGCTGCATCCTGTCCCGCGCCAATATCTCCTCCGCCTCCTCGGCCGAGCGGGCGCAGGTGGGCAGCCAGCCCTCGGCCTCGACGAGGTCCGAGATAAGCTCGGCCATATCAGGATCGTCCTCGACGATCAGAATGCGAACCTTCTGATTAAGCACTGAATCTTCCTCCCGCCTTCATCATAGGCGCGGCTGCGGCGATCTTCAAAGGTTCGCTGGTTATCTCTCCTGTCATAATTGTAATATCTGTAATCTTGTTCGGCGGTGCGGTGAAAGATTGGTAACCATTCTTCGATTGCGGTGCGGGCAGGATATGACATGCTGTTGGTGGAGACTGGAACGGGGAGGTTCCAGGCAGGGAGGCTTTAAGTGAAACGATTGACCGCACTTGCGGCGAGCATGGTCCTATGGCTGTGCGGCGCAGGGCATGGCATGGCCGAGCCGAAGTTGAACGTCCTTTGCGGCGTCGATGAGGCCTGGTGCGTGGCCATGCAGCGGGCGTTCGAGGCAAAGACGGGTCTTGAGATTTCGATGGTTCGCAAGAGCACCGGTGAAATCCTCGATCAGATCCGCGCAGAGCGGTCGCATCCCACCGTCGATGTCTGGTGGGGCGGTACTGGCGACACCCATCTGCAGGCGGGTTCGGAAGGGTTGCTGGATGAATACCGGCCCGCCCACCAGCAGGATTTGTTGCCCTGGGCGCAGAATTTCTCGGTGATGTCGGGATCGCGGTCTGCGGGAATTTATGCCGGCGCGCTGGGTTTCGCCTATAATTCGGAGCTGCTCGCGAAGAACAACCTTCCCGCACCGACCTGCTGGAAGGATCTGGCGAAGGATGTCTATCGCGGCCATATCCTGACCGGAGATCCGAACTATTCCGGCACGGCCTTCACCATGCTGGCCACCCTTGTTCAGCTGTTCGGCGAGGAGGAGGCTTTTGGTTTCATGACGAAGCTCAATCAGAACGTCGTGGGCTACACCAAGGTGGGTGCAGCGCCCGTCAAGGCGGCGGCGCGGGGCGAGGTCCTGATCGGAATTTCCTTCATGCATGATGCGGTGACGCAGAAGACCGAAGGGTTTCCGCTTGTTATCGTCGCCCCCTGCGAGGGCACCGGTTACGAGATCGGGGCTGTCAGCATCGTCAAGGGCAACCGCAACGCTGCCCTTGCGCAAAGCTTCGTGGAATTTGCACTGAGCCCGGAAGGGCAGGCGACCGGGGCTGCGGCGGGCCAGAACCAGGTGCCCTCCAATGCCCGGGCGACATTGCCGCTGACGGCGCCTGACATATCGATGATCAAGATGGTGGATTACGACTTTGCCACCTTCGGACAGCCGGAAGAGCGAAGTCGGTTATTGAGCCGCTTCGACAGCGAGATCCACCCGAGCCAGACCCAGTAGGGCCAGAAACCAACACCTCAAAAAGACAACGTGCGCGCCGCAGGGCGCCGCGACCGGCAGCGCCATGTTCGCGCATGACCCAAAAATTCAGACGCAAGCTACAGGAGGATAACCATGCGACTGACGATACTTTCCACCCTGCTTTTTGCCGGCACGGCGCTGAGCGCCGTTTCCGCCCAGGCGGCGGGCGAACTCAACCTGATCTGCTCGGCCGATGTCGTCATCTGCGAGCAGATGAAGGGCGATTTCGAAAAGTCGCATGACATCAAGGTCAATATGGTGCGCCTGTCTTCGGGCGAGACCTATGCCAAGGTGCGTGCGGAAGCCCGCAACCCGAAGACCGATATCTGGTGGGCCGGCACTGGCGATCCGCACATGCAGGCGGCATCCGAAAACCTGACGCTCGAATACAAGTCGCCGATGCTGGACCAGTTGCAGGACTGGGCCGTGAAGCAGGCTGAAAGCACCGGTTACAGGACTGTCGGCGTTTATGCCGGGGCGCTGGGCTGGGGCTATAACACCGAAATCTTCAAGTCCAAGGGTTATAAGGAACCGAAGTGCTGGGTCGACCTGCTGGCGCCGGAACTGAAGGGTGAAATCCAGATCGCCAATCCGAATTCGTCCGGCACCGCCTATACGGCGCTGGCGTCGCTGGTGCAGATCATGGGCGAGGATCAGGCGATTGATTATCTGAAGAAGCTCAACGCCAATATCTCGCAATATACCAAATCCGGCTCGGCGCCGGTCAAGGCGGCGGCGCGCGGCGAAACTGCGCTCGGCATCGTCTTCATGCATGATGCGGTGGCGCAGACGGCAGAAGGTTTCCCGGTCAAGTCCATCGCGCCCTGCGAAGGCACAGGCTACGAGATCGGCTCCATGTCGATCATCAAAGGTGCGCGCAACCTCGACAATGCCAAGACTTGGTACGACTGGGCGCTGAAGCCGGAAGTCCAGTCGCGCATGAAGGACGCCAAGTCCTTCCAGCTTCCCTCCAACAAGACGGCGGAAGTGCCGAAGGAAGCGCCGAAGTTCGAGGACATCAAGCTCATCGACTATGATTTCAAGACCTATGGCGACCCGGCCAAGCGCAAGGCGCTGCTGGAGCGCTGGGACCGCGAAGTCGGTGCGGTCGCCAACTGATCTGAACCACCGATCTTAACTCCGGCGACAGGCATCCCGGCTTTTTAAGCCGGGATGTCCGCCACTCTTTCATCGGCATGAAACAAGCGAGGTCGGCCATGACACGTGGCAATCGCAGGCTGGACATCGTCCTGGCGTTCGGGGCTTTTGCCCT
>QFOL01000048.1 GCA_003241215.1 Agrobacterium fabrum
TGAAAATGCGAGCACCATGCGCAAGCAGGAGCTCATGTTCGCAATCCTCAAGGTTCTCGCGAGCCAGGACATCGAAATCATCGGCGAAGGCGTCGTTGAGGTCCTGCAGGACGGGTTCGGGTTCCTGCGTTCTGCAAATGCAAACTATCTGCCCGGTCCGGACGACATCTATATTTCGCCCTCGCAGATCCGCCGGTTCTCGTTGAAGACCGGTGATACCGTTGAAGGTCCGATCAGAGGACCCAAGGAAGGTGAGCGTTATTTCGCCCTTCTCAAGGTCAACACGATCAATTTTGACGACCCCGAAAAGATCCGCCACAAGGTTCACTTCGACAATCTGACGCCGCTCTACCCGAATGAGCGCTTCAAGATGGAACTGGATGTTCCGACCTCGAAGGACCTGTCGTCGCGTGTCATCGATCTCGTCGCGCCGCTCGGCAAGGGCCAGCGTGGACTGATCGTGGCGCCGCCGCGCACCGGTAAGACCGTTCTGCTGCAGAACATCGCCCATTCCATCACGGCAAACCATCCGGAATGTTACCTGATCGTTCTCCTGATCGATGAGCGCCCGGAAGAAGTCACCGACATGCAGCGTTCGGTGAAGGGCGAGGTTGTCTCCTCCACCTTCGACGAACCGGCTGTCCGTCACGTCCAGGTCGCCGAAATGGTGATCGAAAAAGCAAAGCGCCTGGTTGAACACGGTCGCGACGTCGTTATCCTGCTGGATTCGATCACCCGCCTTGGCCGCGCCTATAACACGGTTGTTCCTTCCTCCGGCAAGGTTCTGACCGGTGGTGTGGATGCCAATGCCCTGCAGCGCCCGAAGCGTTTCTTCGGTGCGGCTCGTAACATCGAAGAGGGCGGTTCGCTCACCATTATCGCCACCGCGCTGATCGATACCGGCAGCCGTATGGATGAAGTCATCTTCGAAGAATTCAAGGGTACCGGTAACTCGGAAATCGTGCTCGACCGCAAGGTCGCAGACAAGCGCATCTTCCCGGCGCTGGATATTCTGAAATCCGGCACGCGTAAGGAAGACCTGCTGGTGCCTCGTCAGGATCTGCAGAAGATTTTCGTTCTTCGCCGTATTCTTGCACCGATGGGAACGATGGACGCCATCGAATTCCTGATCGACAAGCTGAAGCAGACCAAGAACAATTCGGACTTCTTCGAATCGATGAATACCTGATCCGTACTTTAGCCGGATTCATCATAAGAGCTTTAAAGCCGTATCCGTTCGTTCGGGTGCGGCTTGACTGTTTCAGACCGAGGTGAATGATGCCAGCTTCCGCCGATACGATTTATGCGCTTTCCAGCGGCGCCCTGCCGGCGGGTGTTGCTGTTCTCCGGATCAGCGGATCGAGGGCTTTTGACGCGTTGAAGCTGCTGACAGGCCGGGATTCCCCTTCACCGAGAAGGGCGAACCTTCGTTCGATTCGGAATCGAAACGGTGACATTATCGACCAGGCACTGGTGATTGTTTTTCCTGCGCCCCGTTCCTTTACGGGTGAAAACTGCGTTGAGATTCACAGTCATGGCAGCCGCGCGGTGATGGCTTCGATTTTCGTCGAACTTGAAAGCCTAGAAGGACTTCGGCCTGCGGATGCCGGAGAATTTTCCCGCAGGGCCTTCGACAACGGAAAGATGGACCTGCTTGAGGTCGAAGGTCTGGCGGATCTGTTGCAGGCGGAAACGGAAATGCAGCGGCGACTGGCGGTGGAGCAAAGCACCGGTAGACTGTCGGCGCTCTACGATGGCTGGGCCAGCCGTTTGACCCGCGCCCGCGCCCTTATCGAGGCGGAACTGGATTTCGCCGACGAGGAGGATGTCCCGGAATCCGTGGCTGCCCAGGTCTGGGATGCGGTGGCCGCGCTGAAGGACGAAATCAGCAGCCATCTCCAGAGTGGTGGAAGTAGCGAAATCATCCGCGACGGCTTCAAGGTCGCGCTGGTGGGCGAACCAAACGCGGGTAAATCGACACTTCTTAATGCCCTGAGCGGCCGCGATATTGCGATCGTTACCGATATTGCCGGGACAACGAGAGACGTTCTGAGTGTGGATATCAATCTTGACGGGTATCTGGTTCGGATTTTCGACACCGCGGGAATTCGTGACACGCAGGACGTCGTGGAGCAGGAGGGCGTGCGCCGGGCGGTCCTGACGGCGGAAAGCGCCGATCTTATCCTATTGCTCCAGGATAAAGATTCGACTCCGAAACAATCAACGGTCCTATTGGAGAATAGGAACCATTTGCGCATTAGAACCAAAACCGCGCTATCATCCCCGGGTTCGGCTGAGGGATTTGATTTGTTCATTTCGGCCAAGGAAGGTTCCGGCCTCGGCGAATTGCGGTCGGTGATCAAGCAGGAAATAGAAATGAGAGTTGGCGCCGGACAGACTTTGGTTCCTGCCCGCGCCCGGCATAAAAAACGACTTGAAGAGACGCTGAACTATGTTAGTGATGCGCTCGATTCCGAGACTCTGGACCTTGCTATCAGGTCCGAATATTTAAGGCTCGCCGCGACATCGCTCGGACGAATCACCGGCCGCGTTGATGTGGAAGATTTGCTGGGTGTGATCTTCTCGGAATTCTGCATAGGAAAATGATTCACGTGAAACATCGGCGGCCGATACGGTAATGTCGATGTTGAGAGAACAGGGCGCAGGAATATGCACCAGTCATTCGATGTCATTATTATTGGTGGAGGCCATGCGGGCAGCGAAGCTGCGGCCGCCGCTGCGAGACATGGTGCAAAGACCGCGCTCATTACTCATAAGCGTGAGACGATTGGGGTCATGTCCTGTAACCCTGCCATCGGCGGTCTGGGTAAAGGTCATCTCGTTCGGGAAATCGATGCACTTGACGGGCTGATGGGCCGGGTTGCCGATGCGGCGGGTATCCAGTTCCGTATGCTCAATCGTAAAAAAGGTCCCGCCGTTCGCGGACCGCGCACGCAGGCCGATCGGCGGCTTTATCGCGAAGCCATGCAGCGGGAGATCGATGCGATCGGGAACCTGACCATTATTGAGGGTGACGCCTTCGATATTGAAATGGCCGATGGTCGCGTCGCGGCCGTTATCATGAAAGATGGTAGCCGGATTCCTTGCGGTGCAGTCGTCCTGACCAGCGGCACTTTTCTGCGTGGCCTTATTCATATCGGTTCCGAAAAGATTCCGGCTGGACGGGTTGGGGAAATGCCGTCTCTCGGCCTTTCGGAAACGCTCTCGCGCCTTGGTCTCGCGATGGGACGGTTGAAAACCGGCACCCCTGCCCGATTGGATGGACGAACGATTGACTGGAATGCCGTGGATCGGCAGGCTGCCGACGAGGACCCGGTGCCGTTTTCATTCATGACGGACCGAATTCTCAATCCGCAAATCGAATGTGGTGTCACCCGCACCACGTCTGCCGGTCATAAGATCATTCAGGATAATATCCACCTGTCTGCGATGTATTCGGGGCAGATCGAAGGTGTTGGCCCACGCTATTGCCCGTCAATCGAGGACAAGATCACCCGTTTCGGTGAACGCGATGGCCACCAGATATTTCTGGAGCCGGAGGGCCTGGATGACCACACGATCTATCCTAACGGCATTTCAACCTCCCTGCCCGCTGCCGTTCAGGAACAATTTATCCGAACGATACCTGGTCTCGAACAGGTCACCATTTTTCAGCCGGGCTATGCGATCGAATATGACTACGTTGATCCTCGCGAACTGAAACCGTCTCTTGAATGCCGGAAAATTCCGGGGCTCTTTCTTGCTGGTCAGATCAATGGCACAACGGGTTATGAAGAAGCCGGTGCTCAGGGCCTGGTTGCCGGGCTGAATGCTTCACTTTATGCGGGCAACGCTGATCCGCTTTATTTCAGCCGAACTGAATCCTATATCGGCGTGATGATTGACGACCTGACATCGAAAGGCGTCAGCGAACCCTACCGTATGTTCACATCCAGAGCGGAGTATCGTCTTTCGCTGCGTGTGGATAATGCGGATCTGCGGCTTACACCTGTTGCACTGAAGGCTGGCATCGTAGGCAAGGATCGTCGGGAGCGCTTTGCCGATTTCATCTCCGATCTGGATAGCGGTCGCGCCTTGATGAAAAACCTCTCCATCAGCCCTTCCCAGGCGGCAAAGCAGGGGTTGAAACTCAATCAGGACGGTCAGCGCCGTTCCGTTTATGAGCTGCTCGCCTATCCTGATATGACATTAAAGGCACTGGCGGAGCATTGGCCGGAACTGCACACGCTCGACGGCAAGGTTGCAGAGGTGTTGCAGATCGAAGCGAGTTATGCCGTCTATATGCAACGGCAGAGCGCCGACATTGTCGATATCAAACGGGATGAAGACAGGAAAATTCCTGGCGACTTCGATTTTCAAAGCCTGTCTGGTCTTTCCAACGAGCTTAAACAAAAGCTGGAAAAAGCGCGCCCCGAGAATATTGCCCAAGCTGCCCGTGTTGACGGCATGACACCGGCTGCGATATCGCTGCTGCTCGCACTGCTGCGGAAAGAGTCCGCGACGCGAAGTGAAAAATTGCGCATGCACCAATAGCGAGTCGGATTATGAAGATAAACGGCCAGAGTGTTTCACGTGAAACACAGGAGAGGCTCGAACATTTTGTCGAGCTTTTCAAAAAGTGGAATAAAACCACCAATCTGGTAGCGCCTTCCACTCTAACCGAGCTTTGGAGTCGGCACGTTGCGGATAGCGCGCAAATCTTTCAACTCTCCCCTCACCCGAAGAAATGGATCGATCTCGGCAGTGGCGGCGGCTTTCCGGGTGTCATTACGGCGATTTTTCTCGCGGAGCTCGGTGATGGTTGGGTGGATCTCGTCGAAAGCAACAATAAAAAGGCAGCATTTCTGCGAATCGCGCTGAAAGAGACTGGTGCAAGGGGTGCGGTGCATCCGGTCAGAATTGAGAGGGCGCCCGAGGTTCTCATAAATTGCGATGCTGTTTCCGCACGGGCCCTTGCGGAGCTGGATCTGCTTTTTGATTATATTCATCCCTGGGCGCAGAATAATCCAAACCTCAAGGCTTATTTCAATAAAGGCCGGGATTATGATTCCGAAGTACAGAAAGCACATGGTCGCTGGGAGTTTGATCTGGTAAAACATCAGAGTGCCATTGAGGCAGATTCTGTTGTTCTTGAAATCGGCAACCTCGCATTGAGACGCTGATAAGCTGGCCAGGTGCGGCATGACTTTTGAAAAAAATCGAATTATCGCAGTTGCAAACCAGAAAGGCGGCGTTGGTAAAACGACGACGGCTATCAATCTGGCTACTGCGCTGGCGGCCATTGGTGAGCGCGTGCTGATCGTCGACCTGGACCCGCAGGGCAATGCGAGCACCGGACTTGGAATTGACCGCAAGGAACGCAAGCTTTCATCCTATGATCTTCTGGTGGGAGACCATGGTGTGGCGGAAGTTGCCGTTCCCACGGCGGTTCCCAATCTCGATATCGTGCCTTCCACGATGGACCTGCTTGGTTTCGAGATGCAGGTTGCAAATGTTTCCAACCGCGTTTTCCTGTTGCGAGCGGCGATGGAAACGGAGCAAGCCAGAGACTATTCCTATATTCTCGTTGATTGCCCGCCCTCGTTTAATCTCCTGACCATGAATGCCATGACGGCAGCGCATTCTGTGCTGGTGCCGCTGCAATGCGAGTTTTTTGCGCTGGAGGGCCTCAGCCAGTTGCTTGATACGGTCAGTCAGATACGGGGTTCGGTCAATCCGCAACTGGATATACAGGGTATCGTTCTGACGATGTTCGATGCGCGCAACAATCTAGCGCAGCAGGTCGTTACGGATGTGCGAACGCATCTCGGAGAAAAGGTTTACCACACGCTCATTCCGCGCAATGTACGTGTTTCAGAAGCGCCGTCCTATGGTAAGCCGGCAATTCTCTATGATCTGAAGTGCGCCGGCAGCCAGGCTTATCTGCAACTGGCATCCGAAGTGATTCAGAGAGAGCGCCTGCGGAAAGCCGCCTGACGTTTGCTGGAATGTATGGAGTAATATCTTATGAGTGATGATCTTTCCAAGCGTCGGCTAGGGCGCGGTCTTGCCGCATTGATCGGAGAAATGGACCAGCCCGTACCGGTGGGTGAGCCTCAGCGCGCTGTTAACGCTGATCGTACCATTCCGATAGAATTCATCGCTCGCAGCCAGAGAAACCCGCGGCGTCATTTTGATGAGAATGAGCTGCAGGATCTTGCAGCTTCTATTCGCCAGCACGGAATTGTTCAGCCTGTGGTCGTACGAACGGTTGCGGTCAACCGTTACGAGATTATCGCCGGTGAGCGGCGTTGGCGGGCGGCGCAGCTGGCCGGCTTCACGGATGTGCCTGTCATTGTTCGTGATGTGGATGATCGCACGGCGCTGGAACTCGCCATTGTTGAAAACGTGCAGCGTTCCGATCTCAATCCGCTTGAAGAAGCGATGGGGTATGAGCAGCTGATCGCCGAACATGGCTATACGCAGAACGATCTCGGTGAAATCATCGGCAAAAGCCGGAGCCACGTTGCCAATAGTTTGCGGCTCCTCAAGTTGCCTGATCCGGTGCGGGATATGCTGTCGGATGGCTCGCTTTCTGCCGGGCATGCACGGGCGCTGGTGTCCACCTCCGATCCGGCGACGCTGGCGCGGACAATCGTGTCAAAAGGACTGTCGGTGCGTGATGCCGAGCGTCTGGCGCAAAACGATATCAAATCGCAGGGTGAAACTGCTGAAAAGCGCCCGAGTGCGGAGAAGGATTCGGATACGATTGCGCTCGAACGCAGCCTCTCTGACGCACTTGGCCTTGATGTAAAGATAAGCCACAAGGGCGGATCTGGGCAGATTCGTATCGGCTACCGTACGCTTGAACAGCTTGAGGCCGTCTGCCGGCTGCTGGAACAGAAATAGTTAAACATCTGTTTTAATTGATAAATACCCGCCTATGGCGGGTATTTTCATTCCAGGAAGGCTCAAAAATCGATGGCCCGGCCTTTTATTTCGTAGTCACCGAAACGCACCGGTTCCGCGCCGCCGCGTCCACCCGTTTCAGGCGGCAACTGAAGGTCCGCCTGTTGCCGACGGCGCTCTTCCGCTTCCTGCAAAGCACGTTGCGCCGCGGGCGAAAGCTGCTTCACCTTTTCCACGTCCTTGTCCGTGGTGTTGTCATTATCCGCATTCTGCATGAAATCCTCCCTATGACGGGATATTGAAATACGTTTGCCGCGTACCAGATTATATAATCGAACGGGTTTTATAAACCCTGCAATATCCCGGATAAGTGATAAGGAGAATTTGACGGATGAACATGATGCGCACGGCAATGCTTCTGGCCTTCATGACCGCATTGTTCATGGGTGTCGGTTTTCTGATTGGCGGCAAGGGGGGCATGATGATTGCACTGCTCATCGCCGCCGGTATGAATCTCTTTTCCTATTGGAATTCGGATAGGATGGTTCTCTCCGCCTATCACGCGCGGGAGATCGATGAAGCGAATGCGCCCGAATTTTTTCACATGATCCGCGATCTATCGCAGAATGCCGGCCTGCCAATGCCGAAGGTCTATATTTACGACAGCCCGCAGCCCAATGCTTTCGCCACCGGTCGAAATCCGCAGAACGCGGCTGTCGCCGCCTCGACCGGACTGCTGGAACGCCTGACGCCGGAGGAAGTGGCCGGTGTCATGGCGCATGAACTCGCGCATGTGCAGAACCGCGATACATTGACCATGACGATAACAGCCACGCTGGCGGGTGCGATATCCATGCTCGGCAATTTTGCTTTCTTCTTTGGTGGCAACAGGGAAAATAATAATAACCCGCTGGGTTTCATCGGCGTCTTGGTCGCAATGATCGTGGCGCCGCTGGCGGCAATGCTGGTGCAGATGGCGATCAGCCGCACGCGGGAATATTCAGCCGACCGGCGGGGCGCGGAAATCTGCGGCAACCCGCTCTGGCTCGCCTCGGCCCTGCAAAAAATCTCGGGCATGGCTCAGCGCATTCACAATGATGACGCCGAACGCAATCCGGCGACGGCGCATATGTTCATCATCAATCCCCTCTCCGGCGAGCGCATGGATAATCTCTTTTCCACCCATCCAAATACGGAGAACCGCGTGGCGGCACTGCACGCCATGGCGCAGGAGTTTTCGCCGCGAGGATCGACGCTGCCGCCCTCGGGTGATAGACCCTTGCGCAAAGCAGGCTCCGTACCCAAAACAGGCTGGGGACGAGGCGATGAAAACGAGCGCAAGGGACCGTGGTCTTGACATCCGATATTCAGAATAAGCCGGTGCGGTCCAGAAAACCGAGGCCGGGAAATGGAAGGGGCCGTGAAGACGGCCCTTCGTCTTTCCAGGATAAGCCGGGCCTTGCCGCGCGCATTGCCGCCACCCGCATTCTGGCGGCCGTGCTTGAGAAGAAGACTTCACTCGATGGAATGCTCGATAGCGAAAACGGCAATCCCATCTACCGCGCCCTGTCCGTTGCGGACCGGGCGCTCGTGAGGGCCATCGTCAACAGCGCGCTTCGCCATCTTCCCCGCATCGAGGCGGCGTTGTCGATGCTGCTTGACGGCCCGCTACCGCAGGGTGCGCGGTCGCTGCATCATGTTCTTGTCGTCGGTGCGGCGCAGATGCTCTATCTTGATGTGCCCGATCATTCCGCTGTCGATCTGGCGGTGGAGCAGGCTCACCGCGATCCGCGCAATCGCCGTTTCGTCAAACTGGTCAATGCCGTGCTCAGACGACTCGGCCGTGAAAAAACGGAGATTGAAAAGGCGATCGCCGATGTTGCGGTGCTGCCGGATTGGTTCTATGCGCGGCTCGTTTCGGCTTATGGCGATGAGGTGGCTCAGAGGATTTCGGAGGCGCAGCTGACGCCCTCTTCCATTGATCTTACGGTCAAGGCCGATCCCGCTCTTTGGGCGGAGAAACTGGGCGGCACGCTCATGCCGAATGGCAGCGTGCGCCTGGGGGAATTTGAAGGTCAGATTCCGTCGCTCGACGGTTTTGCCGAGGGCGCATGGTGGGTGCAGGATCTTGCGGCCAGCATGCCGGTCAGGCTGCTCGGCGATATCTCCGGCAAACGCGTCGCCGATCTCTGCGCTGCGCCGGGTGGCAAGACCGCTCAGCTTGCTCTGGCGGGCGCCAGGGTAACGGCGCTGGACCAGTCCGGCAATCGCCTCCGCCGCCTGCGGGAAAATCTCGACCGGCTTGGCCTCAAGGCTGAAACGGTGGAGGCTAACATGCTGAAGTATCAGCCGGAGCAGCTTTTCGACGCTGTTCTTCTCGATGCACCCTGTTCTTCCACAGGAACACTCCGCAAGCATCCCGATGTCTGCTGGACCAAGGATGAAAACGACATTGCCAAGCTTGCCGCGCTTCAGGGCCAGATGCTGCGGCATGCGCTGACCCTGGTAGGTTCCGGCGGCCTCGTGGTCTTCTCCAATTGTTCGCTCGATCCTTCCGAGGGCGAAGCGATGATTGCCGATGTTCTGGCGGAACATCCGGGTGTCGAGCGTGTCGCCGTGCGCAGGGAGGATTGGCCCGGAATGGAGGCCGCGATCAGCACCGATGGCGATCTTCGCACGACGCCTGACATGTTCGGCGGCGTCGATGGGTTTTTTAGCAGTGTCTTGCGTAAGAAGTAGAAAAAAGCCAAGCTTTCGCGAATCATTAGATATTTATCGAAAACGTTCCGGTCGTCGCGGTTCACTGATAAAAACAAAACATGTGAAACGGGAAACACAGCTTGTTAGGGTCCTTTGCAGGCAGCATGAATGCCGCCGGTCTTCTGTCGCGGATGGCGTATCGTCATCTGTGTGTCGGCCTCACGCCTTTGCGTTTGCATATGTCGCGGTTTGCCAACCGCGTGCCCGATGGTCTGGTGGCCGCGCCGACCGATCTCAGGGCAATCGATCCCTATTTCGCCGAGGAACTGTTGCGCGGCCGCATTGCACTGGCCGGGCGGGTGGTCGAAACCGCTGGCGCTTCGCCATTTCAGGTGGAGTATCCTTCGGCGGTTTTTGAAGAGCGGCTGCATGCATTCAGCTGGCTGCGGCATATTCGCTCGGATAAATCGAGCGAAGCCTGCAAACGGGCACGCCGTATCGTTGCCGAGTGGATGGCACTTCACGGCAAACGGCTTACCGGGACCGCCTGGTCACCGGAAATTGCGGCGCAGCGGCTGATTGCCTGGCTTTCGCATTCTCCCGTGGTTTTGTATGAGGCCGATGTGGGTTTTTATCGCCGTTTCCTGAAAAGCCTTGCCTTCCACGTGCGTTATCTCGAGCGGATCGTCAAACATGCGCCGGATGGCGAAGCGCGGCTGAGGATCAGGATCGCGCTTGCCATGGCTTCCATCGCCATGCCCACACGTTTGTCGCGGATCACCCGGAACGGAACGAAGCTGGCTCAGGAAATGGAACGCCAGATTCTGCCCGATGGCGGGCATGTTTCCCGTAATCCGCGGGTGATGCTGGATTTGCTGCTCGATCTTCTGCCGCTGCGGCAAAGCTACATCAACCTCGGCCATGATCTGCCCCCCGGTCTGGTGCCGGCGATTGACCGGATGTTTCCGGCGATCCGGTTTTTCCGGCATCAGGGCGGCGATCTCGCCTTGTTCAACGGTGCGACGGCGACGCTTGCCAACGAACTCGTTTCCGTGCTGCGTTACGATGAAACCGCCGGCCGACCATCAAGGGTCCTTCCGGATGTCAATTATCACCGGCTTGCGACGGATGAGACGGTCATCATCGTGGACACGGGTCACCCCGGCTCGGCGGAACTTTCGCGCAGTGCCCATTCAGGATGCCTGTCCTTCGAAATGTCCTGCGGCAAGAACCGGTTCATCGTCAATTCCGGTTTTCCGCGCAACGCCGCGCCGGAATATCAGCGGGCCAGTCGGTCCACTGCGGCGCATTCCACTGTTACGCTTGCGGATACTTCGTCTTGCAGATTGTCGCGTTCCAGGCTGCTTGGCCCGATCATGGTTTCAGGTGTGAGTGAGGTGGATAGCCGACGTGGAATGGATGCAAATGGTAGTGACGTGCTATGGGCGTCCCATGACGGCTATCTGCAGAATTTCGGCTGTTATCACGAGCGGGAGATAGAATTGAATGCGGCGGGCACCAAGATAAAAGGCCGTGACCTGCTTCGAGCGGATGAAAGTGCGACGAAGCTGCAGTTGCAGTCAGTCTCGGCCGTGTCGCGTTTCCATATTCATCCCCATATACAGCTGCACCAGCGGGATGAGGAGTCGGTCTATCTGGAGGCCATCGACGGAACCACCTGGCTGTTTTCCGCGCCTGGACTGGAGCTTTTTGTTACCGAGGATGTCTTCATGGCCGATGCATCGGGCATGCGTCCCTCGCAGCAGATCGAGCTTCCCTTCAATCTCGTGAATACGCGGGAAATTCGCTGGCTGATCGAACGTCAAGCCTAGGCAATTTTTCCGGCTCGGCCGGGCAAAAACTGCATAGTTCTCGCCGTTCTGCGTCCCCGCTGTTTATTAATGCGATAAGCTGTGTTAACGCGGCGGCAATTGCTGGATCATTCCCATTCCAGCCTGTCCTCCCCGTGAAACGGAGTATGCCCGATGGCCGTCGCGTCCAAAAAAATTCCCGCCCCCGATAAGGTCAAAATCCGCACGGCGCTTCTTTCGGTGTCCGACAAGACGGACATCATCGAGCTGGCGACGGTGCTGTCGAAGCTCGGCGTCAAGCTGCTGTCGACCGGCGGAACGGCAAAAGCCATTGCCGAGGCCGGTCTGCCGGTGACGGATGTTTCCGATGCCACCAATTTTCCGGAGATCATGGACGGTCGCGTCAAGACCCTGCATCCGAATGTGCATGGCGGGCTGCTGGCCATCCGCGATGATGCCGAGCATGTCGAGGCGATGAAGGCGCATGGTATCGAGGCGATCGATCTATCCGTCATCAATCTCTATCCTTTTGAGGAAGTGCGCGCCAAGGGCGGCGATTATCCGACGACTGTCGAGAATATCGACATTGGCGGCCCGGCGATGATCCGTGCTTCCGCCAAGAACCACGCCTATGTTACCGTCGTTACCGATCCTTCCGATTATCCTGACCTCGTTGAAGCCCTGCAGGCCGATGACGGTCAGACGTCCTATGCGCTGCGCCAGCGTTTCGCCGCCAAGGCCTATGCCCGCACGGCCGCCTATGACGCCGTGATTTCCAACTGGTTCGCCGAGGCGCTTGCGATCGAGACGCCTGACTACCGCGCCATCGGCGGCGTGCTGAAGGAAAAGATGCGTTATGGCGAAAACCCGCATCAGAGCGCCGGCTTCTATCTGACGGGTGAAAAGCGCCCCGGCGTCGCAACCGCGACGCTTCTTCAGGGCAAGCAGCTTTCCTACAATAACATCAATGATACGGATGCCGCCTACGAACTCGTGGCGGAATTCCTGCCGGAAAACGCGCCGGCCGTTGCGATCATCAAACACGCCAATCCCTGCGGTGTTGCAACCGGTCCGACACTTGCCGAAGCCTATCGGCGGGCGCTGGCGTGCGATTCCGTTTCCGCCTTTGGCGGCGTTATCGCCCTGAACCGCACGCTTGATGCGGAAACGGCGGAAGAGATCGTCAAGCTCTTCACCGAAGTCATCATTGCGCCCGATGTGACTGAAGAAGCCAAGTCCATTATTGCCCGAAAGCCGAACCTGCGCCTTCTGGCGGCCGGCGGCCTGCCGGATCCGCGCGCGGCCGGTATTACCGCGAAGACCGTCTCGGGCGGCCTGCTGGTGCAGAGCCGCGACAATGGCATGGTCGAGGATATGGACCTCAAGGTCGTCACCAAGCGTGCGCCAACGTCGCAGGAACTTGAAGACATGAAGTTTGCCTTCAAGATCGCCAAGCATGTGAAGTCCAATGCCGTCATTTACGCCAAGGATGGGCAGACCGCTGGCATCGGTGCCGGCCAGATGAGCCGTGTGGATTCGGCCCGTATCGCTGCCCAGAAGGCGGAAGATGCCGCCAAGGCTCTTGGCCTTGCCGAACCGTTGACGCGCGGCTCCGCCGTCGCTTCGGAAGCATTTTATCCCTTTGCCGACGGTTTGCTCGCCGCGATTGCTGCGGGTGCTACCGCTGTCATCCAGCCGGGCGGCTCGATGCGCGATCAGGAAGTGATCGACGCCGCGAACGAGCATAATGTGGCAATGGTCTTTACCGGCATGCGCCACTTCCGCCACTAAGCGCGGAAACAACCAGGAATAACGAAGGCCCGGAAATCGCTTTCCGGGCCTCTTGTTTCACGTGGGACAGTCTTGGTGCCGCAGGTTCAGGTCACCGCCCCGACCTGCCACGGCACAAATTCATTGTCGCCGTAGTCGTAAATCTCGCTGACGGTCTTGTCGCCGGAAGCAACGGCGAGAATATGCTCGAAAATTCGTTTGCCGGATTCCTCAATGGTTTCCGCACCGGTGACGATCTCGCCGCAGTTCAGATCCATGTCTTCCTTCATGTGTTCATACATTTCGGAATTGGTGGCGATCTTGATGCAGGGCGCCGGCTTGAAGCCTGAAACCGAGCCACGGCCGGTGGTGAAACAGATGACGTTGCAGCCGCCGGCGACCTGGCCGGTGACGGCAACGGGATCATAGCCGGGCGTATCCATGAAGACGAAACCCTGTTCCGTTACGGTCTCGGCAAATTCATAAACCGCCTTCAGCGGCATGGAGCCTCCCTTGGCGACCGCGCCCAGTGATTTCTCCAGAATGGTCGTCAGGCCGCCCAGCTTGTTGCCGTGAGAGGGGTTGTTGTTGAGTTCATCGCCATTGCGGGCCGTATAGTCCCGCCACCAGTCGATGCGCTGCAGCAGTTTCTCGGCCACGGCGGGTGTGACGGCGCGTTTTGTCAGCAGATGCTCGGCGCCATAAATCTCCGGCGTTTCCGAGAGGACGGTGGTGCCGCCGTTGCGGACGATGAGATCGGATGCATAGCCCAGGGCCGGATTGGCGGATATGCCTGAATAACCATCCGAGCCACCACATTCCAGCGCCACTTTCAGCTTGGAGAGCGGCTGTTCAGTGCGGCGGGCGGCATTGACCATCGGCAGCATGGCCCTGATCTCGGCAATTGCCGCATCGATCGTCTTGCGGGTGCCGCCATGCTGCTGGATCGTCATGGTGCGCAGCCGCTCCCCCTCTTCCATCTTGTAATGTTCGAGGATGGGTGCGATCTGGTTGGTTTCACAGCCAAGGCCGATCAGCAGAATGCCGCCGAAATTGGGATGGCGGGCATAGCCCTGGATGGTACGGATCAGCAGGCGGTAACCTTCCGATTTGGTATTCAGCGCGCAGCCGCCGCCATGGGTCAGTGCGACGACGCCATCGACATTGTCGAAACCATCAAGGCCGCCCTGCTTGTTGAAATAATCCGCGATATAACGCGACACCGTGGCGGAACAGTTCACCGAAGCGATGACGCCGATATAGTTTCGTGTCCCAACACCGCCGAGGCCGCGGTCATAACCCCTGAACGTCCGGCGCTCGGCTTCCGGCACCATGCCCTTTTCTTCGATATCAACGCTGAACTGATGTGCGTGTTCGGAAGGCACCATGGCGAGATTGTGCAGGTGCACGTGCCGGCCGGGCTCGATATCCTGGGTGGCGATACCGATGACCTGTCCGTATTTCAGCACCTCATCGCCCGATTTGATGAATTTGAGCGCCACCTTGTGCCCGCGCCCGATCAGCTCGAGCGCCGCCAGACCGCCCCTGCCCGTCGCGCCGCCGGCCGGAATGGACCGGCGCGCCACCGCGACATTGTCGTTGGCGTTCAGCAAAATGGTTGCCTCGGAATTCTCACTCACTGGTTTTCCTCCTCCCGGTATATTGCCTGCTATGTTTCTAGATCAGTTTTCGACCCAGCGTCTCTTCGAACCTTCCAGATGGATATGCATGGCGGCCTGCGCCAGCAGCGGGTCTTTCAGTTCAAGCGCCGCCAGAATGGCCTCGTGTTCTTGAAGCGCATGGGTCCAGGTATCGCGGTCTTCGAATTTCACGCGAAGCTGGGCCGAAATGGGGCTGTGGCGCTCATCGAAAAGGTTCGCCACCATTCGGGTGAGAACGCTGTTACCGGATTGCTCGGCGATAGTGACGTGAAACAGCCGATCCTGATCCAGAGGCTTGCGACCGGCCTCGATTTCCCGCTGCATGGTATTGAGTATCTGGCGGAGGGTCGCGATTGTCTCATCGGTCATCCGGCTTGCCGCCAGAACGATGGTTGCTCCCTCCAGCGCGGCACGCGCCTGCATCAGTTCGGAGGGGCTGTCACCCAGCGACTTGGTATGATGGGTCGTCTGCAGCGCTTCCGTCGATACATAAACGCCCGAGCCCATGCGAATTTCGACGGTGTTATCGATTTCAAGCGCAATCAGCGCTTCGCGCAAGGAGGGCCGCGATACACCGAGCTTCTGCGCCAGCTCCCGCTCAGCGGGAAGCCGCGTGCCGGGCAGGAATTCGCCGATATCGATGAGTTCACGTATCTGGTCCGCAATCTGCTGATAAAGCCTGCGCGGTTCCGCTATTTTGGCCTGACCATTCATATGTTTTCTGATGTGTCCTGTCCGCAATGTCTATTTGGCCTTACCGTAGCGCCATGCGTAAAAATACGCAAGAAATTACTTAACTATATGAATATATGTAGTTATTATGGAATTGTCTTTGAACTTGTTTTTCGACATCGGGGAGGCGCAATCAATTTTTGACCAGATTGGCTTGACCATTCTGTAAAACCGGCCTAACCATTTGGCCTGTTCATGGCCCCGGTGGAGCGGGGAGCACGGGTGGGAGGTTTTTCTGATGTCGCAGGGCGCATCGACAATTCGGGGCGAATTTTCGCCTGAGGGGATGGTGCGCGCGGAGCGTTCGGTCCTTCTGCGTCTCGAAAATATCAGCAAGGAGTTTCCGGGCGTCAAGGCGCTGTCGAATGTGCATTTCGATCTGCGCAGCGGCGAGGTGCATGCCGTCTGCGGCGAGAATGGCGCGGGAAAATCGACGCTGATGAAAATCATCAGCGGCGTCTATCAGCCGAGCGACGGCACCATCCTGCACAAGGGCGTGAAGGTGCAATATGCATCGCCGCTGGAATCCGAAGCTGCCGGCATCGCCATCATTCACCAGGAACTCAACCTCGTTCCGCATCTTTCGGTCGCTGAAAACATCTATCTTGCGCGCGAGCCGCGCCGTGGTTTCCTTGTCGACCGCAAGAAGCTGCGGCTTGACGCCAAACGCTGCCTCGACCGGCTGGGCGTCGATATCGACCCCGACCAGATCGTACGTGGTCTCTCGGTCGCGCAATGTCAGATGGTGGAAATCGCCAAGGCGCTCTCTCTTGACGCCGAAGTGCTCATCATGGACGAGCCGACCTCGTCGCTGACCGAGCAGGAGACGCGGCTCCTGTTCAAGGTTATCCGCGATCTCAAGGCATCCGGTGTCGGCATTGTCTATATTTCCCATCGTCTCGACGAAATGGCTGAAATCGTCGACCGTGTGACGGTTCTGCGTGATGGACGTTATATTTCGACCGACGATTTCGCTTCTATCACCGTCGACGACATTGTCACACGCATGGTCGGGCGCTCGCTGGAGGACAAATTCCCCGAACGCACGTCCCGCCCGACGGAGGACATCATCTTCTCCGTCGAAGGCCTGACGCGCAGCGGTGTGTTCCACGACGTCGGTTTTTCGCTGCGGCGTGGGGAAATCCTCGGTTTTGCCGGGCTGATGGGCGCTGGCCGCACCGAAGTCGCCCGGGCGATCTTCGGCGCCGATCCGCTCGACGCGGGCAGGATCGTTTTCAACGGGCGCGAACTTTCGATCAGCTCGCCGCAGGACGCCATCCGGGAGGGCATTGCCTATCTCTCGGAAGACCGCAAAAGCGATGGCCTCGCCATCAAGATGTCGGTTGCGGCCAATACCACGCTTGCCAATCTCGGCGAGGTTTCCAACCGTTTCGGCCTGATCGACTTCAAGAAACATGACGATGTGGCCAAGCGTTATGTTGACCTTCTGAATATCCGCACCCCCTCGATCGAGCAGACCGTGCGGCTGCTTTCAGGCGGCAACCAGCAGAAAATCATCATCGGCAAATGGCTGTTCAGGCAGTCGCGCGTGCTGTTCTTCGATGAGCCGACACGCGGTATCGATGTCGGCGCGAAATTCGCGATCTACAAGATCATGGACGAGCTGGCCGCACAGGGCATCGGCGTCATTCTCATCAGCTCGGAACTGCCGGAAATTCTCGGACTGACGGATCGTATCGCCGTTTTCCATCAGGGCCGCATCACGGGCGTGCTCGAAACCGCCAAGACCAATCAGGAAGAAATCATGCGGTATGCGTCCGGTTACGGCCGGGCCGCGCAGTGAGGAACGACATGGCCAATA
>QFOL01000370.1 GCA_003241215.1 Agrobacterium fabrum
AGGCGCGCTTGGCAGCCTCGGTTTTGGTGGCGTCGGCCATGTCCGTCAGGGCAAGGTTTTCGATCTGGAACTGGAAGGCGCCGACAAGGCGAAGGCCGAGACCGACCTGAAGGCGATGTGCGAAAAGCTTCTGGCCAACACGGTCATCGAAAACTACGCTATCGCCATCCTCTGAAGCCGCAGGAGCCGCCGTCCATGAAATCCGCTGTCGTCCAACTTCCCGGCCTCAACCGCGACCGCGACATGATCGCGGCACTGACGAAAATCTCCGGAAGCGCGCCCGTCACCATCTGGCAGACGGAAACGGACATTCCCGATGTCGACCTGATCGTCATTCCGGGCGGCTTCTCCTACGGTGACTATCTGCGTTGCGGCGCCATCGCCGCGCGCATGCCGGTCATGCAGGCCATTCGCGAAAAGGCTGAAAAGGGCGTCAAGGTTCTCGGCGTCTGCAACGGCTTCCAGATATTGGTCGAGGCGGGCATGCTGCCGGGCGCCCTGATGCGCAACGCCTCGCTGAAATTCGTCTGCCGTGAAGTGAAGCTCGAAGTCGCCAATAACGACACGGATTTCACCCGCGCTTACGACAGGGGCCAGATCCTGCGCTGCCCCGTCGCCCATCACGACGGCAACTATTTCGTTGAAGCCGACGAACTGAAGGCGCTGGAAGGCAACGGCCAGGTGGTGTTCCGTTATGCCGACGGCACCAACCCCAACGGCTCGTTGAACGACATTGCCGGCGTCATCAACGCCAGGGGCAATGTTCTCGGCATGATGCCGCATCCGGAAAATCTCATCGAAGCCGCCCATGGCGGCAATGACGGCCGCGGCCTCTTTGCTTCGGCGCTCGGCGTCATCGCAGCCTGACAGACCGGGCGGGCTTCAAGCCCGCCTTTTTAATGCCCGCTCGCGGCTGCCGTTTCGGCCTCTCTTCTGGATGACCTGATGTCTCTTGCTTTTCGACTGAATGCCTACAAAGCCACCGGACTGATCCTTGTTGCCGCCGCACTTGCCGCCTGCCAGCCCAAACCGCAGCCCTCCTCCACCGTCTCCCGCGCGGCCCTGCCGACTATGGAACGGATCGCGCTTGGCGCGAATGCCTGCTGGTTCAAATCGGGCGACGCGGCCTTCAAGGCCTATCGTCTGGCGCCGGAACTCAATTCCTTCTCCGGCCGCCCGCGCATCCTGCTCGTGCCGCGCAACAGCCCGGAATCACGCCCCATGCTGGTGGTGCAGGCCGAAGGCAACCCGGCGAAACTCGATGCTTTCGGCCCCGTGATGAATGAAGCCATTTCCGGCCGCATCGCCACAGACGTCAAACGCTGGGCGAATGGCGGCAAGGGCTGCTGATTTTTAGCATACGTCTACATCAAAGGCGCCATCCTCGGGACAAGCCCGAGGATGGCGGGCCATTGTTTCGCCGTTTGCCGGAATCCCCGCATAAAAAAACCCGCCAACGCCGGTTGGGAGTGGCGTGGCGGGCTGCCGAATGGCTGTTTGGCGCCGGGGAAAGAAGGCACCGCTCTCCGACAAAAAATTACAGGGACCGGGACGGCCAGGAGAAAAACCGCGATTTCGCGGCCTCCTTCAGGGCTTCATCCCGCGTAACGCCGATATCCTCCAGAAGGTCGTCGGACAATTCCCGCAAGGCGAGCCGTCCCCGCCGTTTCTGGTGCCAAAGGCCCATGCCCGCAATCAGGCGACCAATAAGCGTGCGGGCGATCTGGGCCGGAAGGGGCGCCGGGGCGACCATGTCGCCGGCATCGCGGAACACGCGTTCCCGTTCGTAGCCGTCAGGATAAAGTGTATCCGCTGTCGAAAGGTATTGATCCATCTTGCGCATATTGCACCTATTGTCTCCGTGCGTTTAGCCTCATTCAATGCAGACAATAAATACAATTGACTTAGGGATAGATACAATGCATAAATTGTCACCATGACAAATTGGCTTCCCGACATTACCGAGGGCGACGGCCCGATTTACCTGCGCCTCGCCGACAGTATCGAAGGCGCGATTTCCGACGGCATCCTGCAGGCCGGCTCGAAACTGCCGCCGCAGCGCAATCTCGCCTATGATCTGGGTGTGACAATCGGTACAATCAGCCGGGCCTACGCGCTCATTCACGAACGCGGCCTTGTCAGCGGCGAAGTCGGGCGCGGCACCTATGTCAATGAGCGCAAGACCCCTGCCCCGTCATTACCCATGGAACCGGCAGCGGCAGCCTTCGGCAGTACGCGCCACGCCATCGATACCAGCGCCGAATTCCGGCTGAACACGACGGCCGCGCCGGATGTTGGCCAGAGCGCGCTGATTGCCAGCCACATCGAGGCGGTGACCAGAGAGCATCCCCAGGACATTACCAATTATGCCCGCTCTTTTCCCGACAACTGGTGTATGGCGGGCGTTCGCTGGCTTTCCCAGAACGGCTGGTCGCCGAAGCCGGAAAACATCGTTTCGACGCTTGGCGCCCATGCGGCGGTGATGAGCGTGATGTCCGCGATGACCGCGCCGGGCGACCGCATCGTCTTCGAACCCGTCACCTATTCCCACATCAGCCGCAGCGCCGCCCTTGCCGGCCGGCGGGTGACGCTGGTGGAGGCGGATGAGAACGGCATTGTCCCTGACGATTTCGAACGTGTCTGCGCCCAGCAGCATCCCAAGATGATCTTCCTGATGTCGGCCGGCCAGAACCCGACCTGCGCCACCCTGCCGGAAGAGCGCCGCCGCGCGATTGCCGATATCGCCCGCCGCTACGGCGTTTGGATCGTCGAGGACAATCTTTATGGCGCGATGACGCGCGATGCGATCCCGCTGATCGCCGAATTTGCGCCCGACATCACCTTCGTGGTCGGCGGCCTGTCGAAATCCGTCGCAGCCGGTGTGCGCGGCGGCTGGGTCGCCTGTCCGGCGCAATATTCCTCACGCATCCGGATTTCCCACTCGATGATAACGGGCGGCCTGCCCTTCATGCTGGCCGAGTTGAATGCGCGCCTCGTCAATAGCGGCGACGCCCACGATATCCGCAAGGATTGCATCACCGAACTGAACGGACGCGAGGCGATTGCCCGACGCGTCTTTACCGGGCTGGACTTCAATTCGCTGCCCGATATCGCCTTCCTGTGGCTGAGACTGCCCGAACCCTGGCTTTCCGGCACCTTCCGCAATGCGGCGATGAAGGAAGGCGTGCTGATCGATGACGAGGACGAGTTCAAGGCCGGCCGGACGGACAAGGTTTTCCACCGCGTCCGCATCAGCTTTTCCGGGCCTTCCACCCGCGAGGAACTGACCCATGCCTTCGGCATCCTCCGCCACCTGCTGGATAACGGCTCCGCCGGCTATGAAAGCGTGGCGTGATACGGGTCGCAGCGCTGCGGGCACCGCCCGCAACGCGTGAATTACCGCATAAACCGCCAATTAGCGGGCAAAGCGGCGCATTTTCCTGTCGCACGATCAAGCCTCTTGCGCTAAAGAACCGGAAACTTTCCTCGGCTCGAACCGCGTGAGACCTATGTCCATCTCAAATTCCATCAAGATCACCCCGGAACTCGTTGCATCCCACGGGCTGAAGCCCGACGAATACCAGCGTATCCTCGACCTGATCGGACGGGAGCCGAGCTTTACC
>QFOL01000371.1 GCA_003241215.1 Agrobacterium fabrum
CACGGCGCGTCTGCGCCGTGAAAGAGTCTTTCGTGATCAAGGACTTGATCACGCTGGACCCCGGATCTGGTCCGGGGTGACGGATTGCGGATGATCAAGCTTTGCCAAACGCCTCGGCGCTGGGGACATCGTAAGCAACAAAAAGGCCCGGAGAGCTTGCGCTTCCGGACCTTTGTTTTTCCTGTCGAACCCAATCAGTTCTGGGCGACCGGCTTCACCAGCGGCGTCACGCGGCGGATGGTGACGCGGCGGTTCTGCTGTTCCGGGCCGAGCGTCTGGACCTTCAGGTAACGCTCGCCATAGCCCTGCGTCGCGAGGTTTTCCGGCGGGATGCCGTAAACGTCGGTCAGGACGTTGGCGACGGAAGCGGCGCGCTCGTCGGAAAGGACGAGGTTGCTTTCATCCGAGCCGACGGCGTCGGTATGGCCCTCGATCAGGAAGGTTTCACCGGGGTTCCTGTCCAGCGCCTTGTTGATGGCGTCAGCAACCTTGCGCAGCGAACGGGCCTGCGCCATCGGTATTTCGGCGCTGCCGGTAGCGAAGGTGATGGTATCGAGGTCGATACGGCGCACCTTGTCGCGGATACGGGCCGAATAACGCACTTCATCCAGCGAATAGACACGTTCCACCGGCTCGACCGGCGGCTGCTCCAGGAAGCGGTAATAATCGCGGTCCGGATCGCTCGAGGTGTCGATGATGTAGTCGCGCACGGGAATGCGCAGGCGCATCGGCGGCAGGTCGAGGCCGGGATCGCGATAGACGTAGTCGCGATCAGGATCGTCCATCAGATCGGGCGCATAGAACAGCACATATTCCCGGCCGCGATCGTCGATGCGCGAACGCTGGATCACATCGCCGTAACGGTTGCGGATCGTCACCACCTGCGTGCCGTCACGCCGCTCCACGGTTTCGCGGACACGACCGCCGGGCAGGCGCTCGTAATAGGGTTCGCCGCCATCGCGGATGAAGCGCTGGTTGTCATCGCCGCGCACCACGACACGGTCGCCAAATTGCAGGATAATCGGCGCGTCGCGGTCACGATCACGCGGTCGGCCTTCGCGCGGCTGCCATTCGCGCACGCCTTCCGGTCGCTCATATTGCGGACGACGGTCGACACGCTCGCCCTGCTGCGAGGTGATCGCCTCCATCTTCACGGGCGGCGGCGGTGCCTTGCCTTCGGCGGCGCCGGCGCGCTGCGCCTCGGCGTCCGATGTCGGCACCTTCACCTCGCCGGCCTGCTCGCGTTCACGACGGCGCTCCTCACGGGTCTGGCGGCTGCCGGAGCGTTCCACTTCCTTGTCGCTGTCGAGAACGGCGGCGCCCTTGTCGACCGGCAAAATGACGGTATCGGCCGTCTTGGACGGGTCCTTGGCGATGGCCTTGGCCTTGTCCAGCTCCTCCTTCGTCATCGGCGGCGCTTCCGTCTGCGGAACCGCAACCTGATTGGGGACCGGCTCACCGGCAGGCGCCTGCCCGGTCACGGCGCCGCTCGGCGGCGGTGTCGGGCTGCCCGGCAGCGGCGCTGCGGGCTCTGTCCTGCCCTGCCCTTCGGCCGGTTTTTCGGAAGGCTGTTGGCCTGGCGCAGGGTTTGGCTGCGCCTCGGGTGCCGGCGGGCGCGCAGGGGTCGGCGCCTCGGTCGGAACAGGGGCTTCATTCGCGGCAGGCTCGGGCGCCGCTGGTTTCTTTTCCGGAACAGCCTTTTCGGCCGGTTCGGACGCCTTTTCCTCTACCTGCGGCTTTTTCTCCGGCGCCGGTTTGGCGGGCTGCTCGGCATTTTCAGGGCGGGCGGCAGGCTGCTCGGCGGCCGGCTCCTTTGCGCGTTCCTTGCGCGGACGCTGCTCACCCTCGCCTGCCGGCTGCTCGGCGCGCTCCGGCTTGCGGGGGCGCTCCTTCGGCTGCTGTTCGGCCGGTGCGGCCTCAGGCGCAGCTTCGGGCGCCGCCTCCGGGCGCTGGCGGGCGGGGCGCTGTTCGCCTTCAGCCTGCGGCTCCTGCGCAGGCTCGGCGCGGCGCGGGCGCTCCTGCGGTTGTTCGGCCGGTGCGGGTTCCGGGCGGGCTTCACGTTGCGGCTGCGGCTCCCGCTGGGGTTCCGGCTGCGCTTCGCGCTGGGGTTCCCGTTGCGGCTCGGGGCGCGGTTCGGCGGGTGCGGCTTCAGCCTTCGGCTCGGGCGGGCGTTCACGCGGCGGCTCCGGCGCCTGTTCCTGCTTCTGCGGCTCGGCCTGCGGCTGCGCCTCCTCGGCCTGCTGGCGCTGCTTGCGCAGAAGCTCTTCCGGATTCTGTTCTTCCGCGGCCTGCCCTTCCGGTTGCGCCTGCGCCAGAATCAGCGGGGTCTGCGACTGGGGCATCTGCGCCCGCGCGGCACCGGCAAAACCGGCGGCGGCCGGCTCCACCGCGATCGCCAGCGACATGAGGGGGAAAACCACCCCCGTCAGCAATGTGTTCTTCTTCAGCATCGGTGCTTCCTCATCTGCCATTTTTGGTCGCTTGTTTCGCGACATCTTGAATCCGGCTGCGCGTGCAGGCGCTGGTCAACGCCTCGCACAGGCTTCGGTTCCCATGATGGACAAAGCCTTGTGTACCGGAAATGAACAGATCAAGGCGTTTTCGTGAAAGCACTGCGGCGCAAACGCGGTCACTAATATTGCAGTTGCATTTTTTGACCAACCGGATGAATAATCTCATCCGCGCTGAAGGTCACAGGCGGTATCCTCCGTCCTGCCGCGCCCAGCGCCCATGGCGTCCGCACTGAAAATAACAACAGACTGCGGATGAACGACCAAAAGAGAGGATCGAAATGCCTATTTCCACCCGTCTGCTCGCAGCCGCATCGATTGCCGCCATCTCGCTGTTGTCAGGCGCAGCCCTCGCGCAGGACAAGATCGTCATCGGCACCGAAGGCGCCTATCCGCCCTTCAACAATCTCGAAGCCGACGGCACGCTGACCGGCTTCGACATCGACATCGCCAAGGCGCTGTGCGAACAAATGAAGGCCGAGTGCACCTTCGTCACCAATGACTGGGACGGCATCATTCCCGCCCTTCAGGCCAAGAAGTTCGACGCCATCATCGCGTCCATGTCGATCACGCCCGAGCGTCTCGAGAAGGTCGACTTCTCCAAGAAATATTACAACACCCCGCCGGCCATCGCCGTACCGAAGGATTCGCCGATCAAGTCCGTCGAGGACCTGAAGGGCAAGTCGCTCGGCGCGCAGGGTTCCACCACCCACTCCAACTATGCCGAAAAGCATTTCCCTGATGCCGACGTGAAGATGTATCCGACCGCCGACGAATATAAGCTCGACATCGCCAATGGCCGTATCGACGCCGTCATCGACGATATCGTCGTTCTGTCGGAATGGCTGAAGACGGATGCCGGCGCCTGCTGCAAGATCCTGACGCCGCTTCCGGTCGATGTCGAGATCAACGGCAATGGCGCGGGCGTCGCCGTCCGCAAGGGTGACACGGCGCTTGCCGACAAGTTCACCGCCGCCATCGCCGGTATCCGCGCCAGCGGCAAGTATCAGGAGATCAACAAAAAATACTTCGATTTCGACGTTTACGGCGAGTAAGCCGGTTCGATCTGTTGAAATCTCGTGGCGGAAGGCTTGCCCTTCCGCCATCGATCCCTTCTGCGGGCCGGTCGGTCTCTTCTCGCTTTTCGGAAACGGCACTCTCGTCGCCTGCGGCGATGCGGGCTGGGGCGATGAAATCGCTTTCGGCGTCAAGGTCACGATCTCGCTGGCGCTTGCCACCCTGCCAGTCGGGCTATTGATCGGCTTCCTGATCGCGCTCGCCGCGCAATCGGAAGAAAAATCGCTTCGGCTGGCCGCCGGAATCTATACCACCATCTTTCGTGGCCTACCCGAACTGCTGACGCTCTTCATCGTCTATTACGGCATCCAGATGCTGCTGCAATCCGTGGCAGGTTACATCGGCATTACCGGCCCCATCGAAATCAACGCCTTCGTTGCCGGCATGGTGGCGCTTTCGGTGGTGTTTTCATCCTATGCGTCTGAGGTGCTTCTCTCGGCCTTCAAGGCCATACCGAA
>QFOL01000049.1 GCA_003241215.1 Agrobacterium fabrum
ATGCGGAAATCCTTGGCGTCGCCGTCATTGGTGAGGATGAAGAAGACATCGCCGCCTTCGCACATCGAATATTCGATACCCTCTTCGCGCTCCGCCACGATAGCAGGCTCGGCGGTCAGATCTTTGGTGGAGAGAATGCGATATTCGCTGGTCTCATGGTCGTGAATGTCGATGAAGATGAAATCGTCGAGCACGGATGCGCCGACGCCCATGAAGAAACCGGGATCCTTTTCTTCATAAACCAGCCGGTCGGCCGATTGCGGCTCGCCGATAATGTGGTGGAAGACCTTGGAGGGGCGGTGGTTCTCGTCCTGCAGCGTATAAAAGAAGCTCTTGCCATCGGGCGCCCATGCGCCGCCGCCGCCGGTATTTTCAACGACGTCGGCAAGGTCCTCGCCGGTTTCGAGGTTACGGATGCGCAGGGTGAAATATTCCGAACCCTTGTCGTCATAACCCCAGATGCCGTGGCTGTGATCGGAGGACTGGTCGAGACCGGAGAGGCGGAAATAGTCCTTGCCTTCGGCTTCCTTGTCACCATCAAGCAGCACATGTTTTTCGCCGCCATCGCGCGGGGTGCGGAAATAATGCGGCTGCTCGCCGCCGGTCACGAACAGCGTGCCATAGGCATAGGAGCCGTCCCTTACCGGAACGGAGGAATCATCCTGCTTGATGCGGCCCTTCATTTCCTCGAACAGCTTTTCCTGAAGCGCCTTGGTGTCACCCATGGCTGCTTCCATATAGGTGTTTTCCGCCTCCAGATGGGCGCGGATCGCCGGGTCGAGAATGGACGTGTCCTTGAACATGGCCTGCCAGTTATCGGCCCGGAACCATGCGTAATCGTCGGTGCGGGTAATGCCGTGATGCGTGTCCTGGACGGGCCTTTTTTCGGCGGTCGGGGCAATGGGCAGGTTCTTGAAAATCGGCAATGGAAACTCGCTTTCCTGTAAAAATTCCTGGGCGGCACCAAGATGTAGAGTGCTGCTTGCGGCCGATCAAGTTTCAAATCTCCACAGGCGGAATGCGGCTTGGGCACAATTTCGTCAGCTTTCGATCACATTTTGGCAATATCCGGCAAATCAGCGATGATGGATGCGGGCCGTTCGGCCTGCCGCCCACCACAAGAACAAACGAAAAAACTGACAGGATCCCATGCGAAAGCTTCTTCCCGCTGCCCTTTCTGCCTTTTTCCTTGGCTTGCAGACCTTCACCCCCGCTTTTGCGATCGACGCCAGCGTCATGCGGCAGCTGAATGCGCTGGCCCCCGAGGAGCGGCTGGAACAGCGCTGCGATATCGAGGCGATGGAAAGGATAGCGACCGAGCAGAAGGGCATGCGGCCGGACAAGGTCATCGCTTATACGTTCGGCGATCCGGAAGTGGGCAAGAACTCGATCAAGGCGCCGGGGGCGGTCTTCAGGAGCGCGGGCGAATGGTACAAGCTCAAATACAAGTGCCAGCTGAAGAGCGACAGCCTCAGCATCCAGTCCTTCGATTATCGTGTGGGTGACAGGATTCCCGAGGAGCAGTGGAAGAAGTTGTATCTTTATGACTAGCCAAGGATTTTTTCGGTTGCCGGCAGGCGTTTAGCCGCCGCTTTTCTTGCCGCTTCGCCACCGGCTCTGTAACCCTGCTTGCCGATCAAAGCGAGGGAGACGGGCATGGCGACACGATTCAAGGGACTTTCGGCTTTTCCGATCACGCCGGCCGACGAGGCCGGGCAGGTCGACACACAGGCTTTTTCCGCCCTCATCGAGCGGCTTGATGCGGCCGAGGTGGATTCCGTCGGCATTCTCGGCAGCACCGGCATCTATATGTATCTGTCGCGCGCGGAGAGGCGCCGGGCGATCGAAGCGGCCGCCGCGGTCCTTAAGGGCAAGCGCACACTCATGGCCGGCGTCGGCGCGCTGCGCACCGATGACGCCGTGGCCTTGGCAAAGGATGCCGAAGCCGCCGGTGCGGATGCATTGCTGCTCGCGCCCGTGTCCTATACGCCGCTGACACAGGAAGAGGCCTATCACCATTTCGCCGCCGTGGCTGGCGCAACGGGCCTGCCGCTCGCCATCTACAACAATCCCACCACGACCCGCTTTGCCTTCAGCGACGAGCTGCTGGTGCGGCTTGCCTATATCCCGAATATCCGCGCCATCAAGATGCCGCTGCCGGCCGATTCCGATTACGTCGGTGAGCTTGCGCGGCTGAGGCCCAAGCTGGGGCAAGATTTCGCCATCGGTTATAGCGGCGACTGGGGTTGCGCCGACGCCACGCTTGCCGGCGGCGACACCTGGTACAGCGTAGTCGCCGGTCTGCTGCCGGTTCCGGCCCTGCGGCTGATGCGGGCGGCTCAGGCCGGCAATGCGGAAGAGGCGAAGAGGATCGATGCGGCCTTCCAGCCGCTCTGGGCGCTGTTTAAGGAATTCGGCAGCATCCGCGTGGTTTATGCCGCCGCCAACATCCTGTCGCTGACAGTCAGCGAACCGCCCCGGCCGATCCTGCCGCTCACCAGCGCCGAACGCCAGCGGGTGGAAGAGGCGCTGGAAGCGCTGTCCGGGCTGGAAACCGCGCCTTAATTCGGGCGCTTTGCGGGCGGATTGCCACGGAATGATACTGCATTCACTGCGGAAAATGAAAATGATACGTCGCTTCCTTCTTGCTGCCCTATTCGCTTCAGCCGCGTCCGCCGCCTTAGCGGGGACCGGCCTTGTCGAACCGACGCTGAAAATGTCGCCGCAGCATGACGGCAAGGTGCGGGTGGCGATGACGCTGGACGCCTGCATGGGCAAGACCGACCACCGCATTCTCGATACGCTGGTGAAGGAGCGCATTCCCGCGACGATCTTCGTCACCGCCCGCTGGCTGAAACACAATGGCGACGCGCTGGCCACGCTCACGGCGCATCCGGATCTGTTCGAGATTGAAAACCATGGCGAAAACCATGTGCCGGCGGTGGATAAGCCGGTTTCCATCTACGGCATCGCCGCCGCCGGCTCTGAAGCGGCGGTCGAGCAGGAAGTGGAGGGGGGCCGCCAGGCCATTGTCGCCGCCACCGGCCTCCAGCCGCAATGGTTCCGGGGTGCCACCGCCAAATATACCAACTCCTCCATGGCCACCATCAACCGGCTCGGCATGCGGGTCGCCGGTTATTCCGTCAATGGCGATGGCGGCTCGCTGCTGGGTGCGGCAGCGACGGCGAAACACATCGCTTCCGCCAGGGATGGCGATGTCATCATCTCCCACATCAACCAGCCCACCCATGAAGCGGGCGAGGGCGTGGTGAAGGGCCTTCTGGCGCTGAAGGCGCGCGGCGTGATTTTCACAAGGCTGGATGACCCGTCCTTCGCACCGCCGGGGAATTGATCTGCAAGGTTGCCGCCCGTTTCTTCTCCCCGCCGGGGAGAAGATGCCCGAAGGGCAGATGAGGGGGCAAGCTTTCCGCATCTCTCCACCGTCGCCCCCTCATCCGGCGCTGCGCGCCACCTTCTCCCCGGCGGGGAGAAGAAATATGCCGCACCGGCTTGGCCGCGAAACGGCGCGGACACGAGCCGACAACATCCCTCACATCCATGCCCGTTTTTCGGCGGCGCGGGTCGGAAAATTGCGCTAGCATCCTCCCCATGATGCTGTTCAAACGCCCCGACACCGAGACGCTCTATTCCGCCCTTGTGAACAAGGACCCCGCCTATGAGGGCGTGGCCTATGTCTGTGTGACCTCGACCAAGATCTTCTGCCGTTTCACCTGCACGGCGCGCAAGCCGAAGATCGAAAACTGCCGGTTCCGCGAGACCATCGCCGAATGTCTGGAGGCCGGTTTCCGCCCCTGCAGGCGCTGCAAGCCGATGCTCGCCTATGGCACGGCCGATGAGACCGTAACGTCGCTGCTGACGGCGCTGGAAAATGAACCGGCACGGCGCTGGCGCGAGGAGGATGTGGTCGCGATGGGCCATGATCCGTCCACCGTGCGCCGCACCTTCAAGCGCCGTTTCGGCATGAGCTTTCTGGAAATCGCCCGGTTGCGGCGGGTGGGCGATGCGGCGGAAAGCATCGCTTCCGGCGAAGCGGTGATCGGCGCGCAGATCGATGCCGGTTACGAATCCGGCAGCGGTTTCCGCTCTGCCATCAACCAGTTCTTCGGCTCTTCCCCCGTCGCCATGAAAGGCAAGGGGTTCTTGAAGGGCGACTGGATCGATACGCCGATCGGCCTGATGCTCGCCGTCGCCGACGATCATGCCCTGCATCTCCTCGAATTCGCCGACCGGCCGGCGCTTCCGGCCGAGCTGAAGCGGCTGAAAGCGCGCACCGGTGCGGATATGGTGCTTGGCCGGACGGCCGTGACCGGCCAGATCGAAGCGGAACTCAAGGCCTATTTCGCCGGCCGTTCGGCCGCCTTCGAAACCCGGCTTGCCGGCCATGGCACACCCTTCGAGCGCGATGTCTGGCGCAACCTGCGGGAAATCCCGGCGGGGGAGATCGTCAGCTATTCCTCGCTCGCAACCGCCATGGGCAGGTCATCCGCCGTGCGTGCGGTCGCGCGTGCCAATGGTGCGAACCAGATCGCCATCGTCGTGCCCTGTCACCGTGTGCTGGGCGCGGATGGCAGCCTGACCGGATATGGCGGCGGGCTGTGGCGCAAGAAATGGCTGATCGAGCACGAACGCCGCATGGCGAGCGCGCAGGGGGAGGCGCAGGGAATACCGCTCGCTTCCTGAGCGGCGCGGATGTTGGATTTTGGGAGATTGTTCATTTAGTTGAGCGGGGGCGCGTGTGGTTTACCCCCTCTGCCCTGCCGGGCATCTCCCCCTCAAGGGGGGAGATCAGCAAGATGCGCTACCTCAACTTCATTCTCTTACGGTGAGATGGGCGAAACCTCGCCGCAGGTCGATCTCCCCCCTTGAGGGGGAGATGCCCGGCAGGGCAGAGGGGGGTAAACGCCACACGCCCCCGTCAAAGGACAATCTCCTTACAGCTCAAACCCGGAGTGGTTCGCATTTCCAGCCGGAAAGCCGCCGGTTAATCCGGCAGGTTCGGCACCACCCGGCGTGAGGGGAAGAGTTCCCGCGTCACCGTCATGGCGATCAGCGACAGCGGCAGCGCCAGCATGGCGCCGGCCGCCCCCCACATCCACGTCCAGAAGATGATCATCACGAAGACGAGGAAGGGGTTTATCTCCATGTTGCGGCCAACGACCGCCGGAAAGGCGAGGTTTTCCATCAAAAGGTGAATGGTGAAGAAGATCGCCGCCGGCAGAAGCGCCAGAACGATGTTGTCATGGGTGATGATACCAGCCACCGTCAGCGCTATCGTCATGGCGGTAATGCCGAGAAACGGCACGAAGCTGGAGAGGAAGGCGAACAGCCCCCAGAGCAGCGGCATGGCCAGCCCGCCGAAATAGGCGATGATCACCATCGTCACCCCGAGCCCGGCATAGATCAGCGCCGCCGTGGCGAAATAGGTGCCGAGCACCTCTTCCACCGAGCCGATGATGCGGATGGTTCTGAGCCGCTGGTGGCGGGCCGGAAAGGCCATGATGATCGCCTTGCGCAGCCGCAGCCGGCTATAGAGAAACATCAGCAGCGCGGCGAGGAAGATCAGGCCCTGAATGACCGCAGGGGTGACGTTGGAGCCGAGCACGGAAATGATTTCGCCGCTGCGCGAAATCAAAGATTCCATCGACATCGAGCCCAGACTGAAGCTCGCCGCCGAAATATTCAGCCATCTGAGGCTTTGCAGATAGGGCAGGAAACGGTCGATGCTGCGCTCCACCAGCGCCGGCCCTTCCGAAGCGAGAAGCGAGAGCGGCTCGGTCAGCGAATTGACCACGAAGAACATCACCGCCGCCACGAGGCTTGACAGGATGAGCGCGACGCCGAAGCCGGGAATGCCGTAGGAGCCGAGCTTTTCGGCGGCGATGCCGAGGATCATGCCCACCACGATGGCCATCACCACCGGAATGAGGATAAGCGACAATTCGTGGATGACCGCCATCAGCATGATGAGGAAGATGCCGATCACCGACCAGGCGACGACGACATCAAGCGCTTCGCGGCCAAGCGGCTGCTGGCTGCGCGCATCGTCGCGGCGCGAGGTGGAGGCCGGTGCCTCCAGCGCGGCGGCCCTTGATGGCGGAACGGTTCCGGTCGTCGCCCCGGCGGTGGCCAATGTGCCGGTCTTGTCCGGTCTGGCGTTTTCATTCATCGAACGGTCCCCCAATCAGGTGACAAACGTTCGAAAAATGTGGCGGTTCCGGGGCGGCATAAATTTCTGCCGCCCCTTTTTACGTTTATGCGGAAAGCTTTAGCCCAATGCCCCACGGATCTTTCAGGGCAATGCCGTCGCCCTGCCGCTCGGTGGCGATCTCCAGCCGGTCGAGTGCGGCAGCCGCCCTGTCGAGCGCCGCCGGTTCGTTGAATTTCAGCGAATAGCCGGAAAGGCCGGTCATATTGTCCTTGCGGGTTGTGGCGCCGCGGCTGTTCCAGATATTGGCGGCGACGTGGTGGTGATAGGCCCCGGAGCCGAAGAAGCTCGCGCCGGGATAACGCGCCATGATCTTCAGCCCCAGCACATCCTGATAAAACTCATCCGCCTGCGGAATATTGCCCACCTGCAGGTGGATATGGCCGATGGCGGTTCCTTCCGCCGCACCGGTAAAGGCCGTCTTCGGCGCGCTGTCGTAAAGCGCCTGAAGGTTGAGGCCGAGGGTGGCCATCTCCACCGTGCCGTCCTGCTGGTAGGTCCATTCGTCAGGCGAACGGTCGCGATAGACCTCGATGCCGTTGCCTTCCGGGTCGGCAAGATAGATCGCCTCGCTGACCAGATGGTCGGACGCGCCCTGGAGCTGGACATTGTTATGGGCGGCGTGCGCCAGCCAATGGGCCAGATCGTCCCGGCTCGGCATCAGGAAGGCGGTGTGGAACAGGCCTGCGGCGTTGCGCGGCGCGCGTTCCGCCGTGCCGGAGGTGGAAAGTGTAAGCAGCGGCTGGCCGCCGACACCCAGCACTTCGCCGCTCGGGTTCTTTTCAAGAACGGCAAGACCGATGATCTTCTGGTAGAAATCCGAAACGCGCGGCAGATCGTGAACGACGAGATGCGCCTGGCCGACATAGGCCGGCCGCGTCAGGGCGAATTGTTTGATTTCACTCATCATGATCTCCATATTGAATCCGAAGCGCCATGGGGCGGATCGGTCGCCGGAACTATCGGCCGACGCCGCTTTGCGGCGTTTGTCGAAGGCGAATATGGGCTGGTTTCGTCGTTCAGCAAAGATCACCGTCTGGCGATTGACTGTCCACTATTCGTTGACAATGCCCCGTTCCGGCCCGGCTCCGGCTTTGACTTCGATCAAGGTGAAGGCCGTGCCGAACGGGAAATATAAGCCTAGCCCGACACGCTAAACGGCGGATCAAGCCAAAGGAGACAGCCATGTACAGGAAGATCATCGTACCGGTAGACCTCAGCGCCACCGACAAGGGGGAAAAAATTCTCGAAAAGGCCAAGGCGCTGCTGGATCCCGATGGCGAGATCGTTCTCATCAACGTGGTCGAGGAACTGCCGGGCTATATGGCGATCGACCTGCCTGTCGACCTCATCGAAAACGCCATCAAGGACGCCAAGGCGAAGCTTTCGGACCTCAAGGCCAGGGCCGGTTTCAAGGGCAGCCAGGAAATCAGGAGCGGCGCGCCCGCGCGCGAAATCATCGCCGCCGCCGAGGAACACAAGGCCGACCTCATCATCATCGCGTCGCACACGCCGGATTTCAGCAATTATTTCATCGGCGCCACCGCGGACCGCGTGGTGCGCCACGCCAAATGCTCGGTGCTGGTGGATCGATAAAAGCCTGACGTTTTTGGGGTTGCGGGCGGGTTTTCCGCCCGTACCGGCTGGAGGAAAAAACATGAATGTCGAAAGTTACGAGAAAATCCTGCGTGACCGCCAGCGCGAGCTTTATCGCCGCCTGCACAAGATCGAAGCCGATTTCGAAGAGCCTCGCAATCCCGATGACGAGGACCGCGCCACCGAACGCAGCAATGACGAGGTGCTGGACGAGCTGGGGCAGGTGGGTCAGGACGAGCTGCGCGCCATCGACGCAGCCCTCGACCGTATCGCCAGCGGCACCTTCGGCACCTGTGTCAAATGCGGCAAGCGGATTTCGGAGGATCGGCTGAAGGCGGTGCCCTATACGCCGTTTTGCCAGGAATGCGCTGCGGCGTTGTGAGGGCAGGGGAAAGCGTGACTGGGTTTCTTCTCCCCGCCGGGGAGAAGGTGGCCCGAAGGGCCGGATGAGGGGGCAAGCTCTCCGAACACATCTACCCTTGCCCGTTCATCCCGCTGCCGCGGATTTCTCCCCGGCGGGGAGAAGAAACAAGCGTCTACCGCTCGCTCCACAGGCAATTGTTCTGGCCGCAGGGCAACCTGCACCTCTCCTTTCGCAACAGCTGCGAACGCAATTTGATTGCCGTTAACCGGGCGCTGTCTTGTTCCTGTCTAATATTGTCTCCATGCTTTGAGGACAGCACGCAGACGGGATTGGACTATGAGCGATTTATGGCGGTTCGGGCGCCAGTATGATTTTCACGAGATTGTCGCCGATGGCATCGTCCATGGTGTCGGCATCGTGTTCGCGCTTATCGGCGCCACGGCGCTGATTTTCTACGCGACCGCCTGGGGGACGCTGAGCGCGATTGCCGCCGCGTGGATCTACGGTCTCGGCCTCGTCGCCTGTCTCTCCGTGTCCTTCACCTATAATATCTGGCCGCATTCCAGGGTGAAATGGTTCCTGCGCCGGCTGGATCATTCGGCGATCTTCATCCTCATCGCCGCCACCTATACGCCCTTCCTGATGCGCGGTATCCACGATCCGCTGATCGCCGTCATGCTGGGGTTGATCTGGCTTGCGGCGCTCTGCGGCATTCTGCTCAAATGCCTGTTTCCCGGCCGTTACGACCGGGTCGCCATCGGCCTTTATCTTGCCATGGGCTGGAGCGGCGTCATGGTGGTCGGGCCGCTGTCGACGCATCTCGCACCCGTCACGCTCTGGCTCATCATCGCCGGCGGCGTCATCTATTCGCTCGGCGTCATCTTCCATGTCTGGGAAAAGCTGCGGTTCCAGAACGCCATCTGGCACGGTTTCGTGGTCGCCGCCGCCGCCGTTCATTATTTCGCCGTGGTCACCTCCTTCAGCCTTGTGCCGCTGGCATCCTAAAGAATGTGCCCCGATGCCGCATCGGGACTGGACAGCCATTCGCATCATCGCCTAATCCTCGTTTGGATAGCGGCCGCAAATGCCGCCGCTGCAGGCAGGAAAAGGGTGAACGAGAATGAGCGTGGAACTGCGCGACGCGACCGTGGACGATCTCTCCGGCATCATGGAGATTTACAACGACGCGGTGGTGAACACGACGGCGATCTGGAACGAGGTGCTGGTCGATCTGGAGAACCGCAAGGAATGGTTCGCCGCCCGCAAGTCACGCGGTTTTCCCGTCATCGTCGCAATCCTCGACGGCAGGGTCGCAGGCTATGCTTCCTATGGCGACTGGCGCGCTTTCGACGGTTATCGCCACACCCGCGAACATTCGGTCTATGTGCATAAGGATGCGCGCGGCCACGGCATCGGCAAAAAGCTGATGCAGGCGCTGATCGATCATGCCTCGGGCAACGAGGTGCATGTGCTGATCGCCGCCATCGAGGCGGAAAACACCGCCTCCATCCGCCTGCATGAAAGCCTCGGCTTCAGGGTCGTCGGCCGGTTTTCGGAAGTCGGCACCAAGTTCGGCCGCTGGCTGGACCTGACCTGCATGGAGCTGAAACTGGGCTAGCAGGCTTACCGGTTTCCCTTCAGGCCGGACGCCGGGCGAAGGCGAGCATGACGCCGAAGGCCATCATCATCGAGCCGCTGATCCGATTGACGCGCTTCAAGGCTCGCGCATTGCGCATGAGACCGGACAATCGTGAGCCGACAAAGGCGTAAACGGCAATCGCCACCACTTCGAGCAGCAGGAAAATCGCTCCAAGCGTGGCGAAACTCTGCCAATAGGCGTCCTGCTGGATGAATTGCGGGAAAAAGGCCGTGAAGATCAGGATAGCCTTGGGATTGCCGGAGGCGACAAAAAACTCCTGCCGCAGATAGGTCTTGAGAATATTGCCGTTGCCCGAGGATACATCAGGGGCGGCGACCTCGGCCTTCGAGCGGATGAGCTTGAAACCGATCCACAGCAGATAAGCAACACCGATCCATTTGATCAGCGAGAACATCATCTCGGACGCCATCAAAAGCGCCCCGAGCCCGAGCGCTGCAATCGCGATCATGCCCGCGAAAGCGACCAGCCTGCCGCTTGCCGCCATAACCGCCGTCGCCATGCCGTAACGCGCGCCCACCGTCATCGACAGAAGATTGTTCGGCCCGAAGGCCATGTTCAGGGCAAAGCAGGCGGGAATGAAAATGAGGATGGTTTCGAGCGTCATGGCGATGATCCGGAAGGAGTGGGACGGCGATGATCTCACTCTCCGGTCCGGCTGTCGAGACAGCCTTTTCAGCGATGAAGGCCGGCAAGCGCCGCCGGCCGTCCACCCTGAACTTTATCAGACCGGCTCGAACACCATCGAATGGCCGTTGATGCAATAACGCAGACCGGTCGGCTTCGGGCCGTCCGGGAAGACGTGGCCGAGATGGCCGCCGCAATTGGCGCAGCGGATTTCCGTGCGCACCATACCGTGGCTGGCGTCGCGATGTTCCGTTACCGCGCCCGGCTTTACCGGCTCGAAATAGCTTGGCCAGCCGCAGCCGGCGTCGAATTTCGTATCGGAGAGGAACAGCGGTTCGTCACAGGCCGCACAGCGGTAGAGGCCTTTCTGGAATGTATCCCAATAGGGTCCGGTAAAGGCGCGCTCGGTGCCATGTTCGCGCAGGATGCGATATTGCTCCGGCGTCAGCTGCTCACGCCACTCGGCATCGCTCTTTTTGACTTTGGGGGATGTCAGATCGCTCATGGAATGATCCTTTCTGTTCCCGTCTCAAATAGTCATCGCCGCCGCCGATTGAAAGGGGCGGGCGCCTCATAACGCGTTCGTTATGAGCCGGGAGTGTCGATTTGGGTTGAGATGGCTCTGTCTATGCCTTAACTGGAAAAATCGATTTGAAAGAACGCCATTTATTGGCGCGCAGGGGTGGGGGACACCCTGGGAGATGTGAATGACATCCGATGTCACGCCGCTGACATTCCTGTCGCTGTTTCTGCCGTTTCTGGCAGCGCTTGCCGCACCGGCCCTTGTGAAAAGGTTCGGTCACAATGCTGCGTGGATTCTGGCGATCGCGCCGGCTCTCGCCTTTGTGCATTTTGCGCTGATGCTGCCGGAGATCGCGGCAGGCGGCGTGGTGACGGGCGGTTATGCCTGGGTGCCGAGCTTCAATCTCAGCTTCTCCTGGTTCATCGACGGACTGTCGCTCACCTTTGCGCTGCTGATCACCGGCATCGGCCTGCTGATCGTGCTTTATGCCGGCGGTTACATGAAAGGCCACCCGCAGCAGGGCCGGTTCCTGTCCTTCCTGCTTCTGTTCATGGGGGCGATGCTGGGCGTTGTCGTTTCCGACAGCCTGCTGATGCTGTTCGTCTTCTGGGAACTCACCTCCATCACCTCCTTCCTGCTGATCGGCTTCGACCATGAGCGCGCCGCTTCGCGCCGCGCCGCATTGCAGGCGCTGGTGGTGACGGGCGGCGGCGGTCTCCTGCTGCTCGCCGGGCTGATCTTCATCTGGGATATTACCGGCATGACGCAGCTGTCGATGCTGGTGCGCGGCGGCGACATATTGCGCGACAGCCCATTTTACCTGGCCGCCCTGCTTCTGGTTCTCGGCGGCGCCTTCACCAAATCGGCGCAGTTTCCCTTCCATTTCTGGCTGCCCAACGCCATGGAAGCGCCGACACCGGTATCCGCCTATCTGCATTCGGCAACCATGGTGAAGGCCGGCGTCTATCTTCTGATGCGGCTCAATCCCGTGCTTGGCGACACCGCCGCCTGGCAGATCCTGCTGCCCTTCTTCGGCGGCTTGACCATGCTGACCGGGGCGCTGATGGCCGTGCGCCAGACCGATCTCAAGCTGATGCTCGCCTATACCACGGTGTCGTCGCTCGGCCTGCTGGTCATGCTGACCGGTTTCGGCTCCGACCGCGCCATCGAGGCGGCGGTGCTTTATCTGGTGGCGCATTCGCTGTTCAAGGGCGCGCTGTTCATGGTCGCCGGCATCATCGACCATGAGACCGGCACCCGCGACGTGACGAAGCTCGGCGGCCTGCGCAAGGCCATGCCGATCACCTTCGCGGCGGCGCTGGCGGCTGCGATTTCCATGGCCGGCCTGCCGCCCTTCTTCGGTTTTCTCGCCAAGGAGGAGATTTATTACGCGCTGGCGCACGGCAATCCGCGCGCCGTGCTGTTCACCGGCATCGCCATTCTCGGCAACGGGCTGATGTTCGCCATCGCCTTTGCCGTGGCGCTGAAACCCTTTCTCGGCAAGCCGGTGAGGACCCCGAAACATGCGCATGACGGGCCGCTGCTGCTCTGGCTCGGCCCGGCGCTTCTGGCGCTGAAGGGGCTGACGATCGCTCTCTTCTCGGGCATGGCGCATTTCTACATCTCCACCCCGATGGCAAGCGCCATCGCCGGTGAGGCGCGCCCGGTGGAAATCTCGCTCATACCGCATATCGGCGTGCCGCTCGGCCTGTCGCTGCTGACGATTGCGCTCGGTATCGTCCTCTATTCGCAGCTTTCCGCCGTTCGCGGACTGATCGAACGCACCTTCAAGGCGCTCGGAGCCGGGCCGGATCGGGGCTTCGACGTCTTCATCGAAATGCTGGTGAGGATTTCGTTCCACGTCACCCGGCTCATCCAGCCCGGCCGGCTGGAATTTTATGTCACCGCCACCTTTGCGGTCATCGCCGCCGTGCTGCTCGTGCCGCTGTTCCTCTATGGCGAACTGCCGTCCATACCGGCATGGCCGGAGGATGTTCAGATCCATGAGCTGACCTTCGTCGCCATAGCCGTGGCGGGCCTTGTCGCGGTACTGACGGCGTCAAGCCGGCTCACCGCCATCATCGCGCTCGGCATCCAGGGCTTTGCGGTGGCGGTCATCTTCCTGCTGTTCGGCGCGCCTGATCTCTCCTTCACGCAATTCATGGTCGAGACGCTTTCGGTGGTCATTCTGACGCTGGTGATGACGCGGCTTCGCCTGTCACCGTCAGACCATCGCGGCCTTGGCCAGAAGCTGCTGGACAGCACCATCGCCATTGCCTGCGGAACCGGCTTTGCCCTGTTCCTGATGCGGGCGACGCAGGCGAGCTTCGACAACCGCCTGACGGACTTCTACAACACCTATTCCAAGGTCGTCGCCCATGGCGCCAATGTGGTCAACGTCATCATCGTCGACTTCCGCGGCACGGATACGCTCGGTGAAATCGCTGTCGTGATGATAACGGGCCTCGCCATTCTCGCGCTGATCCGCATCCGCCCGGAGGCCGCCGTCAAGGGGCCGGCCAAAACTGCGAAGAAGAAAGGAGCGCGGGCATGAACACGCTCATTCTGCGCACCGTCGCCCCTGTCGTCACCAGCCTCATGGTGCTGTTTTCCATCTTCGTGCTGCTGCGCGGCCATAACGAGCCGGGCGGCGGTTTCATCGGCGGCCTGATCGCGGTCTCGGCGCTGGCGATCTATGGCATCGCTTATGGCGTCACGGCGGTGCGGCGCGCCATCCTGTTTCACCCGCTGTCGATTGCCGGTGCGGGTCTGCTGATGGCGATGCTCTCCGGCCTCGTTTCCATCGCCGCCGGCGTGCCCTTCATGACCGGCCTGTGGATCTATCCGAGCCTGTTCGGTGTCGAAATACCGCTCTCCACCGTCATGTCCTTCGATATCGGGGTCTATCTCGTCGTGGTCGGCGCCATCACCTCCATAGCGCTGGCGCTGGAAGAAAGGGAAAGCGACTGATGGAAGCGATCTTCTCCATTCTCGTCGGCATCTTCTTTTCGGTGGCGATCTATCTCATGCTGTCGCGCCACAGCGTCCGTGTGCTGCTCGGCATCGCCATTCTCGGCAATGCCGTCAATCTTCTGCTATTCACCGCAGGCAGGCTGACACGGGAAGTTCCGCCGATCATTCCGCCCGGTATGGACACATTGCCCACCGGCGCCGCCAATCCGCTGCCGCAGGCGCTGATCCTCACCGCAATCGTCATTTCCTTTTCGTTCTTCTGTTTCCTTCTGGTGCTGACCTGGCGCGCCTTTCAGGAATTGCAGACCGACGATACGGATGAAATGCGCACCGCAGAACCCGCCGGCGAGCCGATGCCGCCGCTCGGTTATTGAGCGGGGCGAGGCATAGACAGACATGGCTTCATCCACCACATCAGTAGTTACCGATCTTTCCGCAGCGCTCGTCATGGCCCCCGTGCCTTTGTCCGAATGGCTGATCATCCTTCCCGTCGCGCTCTGCATCGGCGTCGGCGCGGTGCTGATGATGCTGCGCTACAACGTTCGCCTGCACGCCCGCATCGCCATAACCGCGCTCGGCGTGCTGGTGTTTCTCGATTTGGCCCTTCTGCGGAAGGTCATGACGGACGGGCCGTTCACCATGGTCATGGGCCGCTGGCTGCCGCCGTTCGGCATCGCGTTTACGGCGGACCTGACCGGGGCGTTGCTGTCGCTCGCGGCCGCCGTCGTGGCGCTGGCCGGCGCCATCCATGCCAGGGCCGATATCGACGCCAGCGGCAGGCGATACGGTTTTTACCCCTTCCTGATGCTCTTGATGGCCGGCGTCAACGGCGCTTTCCTGACCGGCGATCTCTTCAACCTCTATGTCTGGTTCGAGGTGCTGCTGATCTCGTCCTTCGGCCTGATCGTGCTCGGATCGACGCGCGAGCAGATCGATGGCGCGCTGAAATACGCCATTCTGAACCTTATCGGCACGACGCTGTTTTTGATCACGGTCGGTTATCTCTACGCCATCTTCGGCACGCTCAACATGGCCGATATCGCCCAGAAGGCGACAGCCCTGCGGGAGACCGCGCCGCTGATGACGCTTGCGAGCCTCTTTACGCTCGCCTTCGCCATGAAGGCCGCGGCCTTCCCGGTGAATTTCTGGCTGCCCGCCTCCTATCACACGCCGCGCATCGTCGTTTCCGCGCTGTTCGGCGGCCTGCTCACCAAGGTCGGCATCTATTCGCTGCTGCGCGTCATGGTCATGCTGTTCCCGGTTGAGCGGGAGGAGCTCAGCATCGTCATCGCCGTCTCCGCGGCGCTCACCATGGTGCTCGGAGCCATGGGCGCGCTTGCCCAGAACGACATCCGCCGCATGCTCGGCTACATCGTCATATCGGGCATCGGCTACATGATGGCCGGCATCGCCATCGGCACGCCCTCCGGTGTGTCAGGCGCGATTTTCTATGCCCTGCATTCCATGGTGCTGATGACGGCGCTTTATCTCGTCGCCGGCCACGCCGCCCGTCTCGGCGGCAGCTTCAGCATCACGGGTCTCAGCGGCCTTTACCGGCAGGCCCCGTGGTTTTCGGCGCTGGCGCTGGCGCTGTTCTTCGCCGGCTCCGGCCTGCCGCCCTTTTCCGGCTTCTGGCCGAAGGCGGTGCTGGTCAAGTCGGCGATCGATATCGGCGCCTGGTGGCTTGCCGGCGCGATCCTCGCCTCGGGCTTCATCGCCACCATCGCCTTCGGGCGGATATTCCTGCTGTGTTTCTGGCGTCCCGCGCCGGCATCCGCCGGCCAGCCCGCCTTGCAGCCCGCGGCGTCCATGGCGGCTCCATCCTTCGCGCCGCTGGTGGGGCTGACGCTGCTGGTGGTGTTTTTCGGCCTGTTTCCGGAAAGCCTGCTCAATCTCAGCCAGCAGGCCGCCGCAGGCCTCGGCAATCCCCAGGCCTATATCCAGTCGGTCTTTTCCGAAGGGGGCAAACCATGAGCCTCTATGTCGTGCAACTGCTCTTCGTCGCCGTATGGCTGGCCGTAACGGGCAGCATCACGCTGGCGAACGTCATCTTCGCCCTGGTCGTTTCGACGCTGGCGCTCGGCCTTATCCGCCACCAGCTTCCGGGCGGGCGCAATCACTGGCTCAGGCTTGCCCGCGTGCTGTCGCTGGTGCTGCTGTTCTTCAAGGAGCTGGCGCTCTCTGCCTGGAAGGTGGCGGTGCTGGTGACGCGGCCGAAGCTCGACGTGCAGCCCGGCATCTTCGCCTATCCGCTGACGGTGACGACGGATTTCGAGATCACGCTGCTCGCCAATCTCATCACCCTCACTCCCGGCACGCTCTCGGTCGACGTTTCCGCAGACAGGAAGACGCTCTACGTGCACGCCATCGACTGCAGCGATATCGAAGCCACGAAAAACGACATCCGCAACGGCTTCGAAAGAAAGATCATGGAGGCGTTCCAGATATGACGCCAGAACAGACAGTTTCATTTGCAACTATACTTGCGTCGGTTGTTCTCTCCGCCGCCTTTTTGCTGACGGTCTATCGTGTCGTCGTCGGTCCCACCTTGCCGGACCGCATCGTCGCGCTCGACATGCTGGTGGGCATCGCCATCGGCTTCATCGCTGTCATCGCCATCCGCACCGGCTTCAATCTTTACGTCGATATCGCCATTGCGCTCGGTCTGGTCGGTTTTCTCGCAACGGTGGCCTTTGCCCGCTTCGTGCTGTCGCGCGGCCCGGACGGACGGCGCAGGCCGGCGGCGGTTCTAGACGGTGAGAGGGAATCTGAACTCATTGAAAAACCTGCACAAAAAGGTGCAGGCGGCGGAAAGGGAAAGGGCAGGCGATGATGGGCTGGATCGTGGCAATTCTCGTTGCGGCGCTGACGATTTCGGGCGCCATCTTCTCGCTGGTCGCGGCAATCGGGCTCAATCGGCTGCCGGATGTCTATACCCGCATGCATGCGGCTTCCAAGGCGGGAACGGTCGGGTCCGGTCTGCTGCTGCTGGCGGTGGGCATCCATTCCATGGAAATATCGACGCTGGCGCGGGCGCTGGCCGGCTTTTTCTTCTTTGTCCTGACCGCTCCGGTCTCGGCGCATCTTCTTGCCATGGCGGCGCATAAGGCAGGTTATCCGCTGGCCGTAAAATCGGTAGTTGATGACATCAAGAAAATTTGAAGTTGAAAATCCCCCCAATAATTGGGGGTATTCATTTTCAATTACTACTTGGCATAGTATTTTATTACCCGTAATTTTTTGTATTCAAATTAGACTGTTTTGAACTGAAAAATCCACAATAGGAATTTGACTTTTGCTGTTTTGCTGTCATCCAAATTAAGTGTAAAGTTGCTAATCGCGATTTGCATCTAGCCTCTTCATAGTCGGCATAGGCATTTTAT
>QFOL01000050.1 GCA_003241215.1 Agrobacterium fabrum
GTGCAGGTTGCCATCGGGATCGATACGTCCCGACCAGTCGGAGCGGCTGAGCTGATAATTGCCGGCGGTCTGCTCGGAAAGAAGCGTGGCAAATTCCGTCGCCTTCAGCGTGACGTTGAAACCCGCTTCGGCCGCCATGGACTGGATGACCTGCATCATCTGCGTCTGCGTGGTGTTGTTGGCGTGTTGAAGCTCGACGTCGAGCGTCTCGTAACCCGCCTCCTTCATCAGCTGCTTGGCCTTGTCGATATCGCGCGGCGGCACCGGCAGATTTTGGTTGAACCAGGGGCTTGTCGGCGGGAAAGCCTGATTGCCGCCCTTGGACGTGCCTTCGAAGACGATCTGGCCGATGGCCTCGCGGTCGATAGCATAGGAGAAAGCCTGCCGCAGACGCTTGTCCTTGCCGAGCGGATTATCCGCACGCGCGCCATTGTTCATGTTGACATACATGGCCATGTAACCGGGACCGATCACATCGGCATAGGTCAGCTTGGGGTCGTTCCTGACGGATTCCGCATCGGACGCTGAAATGCGTTCGGCGATGTCGAGGTCGCCGGCGCGAAGGTTTGCAAGCTTTACCGTGGTATCGGGGATCGGCAGATAGACGATCTTGTCAACGAGGATCTTGTCCTTGTCCCAATAGTCGGCGAATTTCTCCAGCACGATACGGTCCTGCTGGATGCGCTCGACAAATTTGAACGGGCCGGCGCAGACCGGCTTGGAGCCGAAATTGGCGCCCAGTTCCTTGGCCGCTTTCGGCGCAACGATCATGCCGGCGCGGTCGGAAAGCTGCGCCAGCAGGGTGACGTCAGGCGTCTTCAGCGTGAACTTCACTTCCAGCGGCCCCGTCGCCTCGACCTTCTCGACCGAGGACAGCTCGCTCTTGCGGCGCGATTCCGGCAGCGTCATGTTGCGCTCAATGGTGGCGACGACGGCGGCCGCATCCAGCGTCTCGCCATCGTGGAACTTGACGCCATCGCGGATCTTCATGGTCAGCACCTTGCCGCCTTCCGACCACGCCCATTCGGTGGCAAGCTGCGGCACGATCTTCATGTCCTGCGAAATATCCACCAGCTTGTCGCACATGGCGGTGTAGACGATGCGGCCGACGAAGGTGCGCGATTGCGCGGGGTCGAGAACGTCGGCGTCGTCATTGAGGCCGATGCGCAATTCGGACGACAGCGCCGGCGCTGCCAGGAATGCGCCTGCCAACAGCGCAGCGGTGAATGTCTGGGTTTTCTTCATGTTCGTTCCTCTGGTGTGGTTGTCTTTGTTTTATTTTATTCTCATTGGCCGGCCTGAATGGCCGACAGGTCGGTTCTGCGGCTTATGAAGCCGGAGTAAGCGGATTGTCGGCATCCCCCCTGTTGCGGGCGGCGCCGTCCTCTTCGGTCTTCTCCTCCAGAAAACCGAGCGAGGTGGCGCGGATCAGCCTTTCCTGATGCATGAGAAGATGCTGGCGCATCGCTTCGCCGGCCCTGGCCGGATCGCGGTCGGCTATGGCATCGACGATGGCCATGTGCTGCTCGAAAGACGCCCTGCCATTCGTGCCGCTGCGCCGCGCAAGTTCGCGGATCGATTGCCAGGCATCGTCCTGGCGAACGCGGTTGATGACATCGAAGATCGACAGGAACAGCTTGTTGCCGGCGCTCTGGGCGATCTGGCGGTGGAGCGAACCGTCCCACAGCTCCTTGGCGTCCGCATCGGTGCTCTGCCCGGTTTTTTCCACAAGCGCGCGCATGCGCTCCACTTCGGCGGGCTTGGCGCGCATGGCCGCGAGCTGCGCCAGCTGCGGTTCGATCCTGAGGCGCACTTCCATGATTTCCATGAAATCCGTGCCGGCAACAAGTTCGGTGACCTGCGCGGACCAATCATCCGGCTTTTCACCCAAAAAGGTTCCAGCCCCCTGCCGGCGCCAGATCAGGCCTTCGGCTTCCAGAACCTCAAGGGCGCGGCGAATGGAGCGACGGCCGACATTCAGGGCCTCCGCAAAAGCCCGCTCCGTCGGCAGCTTGCCATCCCTCGGGAGTTGATTCGTCCGGATGTACTCCCGCAGCTTCGCCAGGGCGTAATTGGAATTATCGTTGGGGTTTGCAGTCACGCCGCACCATTTTGTCGAACCAATCTTATATTGGTTCATTTGGTGATAAATTTGCGCAAGCGTCAAGCTCATTTCTGAGCGACAAACACATGCGCTCAAAATATGGGCAGACAGCACGCGTGAGAAGCGGAATCCCTGCGTCGGGTCGGACAGGGTGGCGAGTGTCGGGGTCGGGATTATGGTTTCCCGACCGGGCCGCCCGGGATCGTGGAGCTGAAACGAAACCGGGCAGCCGAAGGGCTGCCCGGATAGTTTCGACGATGTTGACGCTCAACCGAACAGCGCAAGGCTGCTCCTCACCGTCACCCACACGCCCCAGAGAAGCGGAATGCCGACCGCAGCCCAGGCAAGGGCCGCCTTGGCATCGAGCCCGCCGCGCCCGATACCGAAGGAGCCTGTGGGCCCGGCATTGGCGGCAGCCGTCTTCGCCTGCAAGGCGGCAACCTCCGAATCGGACATGAACCACTTGTCGGCAAGCGGGCGGACGAAGGCATTGGCGACAAGGCCGATGGCCAGCATGCCCGCCAGAATATACATGGTGCTGGTATAGAGCGCCGGCCCGGGAGCCACACCCGCCGCGATCTGCGCCTCGCGGATGTAGTTGACGACAACGGGTCCGGCGATGCCGGCCGTCGCCCATGCGGTCAGCAGGCGGCCATGGATTGCGCCCACGAACTGCGTCCCGAAAATATCGGCGAGATAGGCGGGAATGGTTGCGAAACCGCCGCCATACATGGAGAGGATGATGCCGAAGGCCAGAACGAACAGCGCCTTGTTGCCCATCGTCGCAAGCGTCGGCGCCAGCGCATAAAGGATGATGCCGAGAATGAAGAAGCAGAAATAGGTGTTCTTGCGTCCGATCCTGTCGGACATCGACGCCCAGAAGAAGCGCCCGCCGATGTTGAACAACGAGAGCAGCCCGGTGAAACCGGCGGCAATGGCCGCGATCTGGGCCTTCTGGCCGGCATCGAGATCGGCGAAACCAACGCCCGGCAGGCCGATGAGCGAGCCCGCGAAGATTTCCTGCAGCATGGGCGAGGCCATGCCGATAACCCCGATGCCCGCTGAGACGTTAAGGCACAGCACCGCCCAGATCAGCCAGAATTGCGGGGTCTTGTGCGCGTCGCGCAGGTGCACATGCCGGTGGGTTATCATCGCGCTTTTGGCGACCGGCGCCGTCCAGCCTTCCGGACGCCAGCCGGCTGGCGGGATTCGATAACCGAAGGCGCCCGCCATCATGAAGGCGAAATAGATCAGCGCCATGACGACGAAAGTCTGCCAGACGCCGACGGACGTGTCGGTCTTGAAGGTGTTCATCAACAGGTTGGCAAGCGGCGCGCCGATCATCGCCCCGCCGCCGAAGCCCATGATGGCCATGCCCGTCGCCATGCCGCGACGGTCCGGGAACCATTTGATCAGGGTCGACACCGGCGAAATATAACCAAGGCCGAGACCGACCCCGCCGATGACACCCGCGCCCAGCCACATCAGCCACAGCTGGTGCGTCATGACGCCGAGCGCCGCAACGAGAATGCCGCCGCACCAGCAGCAGGCGGAGACGAAGCCCGCCTTGCGCGGTCCGACCCGTTCCAGCCAGCCGCCCCAGATGGCAGCCGAGCAACCGAGAAGAACGAAGAACAGCGTGTAGATCCAGCCGAGATCGGCCACACGCCAGTTGCACTGCGTGGTGAACAGCGCACCCATGAGGGTGAGGCTGGAGCAGCTTGGGTCCGTCGCCGGCAGCGCCTTCGACAGCGGCAGCCAGAAGACGCTGAAGCCATAGGCCATGCCGATGCATAAATGGATTGCCAGGGCTGCCGGCGGCACCAGCCAGCGATTGAAACCCGGCCTTGCGATTATTCTTTCGCGGTCCAACAATCCGGCCTGCGCCGCCTCTCCCGCCGTTACGCCTGCTACTGCCATCGACATTACCTCCCTCGTGGATGTCTGGACATTTCCCATTCGCCCCGCCAGGCGACTATTCATGTCGCCGAACGTCCCCAGCGTGGCGACACGCTTGATCTGCAGCCGCCAGGCTCAGGCCCGCGTCGTTTCCGGTACGCTCGGCTCGGAAAGGGACTCGCCGGCCATCGCCCCCTTGCCGCCCGGTGCACCCGTCGCGTCGCCGCCAGGCCCCGCGGCAGCGGCGACCGACGCATCGGGCCTTCTGATCTTTGCGGATGCCGCAAGCACGAGCGGCAGAAACTCGCCGGCGCCGGCATCCACCATTTCGAAGAAGCGGCGGCGCATGCGCGGCTCCCAGAACTTGTTGATATGGGTGGCGACCCCTTCGATACGGATATTCTCCGGCTGCGACAGGAAAAACGTCGCAATCTGGTTCGCCATCCTCACCAGCTTTTCATCCGTGTGATTGAGCAGCATGACCTCATCCCCCGCGCCGGTTCACCGCCAGCGCCTCCATGTGAGAAGGCCGGGAGAGACCCGGCCCGCAATTATTCCGCGGCTTCGAGCTTGCCAGAGATCCGCCGCGCACGGCGGCCGAGCGCGTCATATTCTTCCTGCCATTCCGTCGGCCCGTTGGAGGGCGAGACCTGCACGGCCGTCACCTTGTATTCCGGACAATTGGTCGCCCAGTCCGAAAAATCCGTGGTGATGACGTTCGCCTGCGTGCCGGGATGGTGGAAGGTCGTATAGACCACGCCCGGCGCCACACGGTCGGTGATCAGCGCCCGCAGCGTCGTATCGCCCGAGCGGCTGGCAAGCTTGATCCAGTCGCCATCCTTCACGCCGCGCTGTTCGGCATCGTGCGGGTGGATTTCGAGACGATCCTCCTCATGCCAGACGACGTTTTCCGTGCGCCGTGTCTGCGCGCCGACATTGTATTGCGACAGGATGCGGCCGGTGGTGAGCAGCAGCGGGAAACGCGGCCCCGTGCGTTCGTCCGTGGCCACATATTCGGTGCGGATAAACTTGCCCTTGCCGCGCACGAAACCGTCCACATGCATGATCGGCGAACCCTCAGGGAATTTTTCGTTGCAGGGCCACTGCACCGAGCCCTTCTCTTCCAGATAGGTATAGGAGACATTGGCGAAACTTGGCGTCGTCGCGGCGATTTCGTCCATAATCTCGGACGGATGGGCGTAGTTCCATGCAAGCCCCATGGCCTGCGCCAGCTTCTGCGTCACTTCCCAGTCGGCATAACCGTTTTTCGGTGACATGACCTTGCGCACGCGGTTGATGCGGCGCTCGGCATTGGTGAAGGTGCCGTCCTTTTCGAGGAAGGTGGAACCCGGCAGGAAGACATGCGCGTAATTCGCCGTCTCGTTCAGGAAGAGATCGTGCACCACGACACATTCCATGGCGGCGAGACCGGCCGAAACATGCTTCGTATCCGGATCCGACTGGAGAATATCCTCGCCCTGAATGTAGATGCCCTTGAAGCTGCCATCCACGGCCGCATCGAGCATGTTGGGGATACGCAGCCCCGGCTCGTTGTTAAGCTTCACACCCCAGAGTTTTTCGAAGACGTCGCGCGTCGCATCGTCGGAAATATGCCGGTAACCCGGAAGCTCATGCGGGAAAGACCCCATGTCACAGGAGCCCTGCACATTGTTCTGCCCGCGCAGCGGATTGACCCCCACGCCGGGACGGCCGATATTGCCGGTCGCCATGGCGAGGTTGGCTATCGCCATGACAGTCGTCGATCCCTGGCTGTGTTCGGTGACACCGAGCCCGTAATAGATGGCGCCATTGCCGCCCCTGGCATAAAGACGCGCCGCGCCGCGCACCTCTTCCGCCGGCACGCCGGTGAAGCTTTCGGTTTCTTCCGGGCTATGCTGGGGTTCCGCAACGAAAGCGGCCCAATCCTCGAATTCCGACCAATCGCAGCGCTCGCGAATGAAGGCTTCGTTGAACAGCCCTTCCGTGACGATGACATGCGCAAGCGAAGTCAGCACCGCAACGTTGGTTCCGGGCTTCAGCGGCAGGTGGAAGGACGCCTCCACATGCGGCGTGCGGACAAGATCGATACGGCGCGGATCGATGACGATCAGCTTCGCGCCCTGGCGCAGCCGCTTCTTCAGCCGCGAACCGAAAACCGGATGTCCATCCGTCGGATTGGCGCCGATGACCAGCACCACGTCGGACTGCTCGACACTGTCGAAATTCTGCGTGCCGGCGGAGGTGCCGAAAGCCTGGCCGAGACCATAACCCGTCGGCGAATGGCAGACGCGGGCGCAGGTATCGACGTTGTTATTGCCGAAACCGGCGCGGATGAGTTTCTGCACGAGGAAGGTTTCTTCGTTCGTGCAGCGGGACGAGGTGATGCCGCCGATGGATTCCCGGCCATATTGACCCTGGATACGCCGGAACTCCGACGCGACATGGGAGAAGGCCTCCTCCCACGTGACTTCCCGCCATGGATCGCTGATCTTTTCGCGGATCATCGGGTTGAGAATACGATCCCTGTGGGTGGCATAACCATAAGCGAAGCGGCCCTTGACGCAGGAATGGCCGCGATTGGCCTGCCCGTCCTTCCACGGCACCATGCGCACCAGCTCTTCACCGCGCATTTCCGCCTTGAAGGAGCAGCCGACACCGCAATAGGCGCAGGTCGTGACCAGCGAATGCTCGGGCTGGCCGATCTCGATCACCGATTTTTCAGTGAGCGTCGCCGTCGGACAGGCCTGCACGCAGGCGCCGCAGGAAACGCAGTCGGAATCGAGGAACGCCTCATGCGCACCGGGCGACACCCGGCTTTCAAAACCACGGCCTTCGATCGTCAATGCAAAGGTGCCCTGCACTTCCTCGCAGGCGCGCACGCAACGGGAGCAGACGATGCATTTGGAAGGATCGTAGGTGAAATAGGGATTGCTTTCGTCCTTCGGCATCCAGCGGGCGTTAAGATCGCCATCGCCGGTGCGGGCCTTGACGTGGTTGTCGCCTTCATAACCGTAACGTACATCGCGCAGGCCAACGGCGCCGGCCATGTCCTGCAACTCGCAATCGCCATTGGCGGCGCAGGTCAGACAGTCGAGCGGGTGATCGGAGATATAAAGCTCCATCACGCCCTTGCGGATCTGCTTCAGCCGCTCGGTCTGCGTGTGCACGACGAGACCGGGGGCGACGGGCGTGGTACAGGAGGCGGGGGTACCGTTGCGGCCCTCCACCTCGATCAGACAGAGGCGGCAGGAGCCGAAGGCATCCACCATATCGGTGGCGCAGAGTTTTGGAACATCGATACCCGCTTCGCGCGAGGCGCGCATGATCGAGGTTCCCGCAGGCACAGTCACCTGCCTGCCGTCGATGGTCAGCGTCACCATGTCGGTCGCGCGGGATTTCGGGGTTCCATAGTCGAATTCTGTTACAAGGGCCATGGTCTTACTCCGCCGCTTCAACACGTGGGGTGGGGGCAAAATCATCGGGGAAATGCCGGAGCGCACTCATGACGGGATAGGGCGTGAAACCACCGAGCGCACAGAGCGAACCGAATTTCATGGTTTCGCAGAGGTCTGCGAGGAGCGCCGTATTTTTCTCCCGCTCGATGCCGAGCGCGATCCTGTCCACCGTCTCGACGCCGCGCGTTGAGCCGATGCGGCAGGGCGTGCACTTGCCGCAGCTTTCGACGGCGCAGAATTCCAGCGCGAACCGCGCCTGATGCAGCATGTCGGCAGTATCGTCGAACACCACAATGCCGGCATGGCCGATGAGGCCACCGGCGGCGGTGAAGGCCTCATAGTCGAAGATCGTGTCGAACAGTGAGACCGGGAAATAGGCCCCGAGCGGACCGCCCACCTGCACCGCCTTGACCGGGCGGCCGGTGATCGTGCCGCCGCCGATGTCATTGACCAGCTGTCCGAGCGGCAGGCCGAAGGCGGTTTCGTAGAGACCGCCATGCCTGATGTTTCCGGCAAGCTGGATGGGGATGGTGCCATGCGAACGGCCGACGCCGAAATCGCGATAAAAGGCCGCGCCGCGATCCATGATGACGGGAATGGAGGCGAGCGAGATCACATTGTTGACGACGGTGGGCCTGCCGAACAGGCCCTGCAGGGCAGGCAGCGGCGGCTTGGCGCGCACGGTGCCGCGCTTGCCTTCCAGGCTGTTCAGAAGCGAGGTTTCCTCGCCGCAGACATAAGCGCCGGCGCCCATGCGGACTTCCATGTCAAAAGCACGGCCGGAACCGTGCACGGACGGGCCGATGATGCCTTCGCGGCGGGCGATCTCGATCGCCTGCTCCATGACCTTGATGGCATAAGGATATTCCGAGCGCGTATAGATGAAACCTTTCGTCGCGCCGACGGCGAGGCCGGCAATCGCCATGCCTTCGATCAGCACGAAGGGATCGCCTTCCATGATCATGCGGTCGGCGAAGGTGCCGCTGTCACCCTCATCGGCATTGCAGACGATGTATTTCTGATCGGCCAACGCATCGGCGACGGTCTTCCATTTGATACCGGTCGGGAAACCCGCCCCACCACGTCCGCGCAGGCCGCTTTCGGTCACCTGAGCGACTATGTCGAGCGGCGCCATGGCGACGGCTTTTTCGAGGCCTTTCAAGCCCTGATAGGCGCGATAGTCCTCCAGCGACAGGGGATCGGTAACGCCGCAGCGGGCAAATGTCAGGCGCGTCTGGCTTTTCAGGAACGGAATGTCCTTTGTCGGCCCGAGACAGAGACGATGCGCGCCGCCGGTGAGAAAATCCGCATCGAAAAGCGAAGCAACGTCGCCGGCCTTGACCGGCCCGTAGGCGATGCGGCCATGTTCGCTGCGCACTTCCACCAGCACTTCAAGCCAGAGCATGCCGCGCGAACCGTTACGGACAATATGCACATCAAGATTGCGGCTGGCCGCCTCACGGACGATGGCGTCGGCCACGCGGTCTGCGCCAACGGCAAGGGCGGCGGAATCGCCCGGAACAAAAACGGTGACACTCATCGGCGCGCCTCCGCCAGAATGTCGCCAAGACAGTGCTCATCCAGTCTTGCATGAAGCTCGCCATCCAGCATCAGCGCCGGCGCCTGCGCACAGAGCCCGAGGCAGAAAACCGGCTCCAGCGTGACGGAACCGTCGGCGGCGGTTTCATGCCAGTCAAGGCCAAGCCGGGACTTGATGGTTTCCGCAAGAGGCTCGCCACCCATCGACTGGCAAGCCTCGGCGCGACAGAGCTTCAAAACATGCCGACCGGACGGATGGTCGCGAAAATCGGGATAGAAGGTCACGACGCCATGAACCTCGGCGCGCGATATGTTCAGTGCGGATGCAATGATCTGCTTGGCGCTTTCCGGGATGTAGCCGAATTCCTCCTGCATCGCGTGCAGGATGGGCAGCAACGGCCCCTCCAGATGGAGACAGTCATCAATGATAGCGGAGACACGGGCCGCCTCATCTGCGGCAACCGCACGGATATTCATAAGCCAGTCCTCCCAAACCGACAGGGGCAGGTACGGCGGGCGGCGCATGTTTCAGAGCCTGCGCAGTCCCTGCGTCGTCCGGGAGAATGGCGAGGCCGGCCGGATCAGGTCAATAATGTGTTTTCGTCACCCGATAGGAAATTCCTATCAAAAACCATCGCCGCTGCGCGCTGACGCGCCTCATGAAGAAGCGCGGAAACAAGCGGCGTATGTGGTTCGCGATGGGTCGCGATCAATCCCACCAGATGTTCCGCATCCGGCTCGGTAATCGGTATCATTCTGATCTGTTTTGGAAAACCAAATGATTCCGCTATGTTACGCGGCATTATTGAAGCCCATTGTCCGGTTCGGATATGTGAAAACAGCACAATCATGGAGTTGGACTCCAATGTCGGTTTCACCTCCACCCCCGCTTCAGCCATATGCTTGTTAATGATGCGGCGGTTCTGCATATCCGAAGTCAATAGGCATAACCTAAGACCTGAAACCTGCCTCCAGGTAACGCTTTCCTGATCGGCGAGCGGCGTTCCGGCTGCCGCAATCAGGTGATATCGCTCCGAATAAAGCGGCACCGTGGTCACTCGGCCAAGAGGTTCATTGTCGAGATAGCTGATTCCCGCATCGATCTCGAGGTTTTCGATCTGGCTCAAAACTTGCAGCGAGGTGCGCGACGTCACGGAAAAAGTGACATCGGGATGCCGCGCCTGAAAGGATTCCGTCAATCGCGGCACCATCGCAAGCGCCGTCGGAATGACTGCGAGCCGGATGTGACCCGCCAGACCCTTGCGCGCCGCGCGCATCTCCTCGCGCATGGTGCGCGCATCGGCGACGATGCGACGCGCCCATTCGAGCACCCGCTGGCCCTCCGGCGTCAGCCCCTGATAACGCGCCGCACGCACCACGAGGACGACGCCCAGCTGGTCCTCCAGCTGCCGGATCGCCGCCGAGAGACTGGGCTGCGAAACGCCGCACTCCTCCGCCGCGCGGCCGAAATGTTCTGCCCGCGCCAGTGCAATGAAAAATTCCAGCTTGTCGATCATGCGTCCTCCCGCGTCACTCGCAACCATGCGGATGCTGCGCGCAGAAGAACACTAGAACGGGACGGGGAAGCCCGCAAATGGCTACCGGTGTTTCCCTGCAAACTGCGTGCGGACGGCACGCGTGGATTCCGCCCCGCCCGGGCAGCCATGGGCATCGGCTCGACCTCGCCGCGGCCCTGCTTCACCCGTCAAGGCATTCACGCACCGTCCGGCTTGATGAAGTCGGTCATCGGGGGCGCCTTGAGGACAAACTGGCGATCCGAGCTGATATAATTGTCGGCGTGCAGGCGCGCGATCGGCTGATATCGGTCGGGATCGACATAACGCCCCTCCGCGTCGAGGCAATCCTTGTGAACATGCATGTGCACCACCTCCCCCAAAACCAGGATACGGCGCGGATAATCGATCAAACGCTCCACACGGCACTCGAAGGCGCAGGGCGATTCCGCCGCAAAGCTCGCATCGATCTTGCTACAGGGTGTCGCCGTCAACCCGGCAATCGAAAGTTCATCCACCTCGCTGTCGAAGCCGAGGCCGCAGACCAGCATCTGTTCGGACAGGGCCATATCGACCATGTTGATGACGAATTCGCCGGTGCGGCGAATATTGGCCATCGTATCCTTCTCCTCGCCCGTCACACGTGGCTGGATACCGAGAACAACGATCGGCGGATCGTGGGAGAAAACGTTGAAAAAGCTCATCGGCGCAGCATTGTTGTGGCCGGCGGGCGAACGCGTCGTGACAAGCGCTATCGGTCGCGGGCCGATAAAATTGGTCAGCAAACGATAACGGCTCTGCGGTTCAAGCGCGGTAAAATCGAATTCCATGGCAGTACCTGATTTATTGTATACAATAAAATATCATATTGAAGACAATTCCTCAATCGCCCCTCACCTCGAGAAGGTCGATTTTTGCGCCAGGTTGCCGGGAGCCACGGAAGGTCCCGGGCCTCTTTGCATTTCCAGCCGTCAAAAGGGAACTGCCCCGTCCGGCTATCAGAACAAATAAAAACTCCCCGGCCTGATAGGTCCGGGGAGCAAACCTGACATCATGTCAGGAACTCTGACTGGAGCTAGTACTCACCCGTTCGGAAACGGGGTGGATCTGAGTGGCCTAACCCGATTATGCTTTTTTATTTGGACTATTAGAACGAACGCTGCAGGCGAACGAAACCGGTCCACTGGTCGCCAGCGCCGCTGCCGACACCGCTGCGAATACGCTCATCGCCGTCGACGCTCTGATAGTTAACCGAAACGAGCGTGGAGAGGCCGGTGGTGATCTTGTAGCCAACAGCTACGCCAGCACGCCATGCATCGCGGTCGCCCGTGAACTTGCCGTCGGTACCGATATCCAGCGAACGGAAGTACTGGACGCCGGGGGTGATGGTCAGTTCCTTGGTCGCCTTGATGGCGTATTCAGCAGCAACGCTCCACTCGGATTCTTCGTAATAGGCGTTGGCGCCAGAAGCCCAGACGCCGGCGAGGCCGAACGTGCCCGGACCAACATCAGCGGTGATGATAGCGCGGATCGCACCGTTTTCAGCGTCGGTGTCGTAACCGCCGAGCAGGTTAGCCTTAACGCCGCCGAACTTGCCGCCGATGATGGCGCTGACGCCGACATTGTTGTCGCCCTGGCGGTTGAGGCTCGTCCAGTTGTTCTGGTTGACGCCGAGGTTGTTGCGCTGAATGGTCGTTCCGCTGATCGAGTTGCCAGCGATAACGCCTTCGAGTTCTTCAACTGCAACACCAGCGTAGAAGGAGCCAGCGTCGTAGGTGTAACGGATGGCGTTCAGACGAGTCTGGTTCGAGCTGAGGTTATCGACTTCGCCAGAGAGACCGTCATCCCACCAGTTGTAGTAGAAACCGACCTTCAGGCCGTTGATTTCGATGAAAGCCTGGTCAAGAACAACGCCACGAGCGGAGTCATTGTTGGCCTGACCGCGGAAACCGAAGTAGCCGCGCAGAGCGCCGAACTCGGTGTCACTGCGGGTGTCGACGTTGAACTGGGCGCGCGTGAACGAGTTCCAGTCAGAGGTGCCGGACAGGTCACGACCGAAGTCGGTCTGGAAACGAACGTAACCGTCGAACTTCAGGCAGGTTTCGGTGCCGGGGATGTAGAAGAAGCCGGTGCCGAAAGCGTCGCAGACGCGAACATATTCCATGGGCTCGGGCTCAGCAGCGACGATGGCGTCAGCGGCCTGTGCGCCGGATACTGCCGTGAGAGCGGCAGCGGAGCCGATCAAAAGGCTCTTAATGTTCATTTGTAATCTCCAGTCAAAAATTTTTCAACGAATGCGCAAATTTGAGGGCTGGTCTTTCCCTGCCGCCCGCTCCCTGCGCTGATTCAGCAAATGACAGAAGTTGCCGCGGACTCGCAATTTAAATCGACGGAATACAAATACAAATAAAGTACACATCCAAATTACGTAGTAAAATTACAACAAATTAACAGTTTAAAATATAATATTTTGAGATTTATTCATAAATAATCAAATAAATCACTAAATAAATATTATATTAAATAGCAAATTATATAATTATAAAACAGCATCCTCTTTGATGTCAGGGGACGCCCACGCGCGCTTGGCCCGGGATAACGAGGCGGTTTTCATTGCGGAGCGGGCCGCAGGAAATGTGATCGATACCGCATTGGACGACGCCGCTCGCCTTCATCAGGCAAACCGTACTGGGCCGATCCGGAGCGTCGTCGAAGCGGCCTAGAGGGTGCTTTGGGATAAGCCGGTGGGCAACAACGCCATCTTCGCCAGCATGTCTGCGATCGCCTCCGCCGGCACCGGGCGACTGAAATAATAACCCTGCCCATAGGGGCAGCCGGCGTTACGCAGAAATGTCGCCTGCTCGCTGGTTTCCACACCTTCGGCAATGACATCGATGCCGAGAGACCCGGCAAGCTGGATCATGATCGAAACGATGGCGCTATCCTTGGTTTTTTCCGGCAGGTGCGTCAGGAACGAGCGGTCGATCTTCATGCAGGATAGCGGGAATGTCTTGAGCATGCCGAGACAGGAATAACCGATGCCGAAATCGTCCAGCGCCAGGCTCACGCCCATCTGTTTTATGGCGCGCATGATCCGCACCGATGTATCGACATCCTGAATGATGAGCGTCTCGGTGATTTCGATTTCGAGCATGGATGGCGCAAGGCCGGTTTCCTTCAGCACCGAGCGGATCTGCTGCACCAGCCCGCCCTGAAACTGCCGCGGCGAGATATTGACCGCCATCTTGACCGGCGAGAGGCCCGCCGCAGCCCATGCCTGCGCCTGACGGCACGCTTTGTTGAGGATGCTTTCCCCAAGTTCCACGATCAGGCCGGTCTCTTCCGCAAGGCCGATGAATTCGGCAGGCCCAAGCAGGCCTTCCACCGGATGCTGCCAGCGCACCAGCGCCTCGACCCCGCTGATGCGGCCGCTGACGAGATCGACCTGCGGCTGGAAATGCAGGACGAATTCGTCCCTTTCAACCGCCTTGCGCAATTCCTCGATGCGGGTGAATTTCTTCCGCAGATCGTCCGCCATGTTCGGCGTGAAGGTGGCGATGCTGTCGCGCCCGTTATGCTTGGCGTCATACATGGCAAGATCGGCCGCCGCGACGATTTCCGCAGTGGTTTCCCCATGTTCGGGGAAAAAGGCCATGCCGATGCTGCATGTAATCTTGATATCGTAATTGCCGATGCGCAACGGCTGCGAGACCGCGGCCCGGATGCGCCGCAGACGGGTTTCGACATCGTCCCTGCGCTCTTCGAGAATGATGACGAACTCATCCCCGCCGACCCTGAGAACGAGATCGTCTCGCCGAAGGCTTTTCGCGATGCGCCCGGCGGTCTTCGACAGCAGCGCATCGCCGATGCTGTGGCCGAGCGTGTCGTTGATCTGCCTGAAATTGTCGAGATCGAGAAATCCGATGCCGACCCTTCGTTTCGCCTTTGTCGCCGCCGCCAGTATTTCCGGCAGTCTTGTATCCAGGAAGCGGCGGTTCGGCAGCCGGGTCAGCATATCGTGATCCGCCAGAAAGGCGATGTGTTCCGCCGCCCTTTTGCGGTCGATCGCCAGACCCGCCATGCGCGCAGCCGCACCGATGAATTCCACCAGTTCCGCATCCGGCTTGCGGCCGGCCAGCATGCACCAGACGAAGCCATGCGCCTTGCCCTCGCTTGCGGGAATATCGAAACTGAAGGCCGTGTTTCCCACCGGCTGGGGCAGGCTTTCCGGATCGCTGACGCTGGAAACGAGCGCGGCCAGTCCCTCCTGCTGCGCAAGCGCGGGCGAGGCATAAACGGAGGGTTCGCCAGCTGCGGCAGCGAACACCCGCACGGCACAGACCAGCCCGGTTGCAAGATTTTCAATTTCCTTGACGAATTCTTCGAGAAAATCCTCTATACGCGCCGCCGCCACGATCATTTCCAGAATATGCGCCTGCGCCTGCAGCAGCCTTTCCGAAGCCTTTTTCTGGGTTATATCCCGCGAGGCCCCCACCACGCCAATGATGTTGCCTGCCTTGTCCCTCAGCGGCACACGCGACATCATGAGCCAGCGATCGATATCGCCGCGCATGGCGCGTTCCTCGTAACCGAGATCCGGTTCCCCGGTGCGCATCACCCGCGCTTCGGTATCGGGAATGCCCGCACGCTGCGCGGCCTCGCCATGAATATCGTAGTCGGTGAGCCCGATCAGCTCCTCCACCGCGCGGAAACCGTTTTCGGTGACGATGGCGCGATTGGCAAAAAGGAAGCGGCCTTCCAGATCCTTGGCGTAGATGAAATCCGGCACATGATCGATCATGGCCTCCAGAAGCGCATATCGGTCAGAGGGATTGTCGGTTGCGCTTGCCGCAGGAGAAGCAGATGGCGCTATGCCGCGTTTTTTTCGCGACATCCGGTCCTGCACGGGTGTCTTCGGGCCTTTGGAACGCACCTCTCCGCCTCATCGCTTGGGAAGGAAGCAGAATAGTAGGATTATACATATTATATAATGATGAACAATGAACGGAGATCGAAACGCACGGCACGACAAATGCCGCGCCGTGCGTTTCGGTCTCCTTGAAAAGAATATCTCACACCACCGGCGTCGGCAGGTCCTTGCCGGCAAAATGGGCATCGAGATTGGCGAGAACCAGATCAGCCATGGCGCGCCTGGTCTGGTGCGTGCCGCTGCCGACATGCGGGGCGAGCGTGACGGTGTCGAAAGCGAACAGCGCTTCCGGCACACGCGGTTCATCCTCGAAGACATCCAGCGCCGCGCCGCCGATCGTGCCGTTCGAAAGCGCCTCGACCAGCGCTTTCTCATCCACCAGCGAACCGCGCGCCACATTGACGAGCACACCCCGGGGACCGAGCGCCTTCAGCACATCCGCATTGACGATATGGCGTGTTTCGGCGGTGGCGGCGGCGGCGATGATCAGCACGTCACAATTGGCGGCCAGCGCCTCGATGCTGTCGTAATAATCATAGGCGACATCGCGGCGGTTTCTGGCGGTGTAGGAAATGCGCGCATCGAAACCCTCGAGCCGCTTTGCGATTGCCTGGCCGATGCGGCCGAGGCCGAATATGCCGTAACGGCGGCCGGCCACGCGGGTGGAAAGCCCCATATCGCCCTTCAGCCATTGGCCGGTGCGCACATGCTGGTCGGCCTGCGGCAGCTTGCGCGCCTGCGCCAGAACGAGGCCGAGCGCCAGATCGGCGACATCGGCCGTCAGCACGTCAGGCGTATTGGAGACGCGAAAACCGCGTCGCTTGGCTTCGGCCAGATCGACCTTGTCGAAACCGACGCCGTTGATGGCGACGATTTCAAGATTGGGAAGTGCGGCACCAATATCCGCCGGCAGGCCGATATGGCCGCCGGTGACGACGCCGCGGATTGAAGCACCCTTGTCAGCAAGGAACGCCGCCTTGTCAGCAGCCTCGAACAGGCGATGCACGGTGAAGCGCTCGGCAAGTTCGCCTTCCAGTGCCGGGATGAGCGGGCACAATTGCACGATTTCAGTGGTCATGAAGTTTCCTTTGCGCCGGTGAACTACTTCACATCGGCCTTGACGAATTGCCGGAGTTCCGGCGTTTGCGGGTTGGCGAAAAGTTCGGACGAACGGCCCTGCTCCCAGATCTTGCCCTTGTGCATGAAGATGGTTTCGGTCGCCACGCGGCGCGCAAAGGCCATTTCATGGGTAACGAGGATCATCGTCATGCCGTCTTTCGCGAGGTTTTCCATGACGGTCAGCACTTCCTCGGTCAATTCAGGATCGAGCGCCGAGGTCACCTCGTCGAACAGCATCACCTTCGGCCGCATGGCGAGCGAACGGGCAATCGCCACGCGCTGCTGCTGGCCGCCGGAAAGCTGGTCGGGATAGGAATCGAATTTCTCCGAAAGGCCGACGAGTTGCAGAACTTCGCGGGCAATATCCTTGGTTTCCGATTTCGCCACATCCTTGACGATGCGCGGCGCGAGCATGATGTTTTCGCCGACCGTCAGATGCGGAAAGAGATTGTAGCTCTGGAACACGATGCCGACATCGGTGCGCAGCTTGCGCAGCGCCTTGGCATCTTCGCCGATCGCATGACCGGCGATTTCGATGCGGCCCGAATTGATCTTCTCCAGCCCGTTCATGCAGCGCAGCAGCGTGCTCTTGCCCGAACCCGAGCGGCCGATGAGGGCGAAAACTTCACCGCGGCCGACCGTCAGCGACACGCCTTTGAGGACTTCCAGAGCGCCAAAGCTCTTGTGAACGTTTTCAACGATTACTTCCGGCATGAAGCCTCCTTTCCAGCTTTCCAGCCAACGCGACAGCTGGGATAACGGGTAGCAGACGATGAAATAAAGTACGGCCACCGCCACGAAGACGCGGAACGGCTGGAACGTGGCATTGTTGATGAGCTGCCCCGCTCTCGCCAGTTCGACGAAACCGATGATCGATGCGATGGACGTGTTCTTGACGACCTGGACGGCAAAACCGACGGTCGGCGGTAGCGAAATTCGGATCGCCTGCGGCAGGATGACGTAGCGATATTGCTGGGCGGGCCCGGGTGAGAGCGAGCGACTCCGACGCTTCCCATTGCTGTTTCGGCACCGCCTGGATGCAACCGCGCCAGATTTCCGCGAGGTAACCCGATGTATAGATGGTCATCGAGGCACCGGCGGCAAAAAGTGGCGGCAGTTCCAGCCCGGCAAGGCTGAGGCCGTAATAGGACAGGAACAGGATCATCAGCACCGGAATGCCC
>QFOL01000372.1 GCA_003241215.1 Agrobacterium fabrum
GCAATTATTGTGAAGCGCCGTCGGCTTTTCCAGCGTGCGGGCCTGATGGATGATGGTTTTCTGGTCGGAAGACCAGTGCGCGCCGCATTCCAGCGTATCGGCATCCCTGCCCGCTTTCGCCAGCATCGAAGCGGCGAGCTCCACATGCGCGTCCTCACCGGAATGCGAGGAGCAGGCAAGCGCCAGTTCACGGTTGCCGAAGCCGTAGGCATCCGCAGCACCGCTTTCCACCAGCGGCAGCGCCTGCATGGCTTTGCAGGCGGAACGCGGGAAGATGCCGCGCTCGATATCGCCAGCCGAAAACAGCACGCCGCCATCGCCATCCACCACCACGGCAAGGCCCTGATGGCGGCTTTCGACGAGATTGCCGCGGGTGATTTCGACGGTAACGGAATTGTTCATTCTCTCAGCCTCAAAAAGTTCTGATTTTATCCCGTTGATACCGCAATTGATTTTTCGATGCACGGGGCTATCAGTGAAATTTGCAAAACGTCTGCTGCTGGCGATTGCCGTTATCTATCTGCTTCCCGCGCTGGCATCGGCCGGGCTGTGGGCCATGAAAGACCATCCGCGCGGCTGGAACGCCGCCAGATGGTCGTCCTCCGGCATGCTGCCGGCGGCGTCCAGCAACGGCGAAGCCGCCGTTTATGTCTTTTCCGCCATGACCGGCGGTTTCAAGGGCTCCGTCGCCAGTCACGCCTGGGTCGTGCTGAAAAAGCCGGGTGCCGCGAGCTATGACCGTTACGACAAGGTGGGCTGGGGCACGCCGATCCGCCACAATGGTTATGCGGCGGATGCCTACTGGTATTCCAACATGCCGCGCCAGGTGGTTGCCATTCATGGCGCAGAGGCGGAAAAGCTCATCCCGAAGATCGAAAAGGCGATTGCCGATTACCCCTATGGCCGGCCGGGCGGCTATCGCATTTATCCCGGCCCCAACTCCAACACCTTCGTCGCCCATGTGCTGCGCAGCGTGCCGGAACTCGGCGTCGTGCTGCCGCCGGATGCCGTGGGCCGCGATTATCTGCCGGACGGCGCGTTTTACCACATCGCCGACGACTGGAAGGATGTTAGCGTTTCGCTCGGCGGCCTGTTCGGCATTTCGGCGGGTGCGCGCAGCGGTTTCGAGATCAATTTTCTCGGTCTTGTCGCCGGCATCGATTTCAGCCGGCCCGGCGTGAAGATACCGGGGCTCGGTTATTTCGGCGTGGCGGGCATCCGCGCGTAAGCGGTTACGTTTCGCTGGCCTGAGCGGCGCGCCGGGCGCGGATGCTCTGGGCGATGAAGACCCGCGACAGGCCGTGATAAAGCGGCTCGCGGGAGAAAAGCCGCGACGTGAGATATCCCAGCATCGATGCGGCCATGATGGGCATGACGCCCTCATGATTGCCGGTCATTTCAAGGATGATGACAAAGGCCGTCATCGGCGCCTGCACCACGCCCGCAAAATAACCCGCCATGCCGACGATGGCGCCAAGGCCGATGCTGGTGCCGAGCAAGGTGGCCATGGTGCTGCCGAAACCCGCGCCTACTGACAGCGACGGCGCAAAAATGCCGCCGGGAATACCCGACATCATGGCAAGGAACGTCGCCGCCAGTTTTTCGATGAAGAAGAATGCGGGCGCGGCCTGCCCCTCGATTGCGGCACGGGCCTGTTCGTAACCGGTTCCGAAGGTCGCGCCGCCCGTTGCGATGCCGAGGACGGCGGAGGCAAGGCCGCAGGCGGCGGCGACCGCCAGCATCCGCCTCAGCGGCATGGCCTGCGCGAAGCGCCGGATGCGGGCGGAAAGACGCAAGGCGCCTGCGCTGAACAGCGCACCGAACGCGCCGCCGCCAATGCCGCAGACCAGAACCAGCAGCCAGTCCATGGTCGTTTTCGCCATCACCGAACTGGTGCCGAAATAGGTATAGCTGCCGACCAGCGCCAGCGAAGCGAGGCCCGACAGGATGACCGCGGTGAGGACGAGGCCATTGGCGCGGGATTCATAGGTCTTGCTCATTTCCTCAATGGCGAAGACGATGCCGGCGAGCGGCGTGTTGAAGGCCGCCGCGATGCCCGCCGCCGAGCCAGCGAGAATGAGACCCTTCGCCTGCGCCATGCCGCCCCAGCGGGCGGCTTGCAGCATGATCGAGGCGCCAACCTGAACGGTCGGGCCTTCACGGCCGATGGAAGCGCCGGACAAAAGCCCGGCGACCGTCAACACCACCTTGCCGAAAGCGAGCTTCAGCGACAGAAGCCGCGAACGGTCCGCATCTTCCCGCAGGTGCCGCGCGGCGATCGCCTGCGGAATGCCGCTGCCGCCGGCATTGGGGAAAACCGTGATCGCGAGCCATGCGCAGAGCGTGAAGCCGAGCGGCGTGATGATGAGCGGCAGCAGAAACGCCCATTCGCCCGATGAGGTTGCCGCAAAGAAAAGGTGCTGGGCGCGATCCGCCGCCCACGCAAAACCGACGCTGATAAGGCCGACCGCAATCGCGCCAATCCAGAAAACCGCCCTCGGCCTCCACACCCGCCACGAACCCCACACGACACGGGAACGGCGGAGCATCTTCAGCTTTTTGTAGTCGACGGGCATGGCGGTCCAGATCGGTGATTTTGATGGTCGTCATCAGGCGGGAAGCCCGTTTATCCGCCTCTCGGGCTGGGATTGCAAGGTTTTGCATTTGACAGACCGCCCCTATCGGCGCATTCTGCGCATCGCAATTGCAACGCATGGAGACGTAGACATGAAAACGGCAACGATCCCTTCACTGCGGGTGACGGCGGATTTTCGCGAGGCTGCTGAAAGCGTGCTGAAGGAAGGCGAGACGCTTTCTTCCTTCGTTGAAGAGTCCGTGCGCAGGCAGGTGCAAATCCGTAAATCGCAGGCGGAATTTATTGCGCGCGGGCTGGCGTCACTCGAAGAAGCGGAGCGCACCGGCATTTATTATAGCACCGACGATGTTCTTTCGATGATGCAAAGAAAACTTGATGCTGCGAAAGCCGCGAAGCGGAAATGACGTATGAGCTTCGCTATACCGAAGAAGCCTTGGCCGATTTTGATCGCATCTATGATTTTCTGATCGCCTACGACATCGATGTGGCTGAGAAAGCGATCAGCGCCATAAAAGCAGGACTGGAGATTCTCGGCGATTTTCCCTTCAGCTGCCGCAAGGCATCCCCGGAAAACAGCCTGATACGCGAACTCCTCATACCGTTCGGTTCATCAGGCTATATCGTGCTATTCCGCATTGACGGCCCGGAAACCGTCACCATTGCCGCCGTTCGCCACCAGCGCGAGGACGATTACCATTGACCCTCACCGGTCGCTGACGGCCGCGCGCGGGTTTACCCATGGTTCCTGATTGGAACGCGGCAGCGGGGTCTTGCCGAGAATGTGGTCCGCCGCCTTTTCGCCGGTCATGATCGACGGGCCGTTGAGGTTGCCATAGGTCACATGCGGGAAGATCGAGCTGTCCGCCACCCGCAAGCCCTCCACCCCGATCACGCGGCATTCGGGATCGACGACGGCCATCGGGTCGTCCCTGTCGCCCATGCGGCAGGTGCCGCAGGGGTGATAGGCGCTTTCCAGATGCTCCCGCAAAAAGGCATCGATCTCCTCA
>QFOL01000373.1 GCA_003241215.1 Agrobacterium fabrum
CTGGCCTTCGTTGTAACCGGCGGCCGGCGCGAGGAAGTTGATCTTCACATCCGGGTTCTTCTTCATGAATTCATCGGCCAGCGGCTGATGGAACTTCGTAAAGCCCGGCAGGTTGTAGAGAACGTTGAGCGTGACTTCAGCGGCCAGAACCGGCTGTGCGAGGCCCGCAAAAGCCATGCCAAGAGCCAGACCGCCCATTACAGCGCGTCGGTTGAATTTCATGTCAGTCTCCAGAGAGGTTGGGAGGAGGAAGTCTGAACGGCGTCACTTGACGCCGGTCATGGTAATACCGGCGATGAAGTGCCGCCGTGCGAGGAGGAAGCACAGCACCATCGGCGCGGTAATCAGTGTGGCGCCCGCCATCAGCGCACCGTAATTCGCGCCGGATTCGATATCCGCGAAGAACATCATGCCGAGGGGCGGAGGAGCCAGATTTGTGTCGGAGATCACGATCATCGGCCAATAAAGGTCGTTCCAGTGGGCAACCAGCGAGAAGACGGAGAACGCAGCAAGCGAAGGCAGCGAACCGCGCAGGACCAGGCCCCAGCAAATCTCCATTTCCGAAAACCCGTCCATGCGCGCCGCTTCGATGATCTCGTCCGGATAGCTTCTGAAGGACTGGTTGAAGAGGAAGATGGCGAAAACCGACAGGAAAAAGGGCATCATCATCGCAAAATAGGTGTTGAGTAATTGCGTCACCGCGAGACCGACGAAGAGAGGCAGCGCCAGCGCCTGGATGGGCACGGAAAGCGCGGCGACGACAAGACCCAGCAAGAGCTTGCGCCCCGGAAAACGTAGTTTAGCCAGTGCATAGGCCGCAGGAACCGATGTCAGGATCTGCACCAACAGGATGCCGAAACACACGATGACGCCGTTCAGCATGAAACGTGCCATGGGTACCTGGCCGGCTGCGCGGGAGTAATTCTCGACAGCGTCGAACTTCTCGGGGATCGGCCAGAATGAGACACTGAAGACCTCCGCCGGGGAGCGGATGGATGTCAGTACCATCCAGTAGAACGGCAGAAGCATGACGAACGCACCGAGCGAGAGCACGAGATGCGGTAGATATTTGCGAAGCCCGGACATTAGTAGTGCACCTTCCGGTCCATATGCAGCGTCTGGCCGATCGACAGGATCAGCACGATCGCGAGAAAAATCAGGGTCAGCGCAGCCGCATAACCCGTGTTCGAATATTCAAAACCTTCAAGATAGAGAACATACAGCAATGTTTCCGAGCCAAAGCGGCCCTTGGTCAGCACGGCGACGGTCTCGAACACCTTGAAGGCCGAGATGGAGGTGGTGACCACGACGAACATGGTGGTCGGTCCGAGCATCGGCCATGTCACGGTCAGAAACCGGTCAACCGGGTTCTTGGCGCCATCCAGCCGCGCCGCTTCGTGCAGATCCTTCGAAATGGCGGTGAGGCCGGCGAGAAACAGCACCATGTTGAAACCTAAAACCTGCCAGATGCCGATCAGCGCCATGGTGGGAATGAGGAGAACAGGGTTGGAGAGGAAGGCGACGGGCTCGAAACCGAGCCATTTGATCGCCGCATTCACCGGTCCGAGCGACGGGTGCAGCAGGAATTGCCACACGGTCGCCATGGCGACAAGCGTTGCGGTGACAGGAAGGAAATAGGCCACTTCCCAGAAGGCGCGGCTGCGCTTGCGATGATAGACGAGCAAAGCCGCGCCGAGCGCCAGAAACACGCCGAAAGGAATGACGATGGCTGCATAGATGACTGTATTCATCAGTGCTCGTAGAAAAACCGGATCCTGAAACGCCTTGAAGAAGTTTCCGAGACCGACAAAGCCGGCGGATAGTCCACCGAGCTGGTAGTCGGTAAGCGAAAAGACCGCCAGAACGAGCATTGGCACAATATAGACAGCCAGGAGAAGCAGGCTTGCGGGAGCTGCAAACATCAGGCCGCGCCAGATCATCCGCCGGTCGGCCTTCGACAGTCGCCGTCGGGCCTTCGCGCGCGCCGCCGTGGAAAAATCGACCGCCGTCATGCCGGCACCCGTTCACGCGTCGTCACCTTGCGGCGCAGCCCATCAGCCGCGAAAAGATGCGCGCGTTCCGGCGCAAAGCCAAGGGTCATCACACCACCCGCATCCGCGCCCAGCGCCTCGCCGGCACCTTGCCGCAAGGTGATGGCGACGGTCTCGTCGCTCAGCAGGCGGCAGCTCACAAAGCGGTCAGCGCCGTGGGTTTCGCTGCGCACCACGCGCACGGCGAAACCTTCCTCACCCGGATGCAGATCCTCGGCACGAAGGCCGAGCGTCGCCGGGCCGGCGTCGCGGCCTGCGCCTTCGATGCCGAGATCGCGTCCAAAAGCCGTGACCTTGCCCTGCGTATCGATTTCGACCGGCACAAGGTTGATCGAGGGCGTGCCGATGAAACGCGCGACCGTCAGTGTCGCCGGTTTGCGGTAAAGCTCGTCCGGAGTGCCGAGCTGCTCGATGCGGCCCTCCGACATCAGCGCGATGCGGTCGGACATGGTCATGGCTTCGATCTGGTCGTGGGTGACATAGATAAAGGTTGCCCCAAGCCGGCGGTGCAGGCCCGCCAGTTCCTCACGCATATGGGCGCGAAGCTTCGCATCGAGGTTGGAGAGCGGCTCGTCCATCAGAAAGGCGGCAGGCGAACGCACCAGCGCCCGGGCGAGCGCCACGCGCTGGCGCTGGCCACCGGAAAGCTGTGCCGGCTTGCGATCCAGCAGATGCGCGATCTGCAGCGTCTCGGCCGCCTGCTCGACAGCGGCGTCGATCTGCCTCAGCGTTTCCGCCGGGGCCGCAAACCGCCCGACCAGCGGCAGGCGCGCGGCAAGCGGCAGACGACGCATTCTGAGCGGCGTCGCAATGTTCTGGCGCACGCTCATATGCGGATAGAGGGCATAGGACTGGAACACCATCGCCAGATTGCGGTCGCTCGGATCAACCTCGGTCACATCCTGGTCGCCGATCGAGACCGAACCGCGATCCGGCGTTTCCAGCCCCGCTATGATGCGCAAAAGTGTGGACTTGCCGCAGCCTGACATGCCGACAAGGGACAAAAACTCTCCGGGACGGATGGAGAGATCGATCTCCTTCAGAACATCGTCAGCCCCGAAGCCTTTGCCGATGCCCGAAAGTTCAAGTGATTGTGGCGTCATTCTGCGCTCCTTTTCTGGAGCGCATATGCTTATATTGTATGACAATATGACGAAGGTTTGCGGAAACTTCGATGACACAAGAAAGCCCGGTAATCTCGGGCTATCGGAAAACCCTGCGGTACAGGCCTCTACACAAAACCACTAATATTTGGGGGGCATTTGCAAATATTCGGAGCTCGTATTTGCAGGCACCGAGAATGGGGCTGGCAACGCCGGTTTGGCCGGCGGCGAGAATCATACGGCCCTGAATTCCGACGGCAGGCCGACAAGCGATCACCAAAGACTACCGCGCCGAACTTGCGGAAGGCGGGATCGAAAACAGCACTTCTGGACTTGATTTCAGGGGAAGAGAAATGGCGCACCCGAAGAGATTCGAACTCCTGACCCCCAGATTCGTAGTCTGGTGCTCTATCCAGCTGAGCTACGGGTGCGTGCCGTTCCGGTCGTTT
>QFOL01000374.1 GCA_003241215.1 Agrobacterium fabrum
CACATGCCGTGCGACATTGTGAATGCGTTCGAGGTTCGCGACGGACGTGCCGCCGAATTTCATGACAATGCGAGCCATAGCCTTGACCAGTACCATCCCTTTTTCCCGCCGCTCCTTCAAAGAGCGGACGGACAAGAACAAACCCAGTCGGCTCTTCCTGACAAAGAGCCTCAAGTTGCGGGTCTCTTAGCGAAAAGGCGGGGGGCACGCAATGCCGTTTATGAACCATGCGGTACGCCTTTTTTCGAAGCGCGGGCCGGAACAATGGCGGGATGAAAAGGTCGGCGGAATAAAGCACCCGCAAAAGAGCGTACCGCAGTGCACTGTACAAATGGGCCCATTCGCAGTATGAGCGCGGCAATGCAACCGGCCAGATGGCCGAAATGGCCTGCATTGGCTGCCCCGGAGACTTTAGGACCTATTGGTTTCGGGCGGATGCGGGCGGCTTCATATCCGAAAGACGGTAGATGACAGACACCCAGGGTATCGCCCCGGCGATCGCGCAGGCGTTGGAAAAACGCGGCTATAAAGATTTGACCCCCGTGCAGCAGGCCATGCTTGCGCCGGAACTGGCCGAAAAGGACGCGCTGGTCTCCGCCCAGACCGGCTCCGGCAAGACGGTCGCCTTCGGCATTGCACTGGCGCCGACGCTTCTGCCGGAAAATGGCCGTTTCGGCCAGGCGTCCGCTCCCCTGGCGCTCGCCATCGCGCCGACCCGCGAACTCGCCATGCAGGTGAAGCGTGAGCTGGAATGGCTTTATGAATTCGCCGGTGTCTCGATTGCTTCCTGCGTCGGCGGCATGGATGTGCGCAACGAGCGCCGGGCGCTCGAACGCGGCGCCCATATCGTCGTCGGCACACCCGGGCGTCTTTGCGACCACATCAAGCGCGGCGCGCTCGATCTCTCCTCGATCCGCGCCGTGGTGCTGGATGAAGCCGACGAGATGCTCGATCTCGGCTTCCGTGAAGATCTGGAATTCATTCTGGAAGAATCGCCGGAAACCCGCCGCACGCTGATGTTCTCGGCTACCGTTCCGCGCAGCATCGCCAAGCTTGCGGAAAGCTACCAGAAGAACGCCGTGCGCATCGCCACCGCTTCCGAACAGAAGCAGCATGTGGATATCGAATATCGCGCCATGCTGGTGACGCCGGCCGACCGCGAGAACGCCATCATCAATGCGCTGCGCTTTTATGAAGCCCGCAACGCCATCGTCTTCTGCTCCACCCGTGCGGCTGTCAATCACCTGACGGCGCGGCTCAACAATCGCGGTTTTGCCGTCGTGGCGCTGTCAGGCGAACTGACCCAGAACGAGCGCACCCATGCGCTGCAGGCTATGCGCGATGGCCGCGCCCGCGTCTGCGTGGCGACCGACGTTGCCGCCCGCGGCATCGACCTGCCGGGTCTCGAACTCGTCATCCATGCCGACCTGCCGACCAATTCCGAAACGCTTCTGCACCGCTCCGGCCGCACCGGCCGCGCCGGGCAGAAGGGCGTCAGCGCCATCGTCGTGCCGATCAACCAGCGCCGCAAGGCAGAGCGCCTGCTGGAAGGCGCCAAGGTCAGCCCGGCATGGGTTCGCCCGCCTTCGGCCGAAGAGATCGTCGAGCGCGACGGCGCCCGGCTTCTGGCCGACCCGTCGCTGACCGGGGCTGTGGCCGAGGACGAGCGCGATTTCGTCACCAGGCTGCTTGAACAGCATGGCGCGGAAAAGGTCGCCGCCGCTTTCGTGCGCCTCTACCACGCCGGACGCTCCGCGCCGGAAGACATCGCTGAAGTCTCGCTGGATAACAACCGCAAGCCGCGCCGCGACAGTTTCGAGACCGTCGAGAACAATGCACCGCGCCGCGAACGTTCCGATTTCGCCGACAGCGCCTGGTTTTCGCTGTCCGTCGGCCGCAAGCAGAGCGCCGAACCGCGCTGGATCATTCCCATGCTCTGCCGTTTCGGCAAGATCACCCGCCAGGATATCGGCGCGATCCGCATGCAGCAGACGGAGACCTTCGTGGAACTGGCCGCGGACGCTGTCGACCGTTTCACCTCTGCCATCGGCAAGGACATGACGCTCGAAAAGGGCATTCGCCTGAAGGCGCTGGAAGGCAAGCCGGAAATGACCGGCGGTTTCCGCGAAGACACGCGCCCGGCCAAGGCGCAGCGGAAATTCAGCAAGTCCGACAATGCAGGCGCGCCACGCGATGACCGCAAGGCTGAAGACAAGCCCTGGAAAAAGAAAAAGCCCTTCGGCGACAAGCCGAAATTCGAAGGCAAAAAAGACAAGCCGTTCGAGAAGCGTGGACCGAAGCCTACGAAGGGCTGAGGTCACTCTGCGACTACCGAGGACGGCGGGCATGCCTGCTCTCAACGTCATCCTCGGGCTTGCCCCGAGGATCTGCAACCTATTGATTTTATTCAACGTGATTGGATCCTCGGCACAGGGCCGAGGATGACGTCGCGTAACTGGTTAGACCTCTTTCCATCGACTGGGCACTACACCCGTTTTGCGTCCAGCCGCGATAGATAATCTGTATAGCAAAGAAAAAGCCCCGCATTCGCGGGGCTTTTTTGTCTCTATCCGTCGAGAATGCTGCAATCAGAATTCCAGCGCGCGGTCGCCGTTTTCGTCCTTGATGCGGTTCGGAAGGCCGATCCTGTTCAGGATGTTCAGGAACGGCTTCGGCGGCAGTTCTTCAACATTCGCCATCTGCTTCACGTCCCACTCGCCGGTGGCGATCAGCATGGCGGCGGCGACCGGCGGAACGCCGGCGGTATAGGAAATGCCCTGCGAGCCGACTTCTTCATAGGCTTCCTTGTGGTCGGCCACGTTGTAGATGAAGACTTCGCGCTCCTTGCCATCCTTGATACCCTTGACGATATCACCGATGCAGGTCTTGCCGACGTAGTCGGGCGCCAGCGAAGACGGATCGGGCAGCACGGCCTTGACGACCTTCAGCGGCACGACTTCGAGACCTTCAGCCGTCTTGACCGGTTTCTCGGACAGCAGGCCGAGGTTCTTCAGCACGGTGAAGACGTTGATATAGTGATCGCCGAAACCCATCCAGAAGCGCACATCGGCGCCGTCCATGTTCTTGGACAGCGAATGCACTTCGTCATGGCCGGTCATATAGGCCTTCTGCTTGCCGACAACCGGCAGATCGAATTCCTGGCCGACTTCGAACATCTGGTTCGTCTGCCACTCGCCCTTCTGCCAGGAATAGACGACGCCGGTGAATTCGCGGAAGTTGATTTCCGGGTCGAAGTTGGTGGAGAACCAGCGGCCATGGCTGCCGGCATTGATATCGACGATATCGACCGAGGTGACCTTGTCGAAATAATCATCCTTGGCAAGGCGGGCATAGGCGTTCACCACACCCGGATCGAAACCGACGCCGAGAATGGCGGTAATGCCCTTTTCCTTGCACTCTTCCGCGCGCTTCCACTCGTAGTTTCCGTACCACGGCGGCGCTTCGCAGATCTTGGTCGGATCCTCGTGGATCGCCGTATCCATATAGGCAACACCCGTGTCCATGCAGGCACGAAGAACGGACATGTTGACGAAAGCCGAACCGACATTGATGACG
>QFOL01000375.1 GCA_003241215.1 Agrobacterium fabrum
ATACCCGCATCAACATCGTCGACACCCCCGGCCACGCCGACTTCGGCGGTGAAGTCGAGCGTATCCTGTCGATGGTGGATGGCGCGATTGTTCTGGTCGATGCCGCCGAAGGCCCGATGCCGCAGACCAAGTTCGTGGTCGGCAAGGCGCTGAAGGTTGGTCTCCGTCCGATCGTCGCCATCAACAAGATCGACCGTCCGGACGCCCGCCACGAGGAAGTCGTCAACGAAGTCTTCGATCTTTTCGCGGCTCTCGACGCCACCGACGAACAGCTCGACTTCCCTATCCTTTACGGTTCCGGCCGTTCCGGCTGGATGAACGTCAATCCGGAAGGCCCGAGCGATGAGGGTCTTGCGCCGCTTCTCGATCTCGTCGTCAAGCACGTGCCGGAGCCCAAGGTCGAAGAAGGCCCGTTCCGCATGATCGGCACGATCCTCGAAGCCAACAACTTCCTCGGCCGCATCATCACCGGCCGTATCGCTTCCGGTTCGATCAAGCCGAACCAGGCCGTCAAGGTTCTCGGCCAGGATGGCAAGCTGATCGAAAACGGTCGTATCTCGAAGATTCTCGCTTTCCGCGGCATTGAGCGCACCTCCATCGAAGAAGCCCATGCGGGCGATATCGTCGCCATTGCCGGCCTCTCCAAGGGCACTGTCGCCGATACATTTTGTGATCCTGCCGTCATGGAGCCGATGCAGGCGCAGCCGATCGACCCGCCGACTGTCACCATGTCCTTCATCGTCAACGATTCGCCGCTCGCCGGCACCGAAGGCGACAAGGTCACGAGCCGCGTCATTCGCGACCGTCTGCTCAAGGAAGCCGAAGGCAACGTTGCGCTGAAGATCGAAGAATCCGCCGACAAGGATTCGTTCTTCGTGTCTGGCCGCGGCGAATTGCAGCTGGCGGTTCTGATCGAAAACATGCGCCGCGAAGGCTTCGAACTTGCCGTGTCGCGTCCGCGCGTTGTCATGCACAAGGATGAAAACGGCCAGCTGATGGAGCCGGTCGAAGAAGTCGTGATCGACGTTGATGAGGAACATTCCGGCGTCGTCGTTCAGAAGATGTCCGAGCGCAAAGCCGAAATGGTCGAGCTTCGTCCTTCTGGCGGCAATCGCGTCCGTCTGGTGTTCTTCGCGCCGACCCGTGGCCTTATCGGTTACCAGTCGGAACTTCTGACCGATACGCGCGGCACTGCCGTGATGAACCGCCTGTTCCACGACTACCAGCCTTACAAGGGCGAGATCGGCGGCCGCGTCAACGGCGTTCTGCTGTCAAACGAATCTGGCGAAGCAGTTGCCTATGCCCTGTTCAACCTTGAAGATCGTGGCCCGATGATCATTGATGCCGGCGAGAAGGTCTATGCGGGCATGATCATCGGCATTCACAGCCGTGACAACGACCTCGACGTGAACGTGCTGAAGGGCAAGAAGCTCACCAACATCCGCGCCGCCGGCAAGGATGAGGCCGTGAAGCTCACCCCGCCGATCAAGTTCACGCTGGAGCGCGCGCTCTCCTGGATCCAGGACGATGAGCTCGTTGAAGTCACGCCGAAGTCGATCCGTCTTCGCAAGCTCTACCTCGATCCGAATGACCGCAAGCGCTTCGAAAAGGCAAAGCTTGCCGCCAGCTGATCGACTCGATCCGATGTTTTTGAAAAACCCGGCCCTGCGCCGGGTTTTTTTATGCATTCGTTTTTATGTGTGCATGAGTCGAAAGGCGCTTGTGCCAAAGGTTAAGGATGCGTTAATTTTTCCTGGTCGTCCACATGAATAGGCTGTGGGTAAGCCTGCCGGCGTTAACCTTTATGACTGGCAAGTTTCCGTGGCCGGGGCCAGAATCGCGTTATGAAAACGTTATCCATCGATGTTCGCCGTGCCGAGCCGCATGATGCGCGCGCCATCTCCGAGGCGCACCGTCTGTCGTGGCAACAGGCCTATGCGGGGCTTATCCCGCATCGGCCGTTGACGCAGATGCTCGAGCGTCGTGGAGAAGTCTGGTGGAAAAAGGCGACCAAAGGCTCGGCAACCATGCTGGTGATCGAGGTTGCCGGTGTGGTCGCCGGATATGCGACGCTGGGTCTCAGCCGGGCGCGTGGGTTGCCCCATGACGGTGAAATCTACGAACTTTATCTCCGCCCCGAATATCAGGGTATCGGCCTTGGCTCGCTGCTTTTCACGGAGGCGCGCAGGCTGCTGACCTCGCTTGGCTGCAACGGCATCGTTGTCTGGTGCCTTGAGGACAGCGATGTGGCCAACCGGTTTTTCCGCTCGCATGGCGGCCGGGATATTGCCGAAGGCATGGAAGATTTCGACGGCAAGTCGCTGCGCAAGGTCGGTTTCGTCTGGAACTGACGGGGAATTTTCCGTCATTTTGATTTCGCGCCGGGCGATGTGTCATCGCTATGACCCCAAATCGCTCATTCTGCCTTATCCGCCCAAAGCCATGTTGCAATGCGGCGACTTTCCCAGTATCGAAAACCAAATCCAACCCGTCGAATGAGGGAAGCGAATGCGTATCGATGCAATTTCCGTAGGCAAGAATCCGCCGGATGACGTGAATGTCATCGTTGAAGTGCCGGTCGGTGGACACCCGATCAAGTACGAAATCGACAAGGATGCCGGTGCGTTGATCGTCGATCGCTTCCTCTACACGCCGATGACCTATCCGGGTAACTATGGCTTCGTGCCGCACACGCTGTCCGACGATGGCGACCCGATCGACGTTCTCATCTGTAACACCCGCCCGCTGGTTCCGGGCTGCGTGATCAATGTCCGTCCCATCGGCGTGATGATCATGGAAGATGACGGCGGCAAGGACGAGAAGATCCTCGCCGTGCCGGTTCCGAAGCTGACGCGCCGTTACGACAAGGTCCACAACTATACCGACCTGCCGGAAATCACGCTGAAGCAGATCGAGCACTTCTTCGAGCACTACAAGGATCTGGAGCCCGGCAAGTGGGTGAAGATGGGCGGCTGGCAGGATGTCGACGTCGCCAAGAAGCTGATCGTCGAAGCCATCGAGCGCTACAAGGCGCAGGGCTGATCTAGTTTTCGTCTAGTTTTCGAGCTTTAAACAGCTCTTCGAAATCCTCCGGTTCGACATCGATCCGGAGGATTTTTTTGCGCGCCGTTTCGCCTGAAACGAAGCTGATGGACGATTTGGGTATTCCGATTTTTTTCGCCAGCAAAACAATGAGCGCCTTGTTTGCCTTGCCGCCTTCCGGCACGGCGCTGACGCGGGCTTTCAGATGCGCGTTTCCTTCCGCATCCTGCTCCACGCCGTCAATGGCGTCCCGCCCGCCATTCGGTGTGAGGCGGACGGACAGGCGGATGTGATCATTGTGCTTCTGCCAGCAGCCGCTCAAGCGACCATCGGGTAAAGCGTGTTCCACATGAAGGAGCGGATGAAGAAGATGATCAGCAGCACGATGATCGGGGAGATGTCGATACCGCCGAGATTGGGCAGGATGCGGCGGATGGGGCGCAGAACCGGTTCCGTGACATTGAACAGAAAGCTGCCGATGGCGTTCACGAACTGGTTGCGGGAATTGATGACGTTGAAGGCGTAAAGC
>QFOL01000051.1 GCA_003241215.1 Agrobacterium fabrum
TAATCCGGTTAGCCAAGGAGCAAAGACATGAAATTCACTCTTTCCTGGCTGAAAGAGCATCTCGATACCGATGCGACGCTGGACGAGATTTGCGAGCGGCTGACGGCGATCGGTCTTGAGGTCGAGGACGTCGACGACAAGGCGGCCTACAAGCCTTTCGTCATCGCCAAGGTCGTTTCTGCTGAAAAACACCCCGAGGCTGACCGTCTCAAGGTGCTGATGGTGGATGCCGGTGACGGCAAGCCGGTGCAGATCGTCTGCGGCGCGCCCAATGCACGCGCCGGCCTCGTCGGTGCGCTCGCACGTCCCGGCATGTATGTTCCGGGCATTGATGTCACGCTTGCCGTGGGCAAGATACGCGGCGTCGAAAGCCATGGCATGATGTGCTCCGAAAAGGAGCTCAACATTTCCGACGATCACGACGGCATCATCGACCTGCCGGAAGATGCGCCGGTCGGCACCTCCTTCGCGACTTATGCCGGGCTCGACGATCCGGTCATCGAAATCAACCTGACCCCGAACCGGCCGGATTGCACCTCGATCTACGGTATTGCCCGCGATCTCGCTGCTTCCGGTCTCGGCAAGCTGAAAACGAAACCCCTGCCGTCCTTCAAGATCGAAGGCGCAACCCCGGTCGACGTGAAGCTGGAACTGGACGATGCGGCGCTCTGCCCCGGCTTTTCGCTGCGCGTCGTGCGCGGCGTCAAGAACGGCCCCAGCCCGAAATGGATGCAGCAGCGCCTGCTGGCAATCGGTCTGCGTCCCATCAATGCGCTTGTCGACATCACCAACTACATGACCTTCGATCAGGGCCGGCCGATGCACGTCTTCGACGCCGCCAAGGTCAAGGGCGATCTGACGGTTCGCCGGGCAAAAGAGGGCGAGACGATCCTCGCGCTCGATCAGCGTGAATATAAGCTCGGGCCCAACAATGTCGTCATCGCCGATGAAAAGGGCCTCGAGTCCATCGGTGGCGTCATGGGTGGCGAACATTCCGGCTGCGATGAAAACACCGTCGACGTGCTGATCGAGTCCGCACTCTGGGATCCGATCAACATCGCCAAGACCGGCCGTTCGCTCGGCATCATCACCGATGCGCGTTATCGTTTCGAGCGCGGCGTCGATCCGGAATATATGGTTCCGGGTCTGGAACGCACCACCGAACTGGTCCTCGAACTGTGCGGCGGCGTCGCCGGCGAAGCCCGGGTTGTCGGTTACAAGGGCCATCAGCCGAAGGTCGTGGATTTCCCGCTGGCGGAAGTGAAGCGCCTGACGGGTCTCGAAGTCTCGGCAGAAGAGAGCCTCGCCATTCTCAAAGGCCTCGGTTTCAGCGTCGAGGGAACGGGCGAGCGCGTTTCTGTCACCGTCCCGTCCTGGCGTCCTGATGTCGACGGCAAGGCCGATCTGGTGGAAGAGGTCATGCGCATCCATGGCGTCGACAACATCAAGCCGGAGCCGCTGGAAAGCTTCGGCGCCGTCAATGGCCGTATCCTGACCACGCTGCAGATTCGTACGCGTACCGCGCGCCGTGCGCTGGCAAGCCGTGGCATGCTCGAGGCCGTCACTTGGTCCTTCATCCCGGAAGGGCAGGCAAAGCTGTTCGGCGGCGGTTCACCCGCGCTGAAACTCGCCAACCCCATCGCAGCCGATATGTCGGACATGCGGCCTTCGTTGCTGCCCGGCCTTCTGACCGCCGCGCAGCGCAATGCGGATAAAGGTTATGGCGATGTCGCAATCTTCGAGGTCTCCGGCACCTATGAGGGCGATACGCCTGATGCGCAGCGCCGCGTTGCCGGCGGTGTTCGCCGTGGCACGGCCTCGCTGGCAGGCAGCGGCCGCATGTGGTCCAATGCTTTGAAGGGCGGCGGCAAGCCGGTGGATGTCTATGACGCCAAGGCCGACGCGCTGGCGGTACTCGAAGCCTGCGGCCTGCCCATGGCCAATGTGCAGATCGAGGCCGGCGGCCCCGGCTGGTATCATCCCGGCCGCTCAGGCACCATCAAGATGGGTCCGAAGGTCGTGCTCGGCTATTTCGGCGAGTTCCATCCGAAGACGTTGTCCGAACTGGATGTCTCCGGCGCCTATTGCGGTTTCGAGATTTATCTCGACGCCATGCAGGAGCCGAAGAAGAAGGCGACCCGCACCAAGCCTGCGCTCGAGCTTTCGCCCTTCCAGGCGGTCAAGCGCGACTTCGCCTTCGTGGTTGACAAGTCGGTAGAGGCGGGCGCCATCATCAAGGCTGCAACGAGTGCCGACCGCAAGTTGATCACCGGCGTCAATGTCTTCGATATTTTCGAGGGCGCATCGCTCGGTGAAAACCGCAAGTCGGTCGCCATCGAAGTACAGATCCAGCCGGTCGACAAGACGCTGACCGATGAGGATTTCGAGGCGCTCACGGCCAAGATCGTCGGCAATGTTGAGAAATCGACGGGCGGCGTTCTGCGCGCCTGAAGGCTGATGACGGAATGAAAAAGCCGCGGTGGTTGCCGCGGCTTTTTTGTTTTTAGCGGTTGGCCATCTGGGACATGCGCTCGGGATAGCGTTCCCCCGCAACCTTTGACGGGGAGAGCAGCGCGCCGAGGCTTGCGACTTCCTCCGCCGTCAACGAAACATCCGCTGCGGCCACGTTTTTTTCCAGATTGGCGATTTTTGTGGTGCCGGGGATAGGAACGATGAAATCGCCCTGTGCCAGCACCCAGGCCAGCGCCAGTTGTCCGGCGGTCACGCCCTTCTCAGTCGCCATGTCCTCCAGAAGCTTGATAAGCGCCAGATTGGCGTCGAAGTTTTCGCTCTGGAAGCGCGGCAGGCCGCGGCGGAAATCGTCGGATGCAAGTCCGTCGAGCGACTTCAGTGCGCCCGTCAAGGCACCGCGTCCCAGAGGGCTGAAGGGGACGAAACCGATGCCCAGTTCACGGCAGGTTTCCAGCACGCCGTTTTCCTCCACGTCGCGGGTCCATAGCGAATATTCGCTCTGGATGGCCGCAATCGGATGAACGGCGTGCGCCTTGCGAAGCGTCTCGGCACTCGCTTCCGAGAGGCCGAGATGTTTCACCTTACCCTGCCGCACCAGTTCCGCCATGGCGCCTACAGTCTCTTCGATCGGGACATCGGGATCGACGCGGTGCTGGTAGAACAAGTCGATGACATCGACGCCAAGGCGTTTGAGCGAGGCTTCGGCGACGGCGTACACATTTTCCGGCCGGCTGTCGGTGCCCACCATCATCTGGCCTGCGGGTTTGCTGGTGTCGATTTTGAAACCGAACTTGGTGGCAATGACCACCTTGTCGCGATAGGGCTTCAAACCCTTGCCGACAAGAATCTCGTTATTGTAAGGCCCGTAAACCTCTGCCGTATCGAAAAAGGTGACGCCGAGTTCGACGGCGCGGTGCAGCGTCGCTATTGCGCTGGTTTCATCGCCGGTCGGGCTATAGGCGTGGGTCATGCCCATGCAGCCGAGGCCAAGCGACGAAACGGAAAGGTTGTTTCCAAGGGTTCTTTTTTTCATCTGTTCGTCCTTCCATAAGGAACCGCCCGTCATCAGGGCGTGATCAGAAAATAGCGTCTCATGGCGATAAAAATAATCGCTGCAAATCCGCTTGGGTTGTTCTATCATTTAGAACAATGAACCGTGTGCAACTCTCCCAGCTGGCCGTTCTCGCCGCCGTTGCCGAAGGCCGCAGCTTTCGCAAGGCCGCCGCCGAACTTGCCATCGCCCCTTCCGCCGTCAGCCATGCGGTATCGTCGCTGGAGGCAAGCCTTGGCCTGCGCCTGCTTCATCGTACCACCCGCAGCGTTTCACCGACAGAGGAGGGCAGGCGGCTTCTCGAGACGCTGGGGCCGGCGCTTGCCGATATCGATGCGGTCATCGAGACGCTCGCCGAGCATGGCGGAAGACCTGCGGGGCCGTTGCGTATCACCCTGCCGCGGCTTGCCGCCGAGGATCTCATCGTGCCGAGACTGGGTGAGTTCCTGCGGCTCTATCCGGATATTTCGCTCGAGATATCAACGGATGATCGCTTCGAGGATATTGTCGCGAAGGGTTTCGATGCCGGTCTGCGGCTTGGGGAGCACCTCGACGCGGATATGATCGCGGTGAAAGCGAGCGGAACATGGCGCGGCGCGATTGTCGGCGCGCCCTCCTATTTTGCAGAAAACCCGCCGCCGCGCGATCCCAGGGATCTCATCCGGCATCGCTGCATCCGCCGGCGTTTCGCCAGCGGCCTTATCTACCGTTGGGAACTGGAGAAGAATGGCAAGCCATTGGTGGTCGATGTGCAGGGGCCGCTGATCCTGTCGGACCAGAGCCTCATTCGCCGGGCGGCGATCGATGGCGCAGGGCTCGCCTTCGTTTTCGAGCAGCGTGTGGAAGACGATATCAGGGAGGGAAGGCTCATCCGTGCGCTGGAAGACTGGTGCGCGCCCTTTGACGGCTTTTACATCTATTATCCCTCACGCCGGCAGATGCGGCCGGCGCTGAGAGCCTTTGTGGATTTCTTCCGTTTCCGGGGGTGATCAGAAGGTAATGCGATAGCGGATATGGCCGTCGCTCTTCACGTAGCTGTCGTAGAGCTTCTGCGCCCGGTGGTTGTCCTCACCGGTGTTCCAGTAGAGCCGCGACCAGCCCTTTTCCCTGCAGATGGCGATAAGATCGTCCATCAGCGCCCGGCCCGTGCCCTTGCCGCGGATTTCGCCATCGACGAACAGGTCCTCCAGATAGCAGTCGGGTGTCTTCACCCAGGTGGAATCATGGAAGTGATGAATGGCGAAACCGGCCATGCAGTCGCCAAGCAGCGCCACACGCATCGAAACACGGGATGTGGGGTCAAGGATACGCGCCCAAGTGTGATCGGTGACGTCATCGGCAAGATCGACATCATAAAAGGCGAGATAGTCGTTCCATAGCCGCAGCCATTCCGCCCGGTCGGCCGGCTGCGCGTCGCGAATTGCAAGTTCCATCTTATGCACCCGCCTTGTCGAGAAGGCTCATCATCTCATCGGTCAGTTCCAGATCGACGGCGCGTTTGAAGCTTTCAAGCTGAGACAGGCTGGTGGCGCTGGCAATCGGCGCGGTTATCGCCTTTTTCCGCAACAACCAGGCCAGCGCGATATCCGCGAGCCTGGCCCCGGTCTGTACCGCCACAGCATCCATTGCGCCCAGAACGGCAAGGCCGCGCGTGTTGACATATTCGCCCACGCGATAGCTGCGGGCGACACCTTCCGTATCGGCCTTGGCGCGGTATTTGCCGGTCAGGAAGCCGGCAGCGAGGCTGTAGTAGTTGATGACGCCAATCTCTTCCTTCACACAAAGATCAGCAAGCGGACCTTCGAAATCCGCGCGGTTATAGAGATTATATTCCGGCTGCAACACGTCATAACGGGGAAGATTGTTCTTCGCAGCCGTATCCAGCGCGTCCTGAAGCTGGCTGGCGGAATAATTGGAGCAGCCGATGGCGCGGATTTTTCCCTGTTCCTTCAGCTTTGCGAAGGCGGCGAGCGTCTCTTCCAGCGGCACGTCCGCATCTGGCTTGTGGGCGAGATAGAGGTCGATATAGTCGGTTTGCAGCCGCTTCAATGAAGCGTCAACAGCTTCCGCGATCCACTTGGCGCTGAGGCCGGTCTTCTGGCCGCGATTGTCAAAACCGACCTTGGTGACGATCACCGCATCCTCGCGCTTCACGCTCGACTGCTTCAGCCATTTGCCGATGATGACCTCGGATTCGCCGCCGACATGTCCGTCCACCCAGGCGGAATAGACATCCGCCGTGTCGATGGCGTTGAACCCGGCATCAAAAAATGCGTCGAGCAGGGCAAAGGAAGTCTTCTCATCCGCTGTCCAGCCGAACACGTTGCCGCCGAAAACGATCGGGGCGATGGAGAGGCCGGTGCGGCCGAGGCTTCGTTTTTCCACGGGAATGCTCCTGTTGCTGTCTTTGAGGCAAGGTTAGCAACTGCCTGCGGGTATAACCATTCAATTCCTTTGATGGCACTCATCAGGCAACGGCGCGGTGCGGCGACAATCAGGCCTGAAGGCCGCGATAGCGGCTGGGCGGGTAACGATTGTGCTGCTGCCACACGCGCCGCAAATGCCGGGCGGAGGCAAAGCCCGACCGCTCGGCGATGGCTTCCATGTCGAGACGGGTATTTGCGAGAATATCGCGGGCAAGATTGACCCGCATCAGGTTGACATAGTCGATGACGCTGATGCCGGTATGCTCGCGAAACAGGCGCGATAGATGCCTTTCGCTGAGGGCAGCGATATCCGCCAACCGCTCCAGCGACCAGTCCTGCGCCGGCTCCGCCATCACCTTGTCCTGCACGCGGTGAATGGCGGGATGCATGTGGTTACGGCCAGTCAGCCATGGGGAAATCTGCGGATCGCTGCCGTTGCGCCTGAGGTAAACGACCATGGTCTTGGCGATGCGTGCGGCAACGGCCGGGGACGTCAGCCGGGAAACCACATGCAGCATCAGGTCGATGCCGGTGGAGATGCCAGCGCTGGAAAAGCGGTTGCCGTCCTCGACGAACAGGCGGTTTTCGACCACCTGGGATAACGGTGCGATGCGGCGGAGTGCGTCGATGCAATCGCTATGCGTGGTGCAGCCGCGCCCGTCGAAAAGTCCGGCTTCACCCGCCAGCAGCGCCCCGGAGCAGATGGAGATGACGGTTGTGTCGACCCGGACGGCGCGACGCAGCCACGCCGCCAACGCCTGCCGCTCCCGCCGCGTCTCCGCTTCACCTTCCGAGCGCGAGGTGCTGCCGGAGATCAGTAGCAATGCGTTTTCCGGTAGCGCCGTCGGCAGTGTCTCCAGCCCGCAAAGATCAAGGCCGATGGAGGATTGTTGCCTGTCCCTGGCTGCGATGTAGCGGCAGTCGAAAAAAATGTCGGTCTGCTCGTCATTGGCATAACGGATCACCTGCAGGGGGCCGGCAATGTCGAGCAACAGCGCGTGCGGCGGCACAAGCGTATAGAAGGGAATGATGCGTGTGCCGCCTTTGTCCATCAGGCTGCCTCTTTCACGCTTGCAAGTACATCGCGCACCGTGGCGATGCGTGCAAAGCGCCCGGCCAGCACCAGTTCGGTGCGCTTGCGGATATCATCCGCGCTGAAGACCGTGCCGGAGGCATGCGTCATCGGAAAGGTCAGAGTGGCCTCGGTAACGTAATCGACGCTGTAGCCGAGATCCGAGGCGTGCCGGGTGGTTGTCTCGCAGCATTGTTCGGTGCGGATACCGGAAACGATCAACCGGTTGATGCCTTTTTGCGTCAGCCAGATTTCAAGGCCGGTGCCGGCAAAGGCTGAGTGGCGATTCTTGTGGAAGGTCACGTCAGGGGCGATCCGCACACCCTCGAGCGCGCGGATATAACCGCTGTCTTTCGAGAAGGCCCTGTCGCCATCGACGTGGAAGATTTGCACAACCGGAATGCCGGCCGCTTCGGCGCCGTCGATCAACGCCTGCTGTTTTTCCAGAAAGGTGGCGAGCCCGCTTTCCTCGAAATAAGGGGCATGCCGAAAGGATTCCTGGACGTCGACGACGAGCAGCGCAGTGTTGGAAGAGGACATTTCATGGTTCTCCATTGGATTCATGCCTAGCATAATTCCCCTTTCAATATATGGATAAAAGCAGGAATGCCGACAAAGAAAGGACAAATCCGGCCATCCTTTATCTGTCGCGAACCGGTGGCTTGCCAGGCCGTGTGATGGTGGTAAGTTTCCGGCGGATGACAGAATGGAGGATGGAATGCTGCGCTTCGGAATAATCTCAACGGCGAAAATCGCTCAGGATCACGTCATTCCGGCTATGCAGGATGCGAAAGATTGCGTGGTCAGCGCCATCGCCGGTCGCGATCTCACCAAGGCCCGTGCGGTCGCGGATCGCTTTTCCGTGCCCCATGCTTTCGGCTCCTATGAGGAGATGCTGGCATCGGATGTGATCGACGCCGTCTATATTCCGCTTCCCACCTCGCAGCATGTGGAGTGGACCATCAGGGCCGCCGATGCCGGCAAGCATGTCCTCTGCGAAAAGCCGATTGCGCTGAAAGCCGAAGAGATCGACACCCTTATCGCGGCGCGTGACCGTAATGGCGTGCTCGTGTCAGAAGCCTTCATGGTCACCTATTCGCCGGTCTGGGCCAGGGTGAAGGAGTTGCTGGCGTCAGGCGCCATCGGAACGTTGAAGCATGTTCAGGGTGCTTTCAGCTATTTCAATCGCGATCCCGGCAATATGCGGAATATTCCGGAACTGGGCGGCGGTGCCCTGCCGGATATCGGCGTCTATCCGACCATTGTGACCCGTTTCGCGACCGGCGCGGAGCCCAGGCGCGTCCAGGCAAGCGTCGAGCGCGACAAGGAATTTGGCACCGATATCTATTCGAGCATTCGGGCTGATTTCGGCAGTTTTGAACTGAGCTTTTATCTGGCGACGCAGCTTGCCGCCCGTCAGCTGATGGTTTTCCACGGTACGGATGGCTACATCGAGGTCAAATCCCCCTTCAACGCCAATCGCTGGGGTGCGGAAGAGATTGAGCTGACCAATCAGGCCCATAATCAGTCACAGATATTCCGGTTTCAGGATAGCCGCCAGTACAAGCTGGAGGCGGAAGCGTTTGCCCGTGCGGCAAAGGGTGAGGGCGACGTCGTCCCTCTCGAAAGCTCAAGGAAGAACCAGCTTTTCATCGACGCCATCTATCGGGCGGCGGAAAAGGACGGTTGGGAAGCGGTTTAATCCTGATCCTGCCGTTGCTTCTGCAGCCGCCAATAGCCGTAAAGCGAAAGCGCCAGCGCCGCGAGCGCTGAAAGGGCAAGCGGGACAAGCGGCTGCACCAGCGGGTTGCGCCATAGCAGCAGGACGAACAGCCCGACGCCCACGATGCGGGAGATGAGCGTGACGGCATTCATGAGAAAGCCGCTCGGCATGTCAGGTGCATTCCCGTTCGAGCGGTTCAGTCGCCAACTTGTAGCAAGCCCGGCCGCAGCCCCCGGCAACCGGGCGGCCAAGGGGTCGACGCCAAGATAGAAGATAAGCAGACAGGTGACGGCAAGATCGACGGTCAGGCCGCAAATCTCGGTCAGCGCAAAGTGCGGAAACCTCAAGGGTGTCGGCTTTTAAAGCGTTGGCTGTGTGGAGCGCGGGCGCTGCAGCACCAGAAGGCCGATGACGGCACCCACGACGCCGAAATTATAACCGGCGAGCGCAAGCAGCAGCGACATCAGGGGCACAGCCGCGGCAGAAAGCGCCATTGCGACACCATAGGCGGCGATAATCATCATGCAGATGAAAACGATGCTGAAGACAGAACGCAACGCAACAGCCGTTACGCCGAGCACTGTGGCGGTAAGAAAAATCATGATGCCGCCTCCTCTTTGGTTGCCGGGCCTGGGACAAGACGTAGCGTCTCCTTCCCTAATGAACCCTTGTTTTCTCCTCCAATCCCTGTTTTCCTAACTCGTTAGTTGAGGATATGGTTTCATTGCCGTTAAAATCCGGTCTTCTGGGGCCGGCATTTCCGAATCGACGGGTTTTGGTTACAAACGGGCATGAGCGACATCTTTTCCCACGCCGCATTGAGCAATCTTGCCGAGTTCTCGGTGTCCGAACTGTCGGGCTCCATCAAGCGCACGGTGGAGACGGCATTCGAGCAGGTGCGGGTGCGCGGCGAGATTTCCGGCTATCGTGGCCCGCATTCTTCCGGCCATGCCTATTTCTCGCTGAAGGATGATCGCGCCCGTATCGATGCCGTGATCTGGAAGGGCACGTTCTCGCGGCTGAAGTTCCGCCCGGAAGAGGGTATGGAAGTCGTCGCCACCGGCAAGATCACCACTTTTCCCGGTTCATCGAAATATCAGATCGTCATCGAAAGCCTCGAGCCTGCCGGCGCCGGCGCGCTGATGGCGCTCCTGGAGGATCGCCGCCGGCGTCTGGCGGCGGAAGGCCTGTTCGATGCAGCCCGCAAGCGCCGTCTGCCGTTCATGCCACGTGTCATCGGCGTCGTTACCTCGCCCACGGGCGCGGTCATTCGCGATATTCTTCACCGCATCTCGGATCGTTTTCCCGTCCATGTCGTCGTGTGGCCGGTCAAGGTGCAGGGCGAGGGGTCGGGCGAGGAGGTTGCGAACGCCATTCGCGGCTTCAATGCGCTTCAGCCCGGCGGCGAAATTGCGCGCCCGGATGTGCTGATCGTCGCGCGCGGCGGCGGCAGTCTGGAGGACCTCTGGAGCTTCAACGATGAAATCGTCGTGCGTGCCGCTGCCGAGAGTGAAATCCCGCTGATTTCCGCCGTAGGGCATGAAACCGATACGACATTGATCGATTATGCCGCCGATATGCGTGCGCCCACTCCGACGGGAGCCGCCGAAATGGCGGTGCCGGTGCGGGCCGAGCTTGAAGCGCAGCTTTCCGGCCTTGCCGCCCGGCTTTCCGGCTCGGTATCGCGGCAGATGGACAATCGCCGCCAGGGTGTGCGGGCGCTGGTTCGCGCGCTGCCGTCGCTCGATCAGCTTCTGGCCCTGCCGCGCCGTCGCTTTGACGAGGCTGCGGGCGGTCTTGGCCGTGGGCTGGAGTTGACCACACTCAACAAGCGCCGCGCCTTCGAACGTTCCGCTTCGGGGCTCCGGCCGGAGACCCTGCTGAATGGTTTGAAGCACCATCGGCAGCGTATTGCCGAGCGTATGCACCGCGCCGAGTCCCTGGTGGAGCGCCGTCTGCTGCAGGGCAAAGGCCGCGTCGATGCCTTCGATTCCGCTTTGCGTTCGCTGCCAGCCCGGCTGCTTGGCCAGCTGGAGCGACAAAAGGAGCGGGTCGTCACCGCCACACGCCGGGCCGATACCGCCGTGCTGCACCGCATGGCGCAGACCCGTTCGGGCCTTGCCGCGCATAATCGCGTTCTGGAATCGCTGTCCTACAAGAATGTGCTGAAGCGCGGTTATGCCGTGATCCGCGATGAGGAGAACCGGCCATTGACCCGCGCGGCAGCCATAGCCTCTGGCGCCATAGTGTCGATGGAATTTGCCGATGGCCGCGTTTCTGCTATCACGACTGGAGAGGGGGCGCCGTCCGCGGATGCCGCCACAACCCCGAAAAAGAAGCCGGCGAAACCGGCTTCTTCTGGCCCGGGCAATCAGGGTAGCCTGTTCTGATCAGATCGACGCCGCATCCGAAAAACGGCGGCTGACGGTGAAGCTCTTTTCGATATCGGGATGCAGTTCCATGCCGAGGCCGGCGCCCGGCGGCACGGTGATCATGCCGTTTTTCACTTCCGGCAATGCGGTGACGAGATCGCGATACCAGGTCTTGTAGAAGGCGCGCACGCTCTCCTGCACCAGCGCATTCGGCGCGTTGAGCGACAGATGCGTGGAGGCGCAGAGGACCACCGGGCCCGTGCAATCATGCGGCGCGACCGGCAGATGCCAGGCTTCCGCCATCGAGGCGATCTTGCGCGCCTCGGAGAGCCCGCCGCACCAGCTGATGTCAAGCATCACCACGCCGGCAGCGCCCGTTTCCAGAAGGTCGCGGAAAGCCCAGCGGGAACCCAGCGTTTCCGATGCGGAAATGGGGGCGGGCGACACGGCGGCATAACGTGTCAGGCTGGAAAGGCTATCCATCTTGATCGGGTCTTCATGCCAGAAGGTCTGGTATGGCGTCAGTGCCTTGGCGATCTGCATGGCGGGCAGAAGCTGCCACATGGAGTGGAACTCCACCATGATATCCATCTTGTCGCCTACCGCCTTGCGGATTTTTTCGAAAGGCTCGAGCGCACTTTTCAGGTCCGGCATCGAGATATATTGCCCGCGCGTCTTTTCCGCCGCCGCATCGAAGGGCCAGATCTTCATGGCCGTGATGCCGTCTTCCAGCAGCGAATGGGCAAGCTCGTCGGCCCGGTGCAGGAAGCCGTTCAGGTCGTCATAGTCCTTGCCGCCGGAGAGGCCATAATTGGCCGTCTGCTGCCCGGTCGCCTTCTTGATATATTCGGTGCCGGCGCAGGTGTTGTAGGTGCGGATTTCCTTGCGGCTGAAACCGCCCAGAAGCTGGGCGATAGGCTGGTTGGTTGCCTTGCCGAAAATATCCCACAGCGCGATATCGAAGGCCGAATTGCCGCGCACTTCCGCGCCCGATGAACGGAAGCCGAGATAACCGACGAGGTCCTGCGCGAGAAGGTCGATCTGCAGCGGATCGCGGCCGATCACGCGGGGTGCGATATATTCATGCACATAGGTTTCCACCGTCTCGGCGCCGTAGAAGGTTTCGCCGAGCCCGGTGATGCCCTCGTCGGTGTGGACCAGAACCCAGAGCAGGTTTGCCCGTTCCGCCACGCGGACGGTCTCGAGTTTCGTAATTTTCATGAAGTGTCTCCTCCAGAGGCAGGTCGTGTTCCGTCTGGAACTGCGTTGAAAAAATCAGGCGATGCCGGCGGCCAGAAGCGCATGCACGCTTTCATCGAAATGCCGGGCCATCAGCGTTGAGGCCGTTTGCGGATCGCCCGCGGCTATGGCCTGTCCGATGGCGATGTGAAGCTCGCCAGCGGCGTGGCGCTGCGCGTCGGATGTGCGGCTCTTCCAGCCAATCGGCCAGGTCTGGCGCGTCACATTCTGGAAAGCGCCGAGAATGAGTTCGAAAACCGGGTTCTTGGAGGCTCTGGCAACGGCAAGGTGAAAGGCAAGGTCGTGTTCCATCACCTTGTCATTGTCGCCGAAATCCCGCTCCATATTATTGGCGTGGTCGAGAATGGTGAGCGCTTCAGCATCCGTTCTCCGCAACGCAGCCAAGGTCACGGTTCTGACTTCGATGGTGCGGCGCACGTCATAAATCTGCTGGATGTTGATCTGCTCGGTGTGAATGCCATGTTCGAACATTAACGACATCGCACCATGATCCAGCGTCGCCACCGTGGCGCGTTTGCCGGCGCTGACATCGATCAGCCGCATGGCTGATAGCGACCGGAAAGCCTCGCGAACCACGGTGCGCGAGACGCCGAGTTGCTGCGAGAGCGAAAGTTCGCTCGGCAGTTTCGCCCCGGGTGCAAGTTCGTTCTCGCGGATGTGGCGGGTGATCGCGCCAATGGTGCTGCTGACGAGACCGGTTTCATGGGAAATGGCGTTATACATTTTTCCTCCAACCTGTAGTACAGGTTTATGGAAAATTGCTTACAGGATTTTTTGCGTCGAAACAAGCGCTATCGGTGAAGCGATTGTGGGCTCCCCCGTGACCGGCGCGTCTATTTTTCGAAATCCTGCAGGAACCGCTTCAGCAGCCGGTTCAGCGTCGCACGCTCTTCTTCGCTGAGATGGGCAATCAGCCGGTGCTGGTTTTCGACATGAGCGCCCGCGGCATCCTCGACAACGGCAAAGCCGCGTTTCGTCAGCGATATCAGCACGCTGCGCCGGTCTTGCGGATTATGAACGCGCTCCACCAGTCCCGCCTTTTCCAGCTGGTCGATGCGGTTGGTCATGGTGCCGGAACTCACCATGGTCATGGCCAGCAGATCGCCGGGGGAAAGCCGGTAGGGCGGGCCGGAGCGCCGCAGTGTCGCCAGCACATCGAAAGCGGAGGAGGAAAGCCCATGCTTCAGCAGCACGGCCTCCACCTCGCGGCCGAGATGGGTGCTGAGCCGGTTCAAGCGGCCGAGCAGGCCCATCGGGCCGACATCGAGATCGGGCCGCTCCCTGTGCCATTGCGCGAGAATGTGATCGACGTGGTCCGGCGGTTCTTTGCTCATCACCAAGGCATAACAATTGATATCTTGACGTCAAGATAAAATCGACTACATTGGATTTATCTTGATATAGAGATTCTTGAGATGAAGAAAAATACGACCTACGCCGCCGATGTGCTGGTGACCGCACTTGCGCCCGCCATCTGGGGAACCACCTATTTCGTCACGACCGAATTCCTGCCGCAGGGTTATCCCTTTCATGTCGCCATGCTGCGGGCATTGCCGGCGGGCATCTTGCTGTTGCTCTTCGTCAGAAAGCTGCCGCAAGGCATCTGGTGGCCGCGCAGCTTCATTCTCGGCGCGCTGAATTTCTCGTTTTTCTGGGCGATGCTTTTCGTTTCAGCCTATCGGCTGCCGGGCGGTGTCGCCGCAACGGTAGGCGCGGTTCAGCCGCTGATCGTGATCGGCCTTTCCCGGCTGTTTCTCGACGCGCCGGTGCGGCCTCTGGCCATCGCGGCCGGATTTCTGGGTATTGTCGGTGTCGCGCTTCTGGTTCTGGCGCCGGGTGCTGCGCTGGATGGTATCGGCGTGGCTGCGGGTCTTGCCGGCGCCGTCTCCATGGCCTTTGGAACGGTGCTGACACGCAAGTGGCGGCCACCGGTCTCGAACCTCACCTTCACCGCCTGGCAGTTGACGGCCGGCGGTATTCTTCTGCTGCCGGTCGCCTATTTTCTGGAGCCGGCCCTGCCGACGCCGACGGTGGCCAATATTCTCTGCATGGCCTATCTGGGGCTTATCGGCGCTGCCTTGACCTATTTTCTGTGGTTTCGCGGGCTTGCCCGCATCGAACCTTCCGCAGCGGCATCACTCGGTTTTCTAAGCCCTGTCGTTGCGACCCTGCTCGGCTGGCTGGCGCTTGGCCAGAGCCTCACGCCAGCGCAGATTATCGGGTTCGTTGCGGTGCTCTTCAGCATCTGGCTCAGCCAGCGCAGCCAGTCGCCGCGGTAAGCGCGCCGCCGTCAGGCCCATTCGCCCTGGCGCATCACCGGAACCGTGGAGCCGTCCGGCTTCACGCCGTCGATGTCCACCTTGTCGGAGCCGATCATCCAGTCGATATGGATCAGGCTGGAATTGCCGCCCTGCGCCTTGATTTGTTCCTGCGATAGCGATGCGCCATCGAGGAAGCATTTCGAATAGCATTGGCCGAGCGCAATGTGGCAGGAGGCATTTTCGTCGAACAGCGTGTTGTAGAACAGTATGCCGCTTGCCGAGATCGGTGAGGAATGCGGCACCAGCGCCACTTCGCCCAGGCGCCGCGCGCCCTCATCGGTATCGAGCACCTTGTTCAGCACTGCTTCGCCCTTGGAAGCCTTGGCTTCGACAATGCGTCCGCCTTCGAACTTCACCTGGATATTATCGATCAGCGTTCCCTGATGCGAAAGCGGCTTGGTGCTGGAGACGTAACCATCGACACGCAGGGCGTGCGGCGTGGTGAAGACCTCTTCCGTCGGGATATTCGGATTGCAGGTCACGCCGTTCTTGGCGGTGGAGGCGCCACCGTGCCATTCATGGCCGTCTGCCAGCCCGATCTTCACATCCGTGCCGGGGCCGGTGAAATGCAGCGCGGAGAAGCGCTCCCCGTTCAGCCATGCCGAGCGCTTGGCGAGACTGGCATTGTGCTGCGCCCATGCCGCCACTGGATCGGCAACATCCACCCGCGAGGCGGCGAAGATGGCATCGGCAAGCTTGCGGACCGCCTCGGCCTCCGGGAGATCGGGGAAGACCTGCTTTGCCCAGGAGGGGTTCGGATAGGAGATGATGTTCCAGTTGATGTCGAAGTTGGAAATCTTCTCCAGCGCCGGCTTGTAGGCGGTGGAATTGGCCTTGTTGGCGCGCGCCACCTTGGCTGGGTCCTCTTCGGCCAGCAGCATGGGGTTGTCGCCGGCAATCGCCAGCCGCGCCGCGCCATTGGCATAGGCCTTCGCCATGCCCTCATAGAGCCAGCCGGAAGCCCGGTCGAAATTCGCATCGCTGGCATGGCGATAGCGGGCGAGCGTGGTTTCCTCGTCGGAATAGAAGGTGGTGACCAGACCGCCGCCTGCCATATAGGCATGCTTGGTCAAAAGCCGCACCAGCGGCAGGGCCGCCAGCGGCGCGGTAATCACCAGATCCTGATCCTTCTGCAATTGCAGGCCGACCTTGACGGCGACTTCGGCGAGTTTTTCGAGTTTGACGGGATCGATGGGAGAAGCGGTCATGATCTGCCTTCGTCTATTTCAATAGGAGGCGCCGACCATAGCCCATTCCTCCCGAAAGCCAAATGCTTTCAAAGGCAGTCGGAAAGCTTCAATCGGCGACCAACGGCGCGGCAATGGCCTTCAGCGCCGTCTGGGCGTCGTGCGGCGAAAGCCGCACCTGCAAACCGCGCTGCCCGCCATTCATGTAGACATAGTCATGCGCCATGGCTCCGGCCTCGATGGCTGTCGGCACCTGTTTTTTCTGCCCGAAGGGGCTGATGCCGCCGACATGGTAACCGGTGGCCCGCTCCGCATCGGAAGGCTTCATCATGTTGGCGGATTTGCCCCCGAAAGCAGCGGCCAGCTTCTTCATGCTGACCTCACGGTCCGAAGGGACGACGACGCAGACCGGCTTGCCGTCCAGTTCCGCCATCAGCGTTTTCAGCACCAGATGCGGCGGCTCACCGATCGCCTCGGCCGCCTGGAGGCCGATGCGGTCGGCATTCGGATCGTAGTCATAGGTGACGGTGGTGAAGGCAACGCCGGCCCTGGTCAACATCTGGGTGGCGCGGGTTGTTTTGGACATGACGGGCCGCGCTCAGGCAAACAGGGTCTGGTAGGTTTCCGGTTTGAAGCCGACGGTTATCCTGTCCTTCGCTTCCAGCACGGGGCGCTTGATCATGGAGGGCTGCTCCAGCATCAACCCGATGGCCTTCTCACGGGTAAGGTCGGCCTTCTGGCCGTCATCCAGCTTTTTGAAGGTGGTGCCGGCGCGGTTGAGAACCGTTTCCCAGCCTGCGGCATCGCACCATGTTTCCAGATGGGCGCGGTCGATGCCGGCCGCCTTATAATCATGGAAAGAATAGTCGACGCCGTTGGCCTCCAGCCAGTTTCTGGCCTTCTTCATCGTGTCGCAGTTCTTGATGCCGTAAATGGTGATCGTCATGCTGCCAGCCTCGTTGTCTTCAAGCTCTCCGGCATAACAAAATATCCGCCTTATTCAACCCGCCCGCTGAAGCGTCCTGCGCCCTTTGGGGGAGTGGCGTCTAAGCCATGCAAAATCGTAATGGCTGATATCCAAACGAGCGCGAGCAAAGCTGCATGGCTTCCCTGCTACATCATGAGTTGTAGAGAAGGGCGAAAATACCCATTATCTGGGCATCAAAGATGGAGAGAAAAATGCGTCAGGTTGCAAAGACATCGCGTAACTTCTTCGGTGAAACTTTCGCCGTTCTCGGTGCAGCG
>QFOL01000376.1 GCA_003241215.1 Agrobacterium fabrum
GTGCGGGACAATAGCGCCCTCGCCCTTTTCCGCACAACCGGAAACAGATGCGACAGACATTTCCTGAACCTTGTTTTCCATGAGGTTTCCTCCGAAGACCTGGCCTTTGGCGTTATCTGGCTTCAAGACGGGGCGACCGCCTGTGGAGCGAGTGGTTGCCGCCTGTTTCTTCTCCCCGCCGGGGAGAAGGTCGTGGCAGCGGGATGAGGGGGTGACGTCAGCGATAGACCGAGAGGGCGCCCCCTCATCTGCCCCTTTGGGGCATCTTCTCCCCGGCGGGGAGAAGAAGCGGGCCGCAACGCCCTGCCATACTCAACCGCCCCATCTCAGGAGCGCGATGCGACGCCGGCTCCCGAAAGAACCGGCATCGCCATTCGAGTTATCAACCCTGGTCGATATCGAGCGCGATGAAGCGGCTGCCATCGTCCGTCTGGATCTGGAACAGCGCCTTGGAGCGTCCGTCCTTCTTGGCCTGTTCGAGGATCTTCTCGATATCGGCGGCGGAGGCGACCTGCTGGTTGTTGACCGAGGTGATCTTCTCACCCGTCTTCAGGCCACGGGCGGCGGCGTCGCTGTCGGGGTCGACATCGGTGATGGCAAGGCCATTGCCGTCATCGGCGGGCGAAACCGTCAGTCCGAGGCTGGAGAGCACCTTCTCGCTGGAAGGCTGGGCACCCTTGTCGTCGTTCTGGCTCGGCGTCGCCTTGGAGGCGTCGTCGCTGGCCAGATCGCCGAGCGTTACGGTGACGGACTGCGACTTGCCGCCGCGCCACAGCGAGATTTCTACCTTGGCATTGGGCGCCATGCCGCCGATGCGGCGCGACAGGTCGCGGGCATCCTTGACGGGCTCGCCATTGACGGCGGTGATGATGTCGCCCTGCTTGATGCCGGCCTTGTCGCCCGGCGAACCGGACTGCGGCGAAACGACGAGCGCACCGCTGGCTTCGGAAAGGCCGAGCGATTCGGCGATATCCTTGCTGACGGGCTGGATCTGCACGCCGAGCCAGCCGCGTTCGACCTTGCCGTCCTTCTGCAGGTCGGCGATCACATCCTTGGCGACCGAGGCCGGAATGGCGAAGGCGATGCCGACATTGCCGCCGGAGGGCGAGAAGATGGCGGTGTTGATGCCGACCACTTCGCCGTTAAGGTTGAAGGCGGGACCGCCCGAGTTGCCGCGGTTCACGGCGGCGTCGATCTGCAGGTAGTCGTCATAGGGGCCGGAGCCGATATCGCGGCCGCGGGCCGAGATAATGCCTGACGTCACCGTGCCGCCGAGGCCGAAGGGGTTGCCGACGGCGACGACCCAGTCACCGACGCGGATCTTGCTGTCATCGGCGAACTGGACATAGGTGAACTTACGGTTCACATCGACCTTCAGCAGCGCCAGATCGGTGCGCGGATCGCGGCCGACGAGCTTGGCGTCGAGTTCGGTACCGTCATTCATCACGATCGTATAGGCGGAGCCGTCATCGACGACGTGGTTGTTGGTGACGATGTAACCGTCTTCGGAAATGAAGAAGCCGGAGCCCTGAGCGACGGGACGCAGCGGACCCTTGCCGTCACGGTGGCGGTTCGTGCCACGGTCGGAGCGATCCTGATTGGGGCCGCCGAATTCCTTGAAGAAGCGCTTCAGCGGATGGTCGTCCGGCAGCTGGTCGAGGCCACGGCCGCCAAAATTGAAGGAGAAATTGCTGGAGTCATCGGAAGCGGGCTGCACGTTCGACTGTACGCGAACGGAGACGACGGCGGGCGAAACCGCATCGACGACATTGGCGAAGCTCGGAACCTGCGGCGCATTCACCTCGACGGGAGCGGCAAACGAGTGGAGGATCGGTGCGGCGATGCCGGTCGAAAGCATCAGCGCCGCAAGACCGCCAACGGTCGTGGCCTTCAAAGCCGTCTTCAGCGAGGTCGTCTTCAGCGAGGAATGGCCGTTTTGCGAATGAGACATGGTGTACCTTCTTTCTTCATTCAGACTGGGCCCGTTTGACCGGGGGAGAAGCGGTGGATGATGAAGATATAGGAGGCGACACCTTACGGCGAAGTGTCTGACGAATGAAAAATCCGTAATGTTGAAAAAGAACCGGGGACGGAAATGAAAACCGGTTATTTTTCAATGAGATTACGAAGTCGCGCTTCTTCGTCCGCGCTCAGTTTCTGCGGCTGTTCCTGGGTGGCGCGCCGGCGCGAAAAGACGAAGACGGCGAAAATTCCCGCAAGGGTGAGACCGATGGGCGCGCCCCACAAAAGCACCGTGCGCAGGCTGAGGCGCGGTTTCAGGAGCACGAACTCGCCGTAACGCGACACGACATAATCGATGACGGCATTGTCGCTGTCGCCCTCGACCAGCCTTTCGCGCACCAGAACCCGCAGGTCGCGCGCCAGTTCGGCATTGCTGTCATCGATGGACTGGTTCTGGCAGACCATGCAGCGGAGCTGGGAGGTGAGGTTGCGGGCGCGCTGCTCCAGCACCGGGTCCTTGAGGACTTCATCCGGATTGAAGGCGAAGGCCGGAGAGGCTGCAGCGAAGATGAGGGTGAGAAGAAGCCCGAGCCTTGCCACTCTCCCCCTCATTCCTGTTCCCCGGAACAAGGCCACACTCATTCCGCCGCCTCCGGCATTGCGGCCCGCACCGGCTTCGCCTTGCGGTTCGGCACACCCACCCGCAGACGCCTGTCCGAGAGCGAGATGAAACCGCCCGCCATCATGAACAGCGTGCCGCCCCAGATGCACAGGATGAAGGGTTTCCACCAGATGCGCACCACCATGCCGCCATCGGCCATGGGATCGCCGAGTGAAACATAAAGCTGGCTGAGGCCGAAGGTCAGGATGCCGGCTTCCGTCGTCGGCATGCGCCGCGCAGTATAGAGCCGCTTCGACGACCAGACGTCGCCCACCTCCACCCCCGCCTTGCGCACGGTGAAATGGCCGCGATCCTCGGTGAAATTGGGACCGACAGCGTTGCGGATGCCATCGAAGGTCAGGCTGTAACCGCCCGCTTCCGCCACCATGCCCTGTTTCATTTCCAGGACGGTTTCGGTCTCATAGGTCGTGACGATGACGATGCCGAGCACGGTGATACCGACGCCCATATGTGCCAGCGCCGTGCCGAAGGCAGAGCGCGGCAGGCCCTTTAGACGGCGGAATGCAATGGCGAAGGCCAGTTTGCCGAAATTGGCGCGATACCAGAGATCGGCAAACGCACCGAAAATCAGCCAGAAACCGGCGGCGATACCGAGTGCCGCCAGCACCGGGCCGCCATTTTCCACGTACCAGAGCGCCAGCCCGGCAAGGGCTGCAATGGCGGCGGCCACATAAAGCCGCTGGAAGGCGCCGAGGAGATCGCCGCGTTTCCAGGCCAGCATCGGGCCAAAGGGCGTGACGATCAGGATCGGGATCATCAGCAGGCCGAAGGTGAGATTGAAGAAGGGCGCGCCGACCGAGATTTTTTCGCCCGTCAGCGTTTCCAGAATGAGCGGATAGAGCGTGCCGATCAGCAC
>QFOL01000377.1 GCA_003241215.1 Agrobacterium fabrum
CACCGAAACCTGCCTGAAGTTCGGCGGTTACATCCGTTTCCAGACCGACTTCGGTCGTAACGAATCCGGCACGTCTGACTGGGATTCCTTCACCCGCGCCCAGTTCGAAATCGACACCCGCACCGACACCGAGCTCGGCGCTCTGCGTGGCTTCATCGGTTTCCGTGGCGAAGCCGACAACGACACCGACCGTGGCGTCAATGTCGACCAGGCTTTCATCGAACTCGCTGGCCTGAAGGTCGGTTACATGTACACCTGGTGGGATGACGATCTCTCCGGCGAAACCGATATCCTGTCTTCGAACTCCACCCGTTCGAACGCCATCCGTTACACCTACGATGCCGGCTCCTTCTACGCTGGTATTTCGGTTGAAGAACTGGAAACCCCGCTTGACGCACGTTCGAACCTCGGCATCCTCAAGGGCGGCGTTATCGAAGGCCCGAACAACGTTGGTATCAGCGGTATCATCGGCGCGAAGTTCGGCGTTGTAACCGCAAACCTGCTCGGTTCTTATGACACCGACCAGGAAAACGGTGCAATCCGCGCTATCGTTTATGCTGACATCGGTCCGGGCACGTTCGGCCTCTCCGGTGCATGGGCTTCCGGTGCGAACTCCTACTACGAAGAGTCCGAGTGGACGGTTGCTGCTGAATACGCAATCAAGGCAACCGACAAGCTGACCATCACCCCCGGCGCACAGTACTTCGGTACGGTTGATATCGGTGCTGACAACGACTTCACCGGCGACCGTGACGCATGGCGCGCTGGCGTAACCTTCGACTACCAGATCACGCAGGGCCTCGCTACCAAGGTTGCTGTTAACTATCAGGACGTCGACGGCACCGAAGGTGTTAACGGCGGTGGCGATCAGTGGACCGGTTTCGTTCGCCTTCAGCGTTCGTTCTAATCTGATCTGACACTGTCAGTGATGGAAAGCCCGGCTCTCGAGCCGGGCTTTTTCGTTTGCGAGGTCAGGAAAAGCGTCGCCGGGACGGGCAAACAAAAAAGCACCGGACGAGCCGGTGCCTCTGAATATTCCTCCAGCGGTCAGCCGAAATCAGGATCCTAGCCCGACCGCCCATTACGCAGGTCATCGACGATATCGGCCTGTTGGCCGAGCCGCGTCTTGTAGACCTGGTAATTCTCCATCACCCGCTGCACGTAGTTGCGTGTTTCAGGGAAGGGGATGCGCTCGATCCAGTCGACCACCTCGTCGATCGGCTTGCCGCGCGGGTCGCCATAGCGGGCGATCCAGTCCGGCACGCGCCTTGGCCCGGCATTATAGGCGATGAAGGTGAGGATATAGGAGCCGCCGAAGCTGTCGATCTGCTCGCCGAGATAATGGGCGCCAAGCGTGGCGTTGTAACCCGCATCGCTGGTCAGCATTGCCTGCGTATAGGGCAGGCCGTAACGTCCGGCCACAGCCTTGGCGGTTCCGGGCAGCAGTTGCAGCAACCCGCGGGCATTGGCGGCGGAAACGGCGGTCGGGTTGAAGGCGCTTTCCTGCCGGGCGATGGCGTAGGCAAGCGCCTTGCCGGAACCGGCAATATTGGCGCTGGCGGGAATGACACCGAGCGGGTAGGCAAGCGCCGCCGCATCGATGCCGCGGCTGAACGCCGTTTTGCCGACCTGCAGCGAGACCTGATGATTGCCATTGCCCTCCGCGCGCGCCGCCAGAATGGCAAGCTCGCCGGGGCTGTCGAGCTGTTCCGCCAGCGACCGGTAAAGACTGTCGGCCCGCCAGCCATAGCCCGCGGCCTCCAGCCGGTCGATGGCGCGTACGGCCTCGCGGCCGGCGAAACGTTCGCGGTCGCTGGCGCTTGGGCTCGGATAGGTGACGTTCAGTGTCTTCGTACCGATTCGCGCAGCGGCAAGCTGGCCGTAAAAGGTGCCGGGATGAGCGGCCGCCCTGGTAAAGAAATCACGGGCATTGCCCGGCCCGCCGGCTTCCGCCGCCCGTCCGAGCCAATAATAGGCGCGGGACGCTGAAAGCGGCCGGTTCGAGGTCTGCAGCAGCGTGTTGAAGTGACGCGCCGCCGCCGCCGGGTCACGCAGGGCTCTCAGCGCATACCAGCCGGCGTGGAACTCCGCATCGGCAATATCGACAACGGAGGTGGCGTGATGATTGGCGACGATGCGATAGGCTTCGGCGAAATCACCGAGATCGGCAAGGCCGCGTGCGATGATGCGCCGCTCGTTCCACCATTCGCCGGGATCGACAAGCCTGGCCGTTTCTTTCGGCGCCTGCCGTAAAAGCACAGCGGCTTCGGGATATTTCTCCTGGTTGCGCAGGTTTTCGACGCGCGCGAAGAGATAGGCGGGATCGCTGCGCCAGGAGGCGTCGACCTTGCCGAGCAGCGCCGTCGCGGTGGCGGATCGCTGCAGCACGGCCGCCCAGGCATTGTAGAGCGACTGCGCCTTGCCGAGATCGCCAAAACGCTTCGCCTGGCCGATGCGGCTGCGATACATCAGATAATCCATGCGCGCCTTGTGGTCGGCGGGCGTCAGATAGGCGGGGAACTCGGCAAGCACACGGTCTTCCATGCCCTTGTCCATGCCCTCGCTCACCCAGAGCTGGCGGATAAGACGCTGTGATTCCACAGCCTTTCCGGAGGAGGCGAGCGCCTTGGCGAGAACCACGGTGCCTTCGGCGGTTTCCGGCCGGCTGTTACCAAGGGCGGCAAGGACCTGCGGCGCGGGCGGATCTTCGCGGTACAGCGCTTTTTCGGAATTGGCGCGCAGGGTGGCTGCACCCGGCCAGCCGACGAGTTCGCGCTGGGCGGCGGCGATTTCGGTGGAAGCGACGTCCTTCTGGCCGGAAACGGCAATAGCCCAGGTGAGGATATGCCGGTCGAGGCTGCCGTTCGGCATGGCGTTGCGCAGCGCAATTGCGCGGGCCGCATCGCGGCTCGAAAGCGCGTCGAGACCGGCCTTCAGCTGGCTTGCATCATCGGGGCGGTTGAGGCGCGGTATGGCGCCGGTGATCTCGGGCGAGGCCGGCATGAAGGCCGGCACGGTCGGCGCATTCGGCTTGACATAGGGAAGCGGCGCCGCACCTTCCGGCAGCGGTCCGGCCAATGCGTTCCAAACGGTTGCGGCAAGGCCCGCCGCCATCAATCCCCAGACTGTCTTTTTCATGCCGTTCTTCATCGTGTAACGGAGTTGCCGACTTTCTTGTAATATTGCTACATTGCAGCGGGATTGCCGAAAACGCTCTGATGTCCCGCATGGGAATCTTGGGATTTCAGGATTAACGAAACCCTAATTGCCGCCCTGCAATTCAATCAACTTTTATTCACCGGCCCGCGAGCGGCGTCTCTTTTCGGCACCTGCTTTTTATGCTTGCCGATCACGACCCGGAGACTGTCACACTTCCGACAATTTCGGACAAAATAGGCTGCCTTTGCGCTTGTCGGCGCCAAGGGCTGGCACTAATGTGTGCCGGTTTTAACCATCGAATGCGGCCGAAGCATGAACCGGCTCGGCGCCAGGAGC
>QFOL01000378.1 GCA_003241215.1 Agrobacterium fabrum
CTGATCTTTTAACATGCTTCACCTCTTACCGCGGCTTCTTGCCGAAGACCCTGATATACTCGGCTTCGCCACCCTTGGCGAGCGCCTCGGCCTGCTTGATCCACTCGTCGCGTTCAATGCGGCCCTTGAAATTCAGATAACCGTCGACCCAGTCGCATTCGGCCTTTTTCCAGCCGGCGATCTGCGCATAGGTAAAGATGCCGAGTTCGTGCAGCGTGCCCTCGATCTTCGGACCGACGCCGGAAATCAGCTTCAGGTCGTCGGGCGTTGCGGGCTTTTCGATGCCGGCCGGACGATCCTTGGAATCGAGCGACGGCTTCGCAGAGCCCGAAGCCTCCTTTTCGGCGGCCTTCACATTCGCTTCCGCAGCCTTCGGCGCGGTCGCCGGCGTCTTCAGCTTCGGATCGGTTTCCGGAGCATCCGTCTTCGGCTTGGCGGCATTGGACGGCGGAACCGGCGCGGCATCCGCAGGCGCTTCGGCCGGCTTGTCGAGATTGGAACGATCCGGCTTGATCTCTTCCGTCAAGGTCGTCAGGCCACCGACCGGAACCGACTCGTGACGATCGATCTGCGGGCCGGTCTTGACGGTGTCGCCCCTGCCTGCCTCGAACGTGTCGATGATTTCTTCCAGACGCTCGGGCGTCAGGTCCTCATAGGCATCCTTGAAGATGATGACCATCGGCGCGTTGACGCAGGCGCCCTGACATTCCACTTCTTCCCAGGAGAGCGTGCCGCTCTCATTGGTGTGCAGCGGATCGTGGTGGATCTTCTTGCGGCAGACGTCCATCAGCGCTTCCGAGCCACGCAGCATGCAGGGCGTGGTGCCGCAGACCTGAACGTGGGCGCGCGTGCCAACCGGCTTCAGCTGGAACTGGGTATAGAAGGTCGCCACCTCCAGAACACGGATATAGGCCATGTCCAGCATATCAGCGACTTTTTCGATGGCGGCGCGGGTTACCCAGCCGTCCTGTTCCTGCGCACGCATGAGCAGCGGGATGACCGCCGATTGCTGGCGTCCCTGCGGATATTTCAGAATCGTCTTTTCCGCCCATGCGGTATTTTCCGCATTGAAGGCAAACGCCACGGGCTGGAACTGATCTTCGGCTAGTCGACGAACGGACATACTTCCTCACGCCTTTTCAGTTTAACGTCTCACAACGCGATCTCGCCACCGTGACGAATTCGCAGGCGTAAGCCGCCTTGTCTTTCTGCATGAACACGATGAACTTGCTGCCATTGGGAACCGAGGCCTTGATCTCGAATCCCGAAGACAGAAGCTGCTTGATGGTCGAAGAGCCGCCGCTCGACAGCGATATGCCGCCCTCGTCCGTCGCCGTCTGGGCGAGAACAGGGGTCGACATCGCAGCAAGAAAAGCCGGAATGGCCAGCGGCAGACGCATCAGCGGTCGACCTCCCCGAACACGATGTCGAGGGAGCCGAGCACGGCTGTAACGTCGGCAAGCTGATGGCCCTTGCACAGGAAATCCATGGCCTGCAGGTGTGCGTAACCCGGCGCGCGGATCTTGCAGCGATAGGGCTTGTTCGACCCGTCTGCAACCACGTAAACGCCGAACTCGCCCTTGGGCGCTTCGACGGCGGCGTAAACTTCGCCAGCCGGAACGTGATAACCTTCGGTGTAGAGCTTGAAGTGGTGGATCAGCGCTTCCATCGAGCGCTTCATCTCACCGCGCTTCGGCGGAACCACCTTGCCGTCAAGCGAGGAGACCGGGCCGATGCGGTGCTTGCCGGACAGAAGCTCGACGCACTGTTTCATGATCTTCACGGATTCGCGCATTTCCTGCATGCGGATCAGGTAACGATCGTAGCAGTCGCCGTTCTTGCCGACGGGAATGTCGAATTCGAGATCAGAATAGCACTCATAGGGCTGCGCGCGGCGCAAATCCCAGGCAGCGCCCGAGCCGCGCACCATCACGCCGGTGAACCCCCAGGCGAAGGCGTCTTCAAGCGAGACGACGCCGATATCGACGTTACGCTGCTTGTAGATGCGGTTGTCGGTCAAAAGGCCCTCGATATTATCGAGAACGGTGATGAAGGGATCGCACCATTTGCCGATATCCTCGACCAGCTCCGGCGGCAGATCCTGATGCACGCCGCCCGGACGAACGTAAGCCGAGTGCATGCGCGCGCCGCAGGCGCGCTCATAAAACACCATCAGCTTTTCGCGTTCTTCGAAGCCCCAGACCGGCGGCGTCATCGCGCCGACGTCCATAGCCTGGGTCGTGACGTTCATGATGTGCGACAGGATGCGGCCGATTTCCGAATAAAGCACGCGGATCAGCTGGCCACGCATCGGGATTTCGAGGCCGAGCAGCTTTTCGACGGCGAGTGCGAAAGCATGTTCCTGGTTCATCGGCGCGACGTAGTCGAGGCGGTCGAAGTAAGGAACGGCCTGCAGGTAGGTCTTGGTCTCGATCAGCTTTTCGGTGCCGCGGTGCAGAAGACCGATATGCGGATCGACACGCTCGACGATTTCGCCGTCCAGTTCCAGAACCAGACGCAGCACGCCGTGCGCGGACGGATGTTCCGGACCGAAGTTGATCGTGAAATTGCGGACGTTATGCTCAGTCATTCTAGTGCTCCGCCGAGGTGATCATGGCGATGAATTCGGGGCCGGTCATGTTCTGCGTGGTTTCGGCGAAAGAGTAGCTCGAAGGCTTCTCATCCGTGAAAATCTGCGACGCGAACCTGAAGCTGGAAGGGTTGTCGAAAGCCTGCAGCGAAACGGCAAAATGCTTGCCGTCCTTGGAACGCCACATCAGCGTGCTGCCGCAGTTCCTGCAGAAGCAGCGCTCACCCCATTCCGACGAGGAATAGACGCCGAGGTTCTCTTCGTTTTCGACGGAGATATCAGCGCATTCGACAGCCAGAAACGCACCGCCGGACCAGCGGCGGCACATGGAGCAATGGCAAACGCCAAATTCACGGGCGCCGATGACGGCGTTGAAGCCGACGGCGCCGCAAAGACATTGCGCATGCTCTGTCGCGGGGGCTTGGCTCATTGCTTGGCCTTTTCGTCACCCGGGAGAACATATTCGGTTCCTTCCCATGGGGAGAGGAAATCGAAGTTGCGGAATTCCTGCTTCAGTTCGACCGGTTCATAAAGAACCCGTTTCAGCACGTCATCGTAACGTACTTCCACAAAGCCGGTAACCGGAAAATCCTTGCGCAGCGGATGGCCTTCGAAACCGTAATCCGTGAGGATACGGCGAAGGTCCTTGTGGCCTTCGAACGGAATGCCATACATGTCCCAGGCTTCGCGCTCGAACCATTCCGCGCCCATGTAGACGGAGGTCGCAGAAGGAACGCCCTCGTCCTCCTCCACCTGCAGCTTGACGCGGACGCGCAAATTCTGGCGCGGCGACAGCAGATGATAGACGACATCGAAACGCTTTTCGCGCTGCGGCCAGTCAACGCCGCAGATATCGATGATATTGACGAATCCGCACTGCACATCGTCGCGCAGGAAGGTCAGA
>QFOL01000379.1 GCA_003241215.1 Agrobacterium fabrum
TTGCTCGACCAGCAGGATCGCCATGCCGGTGGAATCGCGCAGATATTTGATCGCCCGGCCGATATCCTTGATGATCGACGGCTGAATGCCCTCGGTCGGCTCGTCGAGAACGAGGATCTTCGGTCGCGTCACCAAAGCCCGGCCGATGGCGAGCTGCTGCTGCTGGCCGCCGGAAAGATCGCCGCCGCGCCGCGACAGCATGGATTGCAGCACCGGAAACAGGCTGAAAATATCGTCGGGAATGAACCGTTCCTTGCGCGGCAGCGGCGCATAACCGCTTTCGAGATTCTCCTGAACGCTGAGCAGCGGAAAAATCTCGCGCCCCTGCGGCACGTAACCGACGCCGCGCTTTGCCCGGTGGTAAGGCGCCAGCCCATCCAGCGCCGCTCCTTCAAAGCTGATCGTCCCGGCACTGATGGCGTGTTGGCCGGTAACGGCCCGCAGCAGCGAGCTTTTGCCCACTCCGTTGCGGCCGAGGACGCAGGTGATCTTGCCCATCTCCGCCGTCAGCGAAACGCCGCGCAGGGCCTGCGCCGCGCCGTAGTGGAGGTTGATGTTGTCGACGTTCAGCATGGTGCTACCTTGTCTGAAAAAGCTTGATGGGCGCGTGGGGCGTGGATCCTCGGGTCAAGCCCGAGGATGACGTGGAGGTGGAACGGACGGGAGGCGACATTGCCAAATGCGGATTTCGGCGCGCAATTTTGCCGTTCTGAAGGGGTCACAATCGAGCGAAAATTTCTTGTAACATTGCCGGAATAATCTCCAGACGTCACCTCCGCCCACCCGTCATCCTCGGGCTTGACCCGAGGATCCACTTCCAGGAACACACCGTGGCCGGCTTCGTCTACATCGTCGCAAGCGGCAGACACGGAACGCTTTATATCGGCGTGACGTCGAACCTCGAGCAGCGAGTTTACGAACACCGCGAAGGACTGACGGAAGGTTTTACCAGTCGTTATGGATGTACGCGCCTCGTCTGGTATGAGGAGCATATGAGCATCGGAACCGCGATCCAGCGGGAAAAATCGTTGAAACGCTGGTATCGCGACTGGAAGATAAAGCTGATTGAAGATTTTAATCCGAGTTGGCGTGATCTTTATGAGGAGTTCGGCTGAGGGTTTGCGGGTGGATCCTCGGGTCAGGCCCGAGGATGACGGCAGCGAATGGGGCACAGGCAATACCATACGCACTGACGTCATCCTCGGGCCTGACCCGAGGATCCACAGCGGCAAACGCCCAAGTGTTGGTGTGTAACGCCCCACCATCACCGCCCCAGATAATTCTCGATCACCTTCGGATCGTTCGACACGAAATCAATCGACCCTTCGGCCAGCACCGAGCCTTCGGCAAGGCACGTCACCTTCACCCCCAGCTCGCGGATGAAACCCATGTCGTGTTCCACCACCACCACCGAACGGGTCTTGGCGATCTCCTTCAAAAGCACGGCGGTTTCGGCGGTTTCCGCATCCGTCATGCCCGCCACCGGCTCGTCCACCAGCAAGAGCTTCGGCTCCTGCGCCAGGAGCATGCCGATTTCCAGCCATTGTTTCTGGCCGTGCGAGAGGTTGGCGGCGAGATCGCCGCGGCGGTGGCTCAAGCGCACGGTGGCGAGGATTTCCTCGATGCGGGCCTTGTCCTCTTCCGTCAGCCTGTAAAACAGCGTCGCGAACACCCCGCGCTTGCGGTTCAGCGCCAGTTCCAGATTGTCCCAGACGGTATGGCTTTCGAATACCGTCGGCTTCTGAAACTTTCGCCCTATGCCGAGCTGGGCGATATCCGCCTCGTCCTTTTTGGTGAGGTCGATACTGTCTTCGAACAGCACCGTGCCCGTATCCGGCCTTGTCTTGCCGGTGATGATGTCCATCATCGTCGTCTTGCCAGCACCGTTCGGGCCGATGATGGCGCGAAGCTCACCCGGTTCCACCACGAAGGAGAGGGAATTGAGCGCCCTGAAACCATCGAAGGACACCGAGACGCCGTCGAGATAAAGCAGGCTTTTCGTTCTGTTTTCGGAAATCGTGTTCATATCCGCCTCACTCCGCCGCCTGTTGCGCCACTGTCGAGCCGCTGTCATTGCCCGGCTGGGCGTCGCCTGCCGCAAGCGTGACCCGCTTTTCGCGCCGCCGGGCCAGATAGTGTTGCAGGGTGCCGACAATGCCCTTGGGGAAGAACAGCGTCACCGCGATGAAGAGGCTGCCCAGCGCAAACAGCCAGAATTCGGGGAAAGCGCCAGTGAAATAGCTCTTGCCGCCATTGACCAGGACAGCGCCGATGATCGGCCCGATCAGCGTGCCGCGCCCGCCCACCGCCGTCCACACCACCACTTCGATGGAGTTGGCGGGCGAAAATTCGCCGGGGTTGATGATGCCGACCTGCGGCACGAACAGCGCACCGGCAATACCCGCCATCATGGCCGAAACGACAAAGGTGAAGAGCTTGATGTTTTCCACCCTGAAGCCGAGGAAACGCACCCGGCTTTCGGCATCGCGCACGCCCACCAGCACCTTGCCGAATTTGGAATTGACGATGCCCGATGCGATCAGCAGCGAGATCGCCAGCATCACCGCCGTCATGGCGAACAGTACGGCGCGGGTGCCATCCGCCTGCACGGAAAAGCTGAGAATATCCTTGAAATCGGTAAGGCCATTATTGCCGCCGAAACCCATATCGTTGCGGAAGAAGGCGAGCAGCAGGGCATAGGTCATGGCCTGGGTGATGATGGAGAGGTAAACACCGTTGACACGCGAGCGGAAGGCGAACCAGCCGAACACGAAGGCGAGCAGCCCCGGCACGACAAGCACCATCAGCGCCGCAAACCAGAACATGTCGAAGCCCTGCCAGAACCACGGCAGTTCCTTCCAGTTGAGGAACACCATGAAGTCAGGCAGCACCGGATGACCATAAACCCCGCGCGTGCCGATCTGCCGCATCAGATACATGCCCATGGCATAACCGCCGAGCGCGAAGAAGGCGGCATGGCCGAGCGAGAGAATGCCGCAATAGCCCCAGACGAGATCAAGCGCGAGCGCCAGCAGCGCATAGGCGAGATATTTGCCCAGCATCGACATGATATAGGTCGGGATGCGGAATGCGCTGTCATCAGGCAACAGCAGGTTGGAGGCCGGCACCAGCACGGCAATGGCCAGAATGATGCCGATGGCGATGGAAATGCGGCGGTCGAGCGCGCGCAGGAGGAAGCCGGTAATCATGCTTCGATCGCCCTTCCCTTGAGTGCGAAGAGACCGCGCGGTCGCTTCTGGATGAACAGGATGATGAGAACGAGCACGAGGATCTTGCCGAGCACGGCGCCGACCGTCGGCTCGAGAAACTTGTTGAGCACGCCGAGAGACAGGGCGCCAACCAGCGTTCCCCAGAGATTGCCGACGCCGCCGAACACCACCACCATGAAGCTGTCGATGATGTAGCTCTGGCCGAGATTGGGCGAGACATTGTCGATCTGCGACAGCGCCACGCCAGCAAGACCGGCAA
>QFOL01000052.1 GCA_003241215.1 Agrobacterium fabrum
GTTTCTGGAATTGTTCTAAACTGAAAAAGAGACTATATAACTCCACATTGAGAGTTAGGAGACCAGCATGCGCTTGACCAAACAGACCAACTATGCCGTTCGCATGTTGATGTATTGCGCCGCCAATGAAGGCCATCTGAGCCGCATTCCCGAGATCGCCAAGGCCTATGGCGTTTCGGAGCTGTTCCTGTTCAAAATCCTGCAGCCGCTGAACAAGGCGGGGCTGGTGGAAACCGTGCGTGGCCGCAACGGCGGCGTGCGTCTTGGCAAACCCGCCGACAAGATCAGCCTGTTCGACGTGGTGAAGGTGACCGAAGACAGCTTCGCCATGGCTGAATGCTTCGAGGACGGCGCCGTGGAATGTCCGCTTGTGGATAGCTGTGGCCTGAATTCGGCGCTTCGCAAGGCGCTGAATGCCTTCTTCGACGTGCTGACCGAATATTCCATTGACGATCTCGTCAAGGCGCGTCCGCAGATCAATTTCCTGCTCGGGCTCGACAAGGAAATGCCAAAGGTTGCCGCACTTCCGGCTGCCTGACCGTTGCATTGCCCAAGATCATTGCCAAGCCCGCGGCCGCCGGCCACGGGCTTTTCTTTATAGATCGCACATGAAATATAATATTTTTCGTCCGGCGTGTTGACGTCGCGAGACGAAGCGGCGCATTTGGTCACGAGCTTTTTCAAGCAACCAATCAGCGTCGCAATGATCATCAAGCCTGAATTCCATACATTTGCACTTACCGCGCTCGTCGGCAGCATGGGTGCGCTGCTTGCCAGCCTGCTTCATGTCCCCGCCCCCTTTCTTTCAGGGCCGGCGCTTGCCGTGACGATCACCGGACTGGCGGGTGTGAAACTCGGGATTCCCGCCTTCATCCGCAACGCCTGTTTCGTCGTCGTCGGCATCTCCATGGGAACGAGCGTAACGCCCTCGGTCATCGATGCCGCAAAGACCTGGCCGTTGAGCTTCGCCGTTGTGCTCGTCGCCGTCGTCATCATGCTCTACGTGGCCTACTGGATCCTGCATTACGGCTTCGGTTACGACCGGACGACAGCGATGCTGGGCGCTTCTCCCGGTCACCTCAGCTATATCATCAGCCTTGGCGCGGAAACGAAAAGCGATCTTGCAACCGTCAGCATCGTGCAGAGTGTCAGGGTGCTGGCCTTGACGCTTTCCGTGCCGCTGATCGTCGAATATTTCGATCTCGTCAGCACCGAACCGCTGATAACGAACCCGCCAATGGGCCTTTTTACGCTGGCGCTGACCATCGCCGCGTCGCTTCTGACCGGCTGGCTTTTCCTGCGCTGGAAGTTTCCGGCCGCGCTGCTGCTTGGCGGCGTCGCCATCTCCATCGGCACCCATATTACCGGCCTCACGCATGGCGGTGTTCCCACCTGGCTCAGCCTGCCCGTCTACGTGCTCATCGGCTGTCTCATCGGCACGCGCTTTTCCAATGTATCGCTGATGGAAGTGCGCAAGGGCTTTCTGGCGGGTTTCGTCGTCACCATCGCCGTAATGGTGATTGCCGGCAGCATTGCCTGGGTGATTTCAGGCGTGACCGGCGTGCCGCTCAATGCCGTGATGATCGCCTACTCGCCGGGCGGTCTCGAAACCATGGCGGCCATGGCGGTGATGATGCATGCCGATACCGCCTATGTCGGTTCGCATCACGTCATCAGGCTTCTGTTCCTATCCGTTCTCATGCCGCTCGTTATGGGCAAGGATGCGCGCAAGCGGGACGAGGAAGCCTGACGGCGGGCGACGGGCACTGGCAAGGGTCCGCCGCGAGAAAAATCCGGCTGGCGTTGCAACCTTTTTCCTCCCCGGTCGTTCTTGTTGAGCCGCAATTGCGGCGGCGATCTTTCGCCTGTTCGGCAGGCCGACCCACCGGAGGAACATTCATGAACCGCTTGATGACGTTGACGGGCGCCGGACTTGCGCTTGCCCTTTCGGTTTCCATCGCCCAGGCGCAGGTCGTCGTGTCGTCGAAGATCGACACGGAGGGCGGCGTTCTCGGCAACATCATCCTCGCCGTTTTGAATCAGAATAAGATCGAGACGACGGATCGCATCCAGCTCGGCGCCACCCCGGTTGTCCGAAAGGCGATCACCGCAGGCGAGATCGACATCTATCCGGAATATACCGGCAACGCCGCCTTCTTTTTCTCCAAGGCGGATGAGCCGCTATGGAAGGATGCCGCCAAAGGTTATGAGGAGGCGAAAAAGCTCGATTACGACGCCAACAAGATCGTCTGGCTGACACCGTCGCCGGCCAACAACACCTGGGCGATTGCACTGCGCAAGGATGTCGCCGACAAGAACAATCTGAAGACACTGACCGATTTCGGCAAATATGTTGCCGATGGCGGTGAGGTCGTTCTTGCCGCTTCCTCCGAATTCGTGAATTCCGCTGCGGCCCTGCCGGCATTTCAGACGACCTATGGTTTCACCATGAAGCCCGATCAGCTAATCACGCTCTCCGGCGGCGATACCGCCGCCACGATCGCCGCCGCCGCCAACCAGACCAACAATGCCAATGCCGCCATGGTCTATGGCACGGACGGCGGCATCGCGCCTTCGGGTCTTGTGGTGCTGGAGGACGACAAACACGTGCAGCCGGTCTATCAGCCAGCGCCGATCATTCGCGAAGAGGTGCTGAAAAAGCACCCTGATATCGAGACGTTGCTGAAACCCGTGTTCGAAAAGCTCGATCTGGCAACGCTGCAGGATCTGAACGCCCGCGTGCAGGTGGGCGGCGAACAGGCCAAGACAGTGGCGCTCGACTTTCTGACCAAGAACGGTTTCGTCAAGTAACACTCGCGGTGCTGGCGCGGGCGGCGGGAACGGAAGCGTTCTCCTGGCCCCGCCCCAGCCCAAGGGGGTACAGGGGAGCTGGATTTGACGAAATGGCCTGACAAGGTGGGCGTACTGATTTCATGCCTGCTTCTTTATGCACTTCTTGCATCGCCCTTCATGACATTCCGTGCAAACCGGATCGTTCAGGGTGAGACACGAACGGTTTCCGAAGCCCTTCCGGCTTCGGCTGCCGCCGTTCTCACAACCGTCATTCTTGTTGCGGCTTTCTTCGCCTTTTTCCGCTTTCCCGCGAGACTGAAGCTTGCAATTGCGCTGATCGGTCTTGCGACGCTGGCGGTTTTGGTGGGACAGGCAGCATCTTTCCTCACACCGGAGGGCAACGGTTTTGCCCGCATTTCCCCCGCCAGCGGTTTCTGGCTCATATTTGCCGGGCTGGCTCTGCTCATCACGGATTGTATTGCCCGCCTCCAGCCGAAGCCGGCCATTCGAATTTTACTCCTGCTGGTGGCGACGGCTGCGCTTGCGGCGGTGCTGACAAGCGGCCTCTGGAACGATCTCTCCATCATCAAGGAATATACCGGCCGGGCCGATATTTTCTGGACCGAGGCCCGGCGGCATGTGGAACTCGCCATCGGCTCGCTGATTGCGGCGACCATCATCGGCATTCCGCTCGGTATCCTTTGCTGCAAGGTCGAGCGGTTGCGCGCTGGCGTGCTGAACAGCCTCAACATCGTCCAGACCATTCCATCGATCGCCCTCTTCGGCCTTCTGATCGCGCCGCTCGGCTGGATCGCCGCCACCGTGCCGGGAGCGGCGAAGATCGGCATTGCCGGCATCGGCATGGCGCCCGCATTCGTGGCGCTGTTACTCTATTCGCTGCTGCCGGTGGTTTCCAATACGGTGGTGGGCCTTTCCGGCGTTTCGCAGGCGGTCCGGGAAGCGGCGCGCGGGCTTGGCATGACGCCGGTACAGCGGCTCCTGCGGGTGGAATTTCCGCTAGCCATGCCGGTCGTCCTCACCGGCATCCGTATCGTGCTGGTGCAGAATATCGGATTGGCCACCATCGCGGCGCTGATCGGCGGCGGCGGCTTCGGCGTTTTTGTGTTTCAGGGCATCGGGCAGACGGCGATGGACCTCGTGCTGCTTGGCACCGTGCCGACCGTTCTTATGGGCTTCGCCGCCGCGATAACGCTCGACGCCCTCATAGACAGCAATCTCTTCAGCGCAGGCGGAAGGCAAAAGGCATGATCGAGATCGACACCATCACGAAACGATATGGCGATGCGGCCGTGGTGGATCAGGTATCGCTGACCGTTGCGCCGCGCACCGTCACCGTCATCGTCGGCACCTCGGGGTCGGGAAAAACCACCCTGCTGCGCATGATCAACCGGCTGGTGGAGCCGACGTCCGGCGCGATCCGGATCGACGGGGAGGATGTCAGCGCCATACCTGGTTTCAAGCTGCGCCGCCAGATCGGCTATGCCATTCAGGGCCATGGCCTGTTTCCGCACCGAACGGTGGCGGAGAATATCGCCACCGTGCCGCAGCTGATCGGCTGGGACCGCAAACGCATCGCGGCGAAGATCGATGCGCTCATGCATCTCTTCCAGCTCGATCCCGCGCTTTATGCCGACCGCTTCCCGCACGAGCTTTCCGGCGGCCAGCAGCAGCGTGTCGGTGTGGCCCGTGCGCTGGCTGCCGAACCGAACATTCTCCTGATGGACGAGCCTTTCGGTGCGCTGGATCCGGTGATCCGCGCCAAGGCCCAGAACGATCTCCTCGATATCCAGAAGAAACTCGGCGTCACCATCGTTCTCGTCACCCATGACATGGATGAGGCCTTCCGTCTGGCGGATCGTATCGCGGTGATGGATAAGGGTCATATCGTGCAGGACTGCCCGCCGGCCGAACTGGTATTGAAACCCGCGACAGATTTCGTGCGCACCATGATCGGCGAAAACGAACGCGCGCTGAAACTGCTCTCCGTTCTCTCCGTTGCGGACGCCATGGAGCCGGGAACTGCCGAAGGCGAGCCGCTCAACGAAAATACCAGCCAGCGCGATGCCCTGTCGGCCATGTTATGGGCGGGTTGCGATGTTTTGCCGGTTCTGAAAGACGATGGCCAGCCGGCGGGCCGGGTGCGGCGTGATGTTCTCCTCCAGCGTGCCGCCGGAGCTTCATGAAAAACGCCTTGTCCCTCCTTATTCTCGGTTTCCTGACGCTGGCGCTGATCTTCTTCCTTGCCGCACCGCAAATCTTCGCGCCGATATTCCGCCCTCTGGTGCAGGTCAATGCGCCGGCGATCTACACGCAGGCCGATCTGTTGTCCCTGACCCTGTCACACCTGACCACGGTTGCGATTGCGACCGGGCTTGCCACATTGGTGGCGGGCGGGCTTGCCATTCTCGTCACCCGGCCTTTCGGCGCGGATTTCCTGCCGCTGTCGCGCAGCATCGTCAATATCGGTCAGACCTTTCCGCCGGTGGCGGTGCTGGCACTTGCCGTGCCGATGATCGGTTTTGGCGAGAAACCCACCCTTATCGCCCTGTTTCTCTATGCCCTGCTGCCGGTGTTCGAAAACACGCTGACGGGGCTTACCACCCTGCCCGCAACGGTGATGGATGCCGCAAGAGGCAGCGGCATGACGGGATGGCAGAGCCTCGTCAAAGTGGAATTGCCGCTTGCCCTGCCGGCCATTCTCGCCGGCATCCGGCTTTCGGCGGTCATCAGCCTCTCCACCGCAACGATCGGTTCGACGGTCGCGGCGCGCACCCTCGGCGAAGTTATCATTGCCGGCCTGCAATCCAACAATCTCGCCTTCATTCTGCAGGGCGGATTGATCGTCGCGGCACTGGCGATCCTGATCCACACCGGCTTTTCCGCGCTGGAAAAGACCGCAAGCCGCAAAACCGGGAACTGAGGCCGGCAGGCCCCGCATTTTTATATTCCCGATACCTGCCGCCCATGTTAGGGGCAAACCGTCGAAACAGAAATATCAGAGGTTCGGGTGACACAGGCAATCGTCGTGATGGGAGTGAGCGGCTCTGGCAAGTCCACGGTCGCAGAGGAACTGGCAGCAGAACTGTCCGTTGCCTTCATAGAAGGCGACAGGCTTCACCCTAAAGCCAATGTCGATAAAATGTCCGAGGGCATTCCCCTGACCGATGAAGATCGCTGGCCATGGCTCGATCTGATCGGCATCGAACTGCGCAAGGGCAGCGAAAACAACGGTATCGTCGTTTCCTGCTCGGCGCTCAAGAAAATCTACCGCGATCGTCTTCGCACCGCCACCGGCGGTCCGCTCGCCTTCGTTTATCTCGATGGCAGTCTGGAGCTTCTCAGCCGGCGCATGGGTGAGCGCAAGGGCCATTTCATGCCTCTCTCGCTGCTTCAGACCCAGCTTGCCACGCTGGAAGTGCCGACCGGAGAGCCGGGCGTCGTGACCGTCAGCATCGACGCCACGCCTGAAGAGATCACCGCAAACGCGCTTGCCGGCTTGAAAACGGTGACGTTCTAAAGACCAAGCCTGTCCCGCATGCCATACCACCAGGCGCCGAGCACGGTCAGCGGCACGCGGAACGTCTTGCCGCCCGGGAACGGATAGTTCGGCAGGGAACTCCAGATATCGAAACGTTCGGCATGGCCGGCAACGGCCTCGCCCAATATCTTGCCGAGCAGATGCGTGGTCGTAACGCCATGACCGCTGTCGCCGTGCGAAAAATAGATATTGTCCGACAGCTTGCCCATATGCGGGATGCGCGTCAGGGTCAGTGCGAAGTTGCCGCTCCAGGCGAAGTCGATCCTGGTCTTTTCCAGTTGCGGAAAGGTCTTCAGCATGTTCGGACGGATCACACCCGTCAGGTCGGCCGGATCGCTGCCGCCATAACCGATACCACCGCCATAAAGCAGACGGTTGTCTGAGGTCCGACGGTAATAATCGAGGATATAATTGGCATCCTCAACGCAATAATCGGCAGGCAGCAGAGCCTCGATCAGATCGACATCCAGCGGCTCCGTCGCCATGACCTGACTTGAGACCGGCATCATCCGGTCGCCGATTTCCGGTAGCAGCTTGCCGAGATAGGCATTGCCGCAGACGAGAACATATTTCGCCTTCACGCTGCCTGTTGCCGTGCGCACAATGGGGTTTGCGCCCTGCTCCACCGCAATGACCCGCGAATTTTCAAAAATCCGCGCGCCGAGGCTTTCGGCCGCCGCCGCTTCCCCCTGCACCAGATTGAGCGGGTGGATGTGGCCGCCGAAACGGTCGATCATGCCGCCGGCATAACGGTCGGTCTTCACATATTGGCCAACATCCGCCCTAGAGACCATTTCGAGGCCGCCATGGCCGTGTTTTTCCCAGTGGGCTTTGTGAGCCTCCATCTCGCGGATCTGTTTCGGCGTAAAGGCGGCAAAAAAGCCACCGTCGACGAGATCGCAATCGATATCGTATCTGGCGATGCGTTCGCGGATGATCGCACCGCCTTCCAGCGACATTTCACCGAGTTTCACCGCCTTTTCGTGTCCGTAACGGCCGGCAATGGTTTCGAGATCGCGGCTATAACCGTTGACGATCTGACCGCCATTGCGCCCCGAAGCGCCGAAAGCGACCCGCACGCCTTCAAGAACGATGACGGAATAACCGCGTTCACTGAGTTCGAGGGCAGCGGAAATGCCGGTGAAGCCGCCGCCGATGATGCAGACATCAGCGTCCAGCGCACCTTCTAGCGTCGGCCGCACGGTTTTGACATTGGCGGAGGCCGCATACCATGACGACGTATGGCCGGGATTGGGAATGTTCGTTACCTCAGCCATTTCACACCGTCCTGATATAGGCGTCATATTCGACGTCGGTTACACGCAGGGAAAATTCGGAGAGTTCCTGCTGCTTGCAGGCGGAAAACAGCGTGCGGTACTTCTGGCCGAGCGTCGCATAGGCAAAGCTGGACCGCGTGAAGCGCTGCAAAGCGTAGTCCCAGTTGGTGGGCAGCGGCTCATGATTGATGGCATGGCTGTCACCTGCAATCGCGCCGCCCGGCTGGCGCTTCTCCTTCATGCCGGCAAGCGCGGCGCTTAGGATCATCGCGACAACGAGATAGGGATTGGTATCGGCGCCGGCGACCCGGTGTTCGATGCGGGTGGCGGCCTTGCTGGCAACGATGACGCGCACCGCCGCGGAACGGTTGTCGATGCCCCACGAGGCATAGGTCGGCGCATGTTCGCTCGGCGTCAGGCGACGATAGGAATTGGCATGGGGAGCGAAGATCGCCATGCTTTCCCCCATGTTCTCCAACAGGCCGCCGACCGAATGCAACAGCGCATCCGAGGGGCCGTTCTCCCCGGCGTAGATGTTCCTGCCGTCCCTATCGAGAACGGAAAAATGCACATGCATGCCGTTGCCTGCCTGCAACCCGTAAGGCTTGGCCATGAAAGTGGCATCGAGATCATGCCGGCGCGCCACACCCTTGACGATGCGCTTCAGGAAGACGGCAAAGTCGGCGGCCCGCAACGCGTCCGGCACGTGATTGAGGTTGATCTCATATTGCCCCGGCCCGTTTTCCCGCAGCGTCGTATCCGCAAGCACGCCCTGTGCGCGGCAGGCCGTGGCGATATCGTGGAAGACATCCTCGAAATCCTGCAATTCGGAAATCGACAGAACCTGCGTCTGGCCCGTATGCCAACGGCCCTCGCGGCTGTGCGGCGGACGGACGGGATCGAGCGCGGAACGGACGGGATCGATCAGGTAAAATTCGAGTTCGGTCGCCACGACGGGCGTGAGACCGGCTTTTTTATAGACGTTCAGAACCTGCGCCAGAACATGGCGCGGATCACCGTAGAAGCCGCTTCCATCCGGGTTTTTCATCGCCAGCAGAACCTGCGCCGTAGGACGGCCAAGCCATGTCACCCGCGACAGCGTGCCGGGAACGGGGAAGCAAAAACCGTCCGGGTCGCCCGTGCCTTCTGCAAGCCCCGCGGCGTGCACATCCCGGCCCCAGATATCGAGCGCGTAGACGGAGCGGGGGATCGCCATTCCCTTCTCAAGCACGTCGATTGCCCGTTCGCGCGGAATCCATTTGCCGCGCGGAACACCGTTCGCGTCTATGACGAAAGCTTCGAGAATTTCGATATCGGGGTTATCGGCGAAAAATTTCTTTGCGTTCTCAATATCATCCATCATGCACCAGCAAGCCGTTTCCATCTCGTTCCATGCGCAGCGAGTTTCGCTAACGAAAATCGTCCTGCTGCTGATAGATGAGAAACCGCGCCACCATGATGACGTTTGCCCCTTTTCCCCTGTGCATGGAACCATGTTACGTGGCCTGTCACAGGAAGGCCAGTGGATTCCGTTTCAGGGATTGAACCTTTCCGCGCGATAGGCGTCAATGGCGATGACCGGCGCTTCTCCCAACATGGTTTCCGCAAGCACGCGGCCAGTAATGGGTCCAAGCGTCAGACCGTGATGGGCATGCCCAAAGGCAAACCATAGTGTTTTATGACGCGGGGCCTTGCCGATGATCGGCATCATGTCCGGCGTGCAGGGTCGCGCGCCCATCCATGGTTCCGCGTCGAGCCGGCCACCAAGGGGGAAGACAGTGCGGGCCACCCGTTCCGCCCGCTCGATCTGCACGGGGGATTTCGGCGCATCGCGCTCGGCAAATTCCGCACCCGTCGTCAGGCGAATCCCCTTGCGCATCGGCGCCAGGAAATAACCGCGCTCGGCATCGATCAGCCAGTTGTTGAGCCTCGTTCCCTCCTGCGGCGCGTAATGCATGTGGTAACCGCGTTTCACGCCGAGCGGAAAGCGATAACCCAGCCTCTCCGTCACCGTATCCGCCCAGGGGCCCAGCGCCACGACGGCATGTTCCGCCTCGGCCGCACCGGTTTCGGTGCGCACCGTCCAGCCGCTTGTCGTCTGGCTGAGAGTGGAGGCGTCACCGCGGATAAAGGTTCCGCCGAGGCTTTCGAAAAGTTTGAGATAGGCCAGCGTCAGCGCATGCGGGTCGAGCACCGACCACGGGTCATTCCATTTCAGGCCGCCGACAAAATCCCGGCTGAGATGCGGTTCGGCCGCTGCCAGCTCTTCGGCATCGAGTCTGGTGTGGGAAATGCCGTGGTCCCGCGCCAGACGCTCGGCAAAGGCATAATCAGCGTCCCGCCTTGCGGCGGTCCTGTAGGCTTCCATCCAGCCATTTTTCACGATGAGATCGCCGGCCTTTGCTTCATCGATGAGGATGCTGTGTTCGGAGATCGAATGTTCGATGAGCGGCGCATAGGCGCGGGCGATCGCCGCGTGGCGCGTGGCTGCGGAATTATACCAGTAGCGGCCAAGAAAAGGCGCGATCTTCGGCAGGGCCGAGAGATGATAACGGGCATCGATGCTGTTGTTCAGGGAATAACGCAGCAGCAGCGCCAGATCCTGCGGGAAGGCGTAAGGCACGACGCCTTCTCTCTGGATCAGGCCGGCATTGCCGAAAGAGGTCTCCTCGCCCGGCCCGCGCCGGTCCACCAGCACCACCGACTTGCCCCTTCGGGCCAGTTGCAGGGCGGTGGAGACCCCGATGATCCCCGCCCCCAAAACGATCACATCCGCTGCCATGGCAATCAATCCGTTTCCGTGTCACGTGCCATGCAACATGGGTCGGCATTTTTCGCGAAGCAACAGAAAAATCATTGCTTTAATGGAAACGTGATGCGCCTTACTGGCTGACCGCTTTCGTTTCTACCGCCTCGATATGGAAGGCCGCCGCAAGAAGCGCTTTCGTATAGTCCTGCTGCGGGCTGGCGAAAACTTCCGCCGCCGGGCCGCTCTCCACCACCTTGCCGTGGCGCATGACGATCAGGTCATTGGCCAGCGCTTTTACCACCTTCAGGTCGTGGCTGATGAAGAGGTAGGCGAGCTCATGTTTTGCCTGGAGATCGCGCAGCAGATCGACCACCTGCGCCTGCACGCTCATGTCGAGTGCGGATGTCGGCTCGTCCAGCATGACAAAGCGCGGCTTCAGCACCATGGCGCGCGCAATCGCGATGCGCTGGCGCTGGCCGCCGGAAAATTCATGCGGGTAGCGCCAGCGGGTGGCCGGATCGAGCCCGACCTCCTCCAGCGCCGTGGCAACACGCGTATCGCGCTCGTCGGCCGATAACGACCGCTCATGCACCTTCAGGCCCTCGGCGACGATTTCGCCCACCGACATCCGCGGGCTGAGCGAACCATAGGGATCCTGGAACACCACCTGCAGCCGGTTCCTGAGCGGCTTCATCATCTCATAGGAATAGCTGTCAATTGACTGGCCGATAAAGCTGATGCGGCCCTGCGAGGCGATCAGCCGCGAGAGAGCTAGACCGAGCGTCGTCTTGCCGGAGCCGGATTCGCCCACCACGCCGACCGTCTGGCCGGCGCGCAGGGTAATATCGATGCCGTCAACCGCCTTCACATGGTCGACCACCCGGCGCATCAGCCCGGCCTTGATCGGAAACCAGACCTTGATGTCGTCGCCCTGCATGACCACCGGTTTGCCGGCATCGGAATGCGGCGGCTCGCCCTTCGGCTCCGCTGCCAGAAGATGACGCGTATAGGCGTGCTGCGGATCGGTGAACACCTGCTCCACCGTGCCGGTTTCGACGATCTTGCCCTTGGTCATGACGCAGACGCGATCGGCAAATTTGCGGACGATGCCGAGATCGTGGGTGATGAACAACATGGACATGCCGTGCTGTCTTTTCAGATCGCCGAGCAGCTCGAGAATCTGCGCCTGCACGGTTACGTCCAGCGCCGTGGTCGGCTCATCGGCGATCAGCAGTTTCGGCCGGTTGGCGAGCGCCATGGCGATCATCACACGCTGGCGCTGGCCGCCGGACAATTCATGCGGATAGGCCTTCAGCCGCTTTTCCGGTTCGCGAATGCCGACCTGGCGCAAAAGCTCCAGCGTGCGCTCGCGCGCTGCAGCCCCGGTGATCGCCTGATGCAGTTCCAGGATTTCGCCGATCTGCCGCTCGATGGTGTGGAGCGGATTGAGCGAAGTCATCGGCTCCTGGAAGATCATGGTGATGTCGTTGCCGCGCACCGCGCGCAGCGCCCGCTCCGGCAGGGTCAGCATGTCCTTGCCATCGAACAGGATTTTTCCCGACGGGTGGCTGGCCGCCGGATAGGGCAGCAATTTGAGGATGGAATTCGCCGTCACCGACTTGCCCGAACCGGACTCGCCGACGAGGGCGACAACTTCGCCCGGCATCAGATCGAAGGACACATGATCAACGGCGACCGTGGTCGCACCACCCTGATGGAAGGCGACGGAGAGATCACGGACGGAGAGAAGCGGCTGGATAGTTGTTTCCGTCATGGCAATCACCGGAACGTCTTGCGTGGATCGAAGGCGTCGCGAACGGCCTCGCCGATGAAGATCAGGAGCGACAGCATGATGGACATGGTGAAGAAGGCGGTGAGGCCGAGCCAGGGCGCCTGAAGGTTGTTCTTGCCCTGCGCAATCATCTCACCCAGCGACGGCGATCCCGGCGGCATGCCGAAACCGAGAAAATCGAGCGAGGTGAGCGTCGTGATCGAACCCGAGAGGATGAAGGGCAGGAAGGTCAGCGTCGCTACCATGGCGTTGGGCAGAAGGTGGCGGAACATGATCGTCCAGTTACCCACGCCGAGCGCACGGGCGGCACGGACATATTCGAAGTTTCTGGCCCGCAGGAATTCCGCCCGCACGATGCCGACGAAGCCGACCCATGAAAAAAGCAGCATGATGCCGAGCAGCACGAAGAAGCCCGGCGGCAGGATGGCCGCGATGATGAGCAGGATGTAGAGCACTGGCATGGACGACCAGATTTCGATGAAACGCTGCAACAGCAGGTCGGTCCAACCGCCGAAATAACCCTGGATGGCGCCGGCGGTCACGCCGACGAGGGCCGAGGCGATCGTCAGCGTCAGGCCGAAAAGCACGGAGATGCGGAAACCGTAGATCATCCGCGCCGTGACGTCGCGCGCCTGATTGTCGGTTCCGAGCCAGTTGAGATTGCCCAGCGTACAGCCGGGGTCGGCATTACCCTGAGGATAGGCCGAGCACCGCTCCTTTTCATCCATCAGCCAGAAGGGCGCCGTGGGCGCCGAATGGGGAATATTGGAATTCACCGTCTGATAGGAATAGCGGATCGGCGGCCAGATCATCCAGCCATTGGCGTTGATCTCATCCTGGATGAAGGAGGATTTGTAATCGGTCTGGGCAAGGAAGCCGCCGAATTTTTCTTCCGGATAATCGACCATGACCGGCACCAGAAGCTCGCCCTTGTAGGAGGCGAGAACGGGTTTGTCATTGGCGATGAATTCCGCCATCAGGCTCAGGAAAAACAGGATCAGGAACAGCCAGAAGGACCAGTAACCGCGGCGGTTCGCCTTGAAGTTCTGCCAGCGGCGTTTTGTCGTCGGCGAGAACCATGGGCGTTTCGGTTTTGCCAGCATGTCGGTGTCAGCGGGTTGGGCGAGCGTCATCACACGTCCCTCCGCTCGAAATCGATGCGCGGATCGATCCACGTATAGATGAGATCGGAGAGAAGGCCGACGACGAGGCCCATCAGGGAGAAGATGAAGAGCGTGCCGAAGACGATCGGATAGTCACGGTTGACGACCGAGAGATAACCGAGGCGGCCGAGGCCATCCAGCGAGAAAATATTCTCGATCAGCAGCGAGCCGGTGAAGAAGGCCGAAATGAAGGCCCCCGGAAAACCGGCGATCACGATCAGCATCGCGTTGCGGAAGACATGGCCATACAAAACCTTGCGTTCGGTAAGGCCCTTGGCGCGGGCGGTGATGACATATTGCTTCTTGATCTCATCGATGAAGGAGTTCTTGGTCAGCAGCGTCGTTGTCGCAAAGGCCGAAAGCGACAGCGCGATCAGCGGCAGGGTCAGGTGCCAGAAATAGTCGATGATCTTCTGCCACCAGTTCAGCTGGTCAAAATTATCCGACACCAGACCCCGCAGGGGAAACCAGTCGAAGAAGGAGCCGCCGGCGAAAAGCACGATGAGCAGGATACCGAACAGGAAGCTCGGCACGGCATAACCGATGATGATGATGCCCGATGTCCAGACATCGAAGGTCGAACCGTCGGAAACCGCCTTCTTGATGCCGAGCGGAATGGAGATGATGTAGGAGATGATCAGGATCCAGAAGCCGAGCGAGGCGGACACCGGCAGCTTGTCGATGATGAGATCGATGACGGAGGAATTGCGGAAGAAGCTGTCGCCGAAATCGAAGCGGATGTAATTCCACATCATTTCCAGAAAGCGGGTCAGCGGCGGCTTGTCGAAACCAAACTGTTTCTCAAGCTTGGCGATCAGTTCCGGATCGAGACCCTGTGCGCCGCGATATTTCGAGCCGCTTTCATCGAAACCGCCGGACTGGCCGAGAAGATCGCCACCGCCTGACAGCCGGTCGGAGGCGCTGTCACCTTGGCCGGTCAGCTGCGCCACAACCTGTTCCACCGGCCCGCCCGGTGCGAACTGGATGACAAGAAACGAAATGCCCATGATGCCGATGATGGTCGGGATCATCAGCGCCAGACGCCTGAGAATATAGGCGCCCATCAGCCTCTGCCCCCGGCCGTTGCGTTAGCGGTTTTCGTTTCAGTCAAACCCGGTCCTTTCGTGAAAGCGCCCTGCGCGCGCCAAGCGATTCGTCTCGCCCTATGTGAATCAAGCCTTAGCCGCGAAAGCAAGGCCGGCGTCAGTTTCCGGCCTGGCTGGACCACCATGCGTCCGGAAAACCGACGCCATATTGCGGCAGGTTTTCAGGGCGGATAAGCGTGTTCCAGTAGGCGATGAACATCTCGCCGCGGTAAAATTGCGGTATGACGTAGCTGTTTGCCAGAAGCACCCGGTCGAGCGCCCGCGCGGCGGCCACCTGTTCATCCCGATCGGGCGCAAATATGACCTTTCTGACCAGAGCGTCGACGGCGGGGTTCTTGATGCCCGCGAGATTGTTGGAGCCCTGCCGGTCGGCCGCCGCCGAACCCCAGAAATCCGCCTGCTCGTTTCCGGGATTGGCCGATGTCGCCCAGAGCTTGACCGCAACGTCGAAATCGAAGCTGCGGGTGCGGTTGGTATATTGCGAGGCGTCGACGGTGCGGATCGTCGCATTGATACCGATCTTCTTCAGATTCTGGACATAGGGCAGGATGGTTCTTTCCATGCCAGATGAATCGATCAGAAACTCCATGTCGAGCTGCTGGCCGGTCGCCGCATTGACCATGCGGTTACCGCGCAGCTCATAACCGGCCTCCTTCATCAGCTTGACGGCCTCGCGCAGATTGTCCCGCTGCTTGGCGGGATCACCCGCGACGGGGTTGCGGTATTCTGTCGTGAAGACTTCCGGCGGGACCTGATCCTTCAGCTCCTGGAGAATTTCCAGTTCGCGGCCGGTCGGAAGGCCGGAGGAGGCCAGCTCGCTGCCCATGAAGAAGCTGTTGATGCGCTGGAACTGGCCGTAAGCCAGCGTGCGGTTCAGCTCCTCGAAATCGAAAGCGTAGTTCAGCGCCTTGCGCAGTTTCGGGTTCTGGAACTTCTCGCGCCGCATATTCGGCACGAAGGCCTGCATGATGCCGACGGAGCGATAAATATTCGGCAGTTCCTCTTTCTTGACACGGCCTTCCTTGACGGCCGGGAAATCATAACCCGTGACCCAGCGGCTGGAGGAGGCTTCCTGGCGGAAATCGACGGTGCCGGATTTGAAGGCCTGGAATTCCACATCCTGATCAGCAAAGAAGGTGTAGCCGATGGTTTTGAAATTGTTCATCCCCACATTCACATTGACGTCCTTGCCCCAGTAGTCGTCGCGGCGTTCATAAGTGATGGACGAGCCGGGAGAGACGGCTGCGATCTTATAGGCGCCCGAGCCCATGACCGGCTCCAGCGTGCCGCGCGATATGTCACGCGGCTTGCCGTCCGGGCCGACACCTTCCCACCAGTGCCTGGGAACGATCAGCAACTGCCCGACGATCTGCGGCAATTCGCGATTGTTCTTTTCATCGAAGATAAAGGTGATGTCCCTTTCGCCGCTCACCTCCGCCTTGGTGACGTGGGTGTAATAAGTCGCGAGTTGCGGGCTCAGATCCTTCGCTTTTTCGAAGCTGAAGACGACATCATCAGGCGTCACCGGCTTGCCGTCGGCCCATTTGGCCTCCGCGCGCAGCCGGAAGGTGGCTTTCGAAATATCGTCGGGATAGCTCACGCCCTCGGCCAGCAAACCATAGGAGGCCGACAGCTCCTCTTCCGTCGATTTCATCAGCGTATCGAAAACCAGCGAGAGGCCCGTTGCCGCCTCGCCCTTGGCAAGCAGCGGATTGAGCGTATCGAAAGTGCCTGATGTCGACAGGCGCAGCGTACCGCCCTTCGGCGCCCTGGTATTCACATAGTCGAAATGGTCGAAACCATCGGGATGTTTCAGTTCCCCGACCGTCGAAATCCCCTTTCGCCAGACATCCGCTGACTGGGCGGAAGCCGCCGGCGGTATCAGCAGGGCGGATGCCGCGAACGCGATGAGGAGACGGGATTTCAGTGGTGCCAATATCATCGGGGAATGTCCCTGTTTTCATACTTGTCGGAGAGAGCATAAAAGAAAGATTGGCAAAAAACAGATGCGCTGACTCACAAGCTCTTTATCGGCGTCTTTATCCCCGCTTTGCGAGATACCGGGCGAAACATGGTTTCAACAAAATCCCGTTCCAGTTTATCTTGAGGGGAAGAGAATCACCTGATCGAACGGGCACGACTATATGACGGCGGGATCATCTAGAGTTTTCAAGGCGGCCATGCTGGCGATCTCGGTCGCCTCGGCCCTGCAGCTGCAGATGGAGACCGCGTCGGCGGAAGACAGGCCCGCGAAAGAGGTATTCGGCCACATGGCCCTGCCCTCAGCCGCCGCCTCCCAGCCCATCGGTTCCTATGCCAAGGGCTGCCAATCCGGCGCCATCGCCATGCCGACCGACGGTCCCGGCTGGCAGGCCATGCGCCTTTCGCGCAACCGGCGCTGGGGCCAGCCGCAGCTTATTTCCTTCCTCGAGCAATTTTCGCAGGATGCCCAGAAGATCGGCTGGCCGGGACTGCTGCTCGGCGACATTTCGCAGCCG
>QFOL01000380.1:0-4385 GCA_003241215.1 Agrobacterium fabrum
GCGCTAAAATAAATTCCCGTTTTCATCACGATGTTATAAGCCTGCGCCCCGGAAACATGTCACGGGCCATGCGGTTCGCGGCAGTAAAAGCGGAGCACATGCATGTCGTTTTCGATAACCACCTGGAACATCAACTCCGTCAGGCTCAGAATGCCGATCGTTGAGCAGTTTCTCGTGCGCTACAAGCCCGACATTCTCTGCCTGCAGGAAACCAAATGCCCGAATGGCGAATTTCCGATGAAACCGCTGAAGGCGCTCGGTTATGAGCACGTCATCATCCACGGCCAGAAAGGCTATCACGGCGTCGCCATCGCCTCGAAAATTCCGCTGATCGAAGACCACCGCCAGGACTATTGCGGTATCGGCGATGCGCGGCACATTTCCGCGATTTTTGAAGTCGGATCGCGCCGTGTGCGGCTGCATAACTTCTACGTGCCGGCCGGCGGCGACGAACCCGACCGGTCGATAAACCCGAAATTCGGCCACAAGCTCGATTTCATCGAGGAAATGAAGGCGCTTCGCGCCGATGGCGTGCCCGGCACCTCATCCATTCTCGTCGGCGATCTCAACATTGCACCGCTTGAAAACGACGTCTGGTCGCACAAACAGTTGCTGAAGATCGTCAGCCATACGCCGGTGGAAACCGAGGGAATGCTCGACATCATGAAGAAGGGCAACTGGCTCGATCTGATGCGGCTGAACGTGCCGGAGACGGAAAAGATCTATACCTGGTGGAGCTATCGCGCCAAGGATTGGGAAGCGGCAGATCGCGGCCGCCGCCTCGACCACATCTGGTCGTCGCAGGATCTCGGCTCCTCGCTTGAAAAAATCGACATATTGCGCGAGGCCCGCGGATGGAACCGGCCATCAGACCATGTTCCCGTCACCGCCCATTTCCGGTTCTGAACCACTACGTTTGACTTGATGTCAGGCGAAGCGGTTCTGCAAACGGGCCGCACCCGCCGCCAGGGCCGCTATATTGTCGCGAATGCGCGCCGATACGATATCGGCAACCTCCGGAAACTCCTCCACCAGCCGGTGGAAGAGGATGCGGGTTATCCGGATGACTTCGGAATCCTCGGCTGCGATGGCGGTGAACTTTCGTTCGCAGAGCGTGAATAGCGCAAGTTCCGAAAGCAGCGCACCCTTGCCGGGCGTCGCCTGCAGCACGGGCTTGCCGTCCCGCCCGGCGGTGAACAGTTCGAAATGGCCTGATGTCACGGCGAAGGCGCATTCCGCCGGCGAATGTTCCCGGAACAATGTCTGTCCCGCCGAGACACGACGGCGTTCCGCGCCGAAGGCGATGAGCCGCAACTGATCGTCGCTGAACCCGGCGAATAGCGGCACTTGCCCCAGCAGAATGATGTCGTCCGTCAAGGCCATGTCGATTGCTACTCCGGGAAACCGCCTGCATCACTATAGCGGTTTTCCAATATCAGCCTTCAAAATACAAGATATTAGAACGCCGCGCACCTTTTCGGATGCGCAGCTCGGTTTTTCAAACATGACATGTGACGATGAAAAAGACGCCCGTGTCAGGGAACGATCTTGTAGCCGCCGTTCTCTGTCACCAGAATTTCGGCGTTGGACGGGTCGCGCTCGATCTTCTGACGCAGGCGGTAGACATGCGTTTCGAGCGTATGCGTGGTCACGCCGGAATTGTAACCCCAGACCTCTTCAAGCAGGACATCGCGGGTCACGACGGTGCTGCCGGCACGGTAGAGATAACGAATGATCGCGGCTTCCTTTTCCGTCAGCCGGATTTTCTTGCCGTCTTCGGTCGTCAGCAGCTTCTGGCTGGGCTTGAACTGATAGGGACCAACGGTAAAGACCGCGTCCTCGCTCTGTTCATATTGACGCAGCTGCGCCCGGATGCGCGCCAGAAGCACGGCGAAGCGGAACGGCTTCGTCACATAATCATTGGCCCCGGCTTCGAGCCCGAGGATCGTATCGGAATCGGTGTCATGCCCGGTCAGCATGATGATCGGCGCCTTGAAGCCAGCCTTGCGCAGCAGCTTAACCGCCTCACGGCCGTCCATATCGGGAAGGCCGACATCCATGATGAGAAGATCGACCTGGGCGGTCTTTGCGGTCTGCATTGCCTGCGCAGCATTTGCGCCGCTCAGAAGCGAGAATTCCTCATAGGGAGACAGTTGCTCGGTCAGCGTCTCCCGAAGATCGTCGTCATCGTCCACCAGAAGGATAGTGCGAGCCGTCATTCGGAGTCTCAGCCTTTCTTACTTTAGTGCACCGGCCGAAAATCGCGCACGATTTCGGAAATCACAATGCCCAGTTTAAAAGAGTTAGAGCGTTTCCCATACATCCAAAAGAACGCATGGTGCTCTAATTGTCAGCCAATTCAGCGGTTTGCCGATAAAAGGTCAACCCATTGCCATGATATTACGAAGTGCTATGACTTCACGTTAGATAACCTGCAAAGCAAAATCTCGTGAAAAACATGAGCAAACAGCCCCTAAAGCAACATAAACGCGCATTGACGCTCATGGTTCGGCCTGCCCCTTTGAAAATAAGCCGGGCGATCGTTCAGCTCGGACATCTCACCTTTCCCGCCGCAATCGGACGCAACGGACGCACCGTGCTGAAACGCGAGGGAGACGGAAAATCACCCATTTCCACCACCCGCCTGCTATACGGTTTTTATCGTGGCGACCGAAACGCCGCTATCGCCACGGCACTGCCGATGCAGCGGACGAGAAAGTCCATGCTGTGGTGCGACGAGCCGCGCAACGCCAATTACAACAGGCTGGTCAAGGCGCCCTTTGTATCGAGCCACGAGGAGATGATGCGCAGGGATGGTCTTTACGACGTCTGCCTGGTGCTCGACTGGAACATTACCTCGAGAAGCCGCAACCGCGGCTCGGCAATCTTCATGCATCTGATCCGGCCGGGCTACGAGCCGACCGCCGGCTGCGTCGCCCTGAACCCGCGAGACATGCGCCGCATTCTGCCGCATCTGCGCGGCGGTGCCAAAATCCGCATTCTGTGATCTCCACGCGGCAATCGGCCAACAAAAAACCCGCCAATAAGGCGGGTTTTTTTATAGGGAAAAAGCCGGTTATTAAGCGGCTTCGTCCTGAGAATCGTCCTCTTCGACGGTCTTGCCGCGCTTGGGACCCTTGGCAAGGTTCACTTCCACCAGGCGAACAGCCTCGGTTTCGGACATCTTGTTGACGGCGGCGATTTCGCGCGCCATGCGGTCGAGAGCGGCTTCGTAAAGCTGACGCTCGGAATAGGACTGCTCCGGCTGGTTTTCCGCGCGGTAGAGATCGCGAACGACTTCCGCAATCGCGATGAGATCGCCGGAATTGATCTTCGCATCATATTCCTGCGCGCGGCGCGACCACATGGTACGCTTCACACGCGCCTTGCCCTGCACCACTTTCAGCGCCCGCTCGACAAAATCGCCTTCGGAAAGCTTGCGCATGCCGATGCATCTTGTCTTTTTCGAAATCAATGACAAAAAGCTCAAGCTTCATGCCGGCGACTTCTTGTTCCTCGATGGCAGAAATGGTACCGACACCATGAGCGGGATACACAATCGCTTCACCGGTTTTAAAGCCGTGATGTGCTGGAGATTTCTTCTGCTGGGTCGTCATTCGTTCTAAAAACTCCCTGTTACATACCCGGGGATGCCGGGGTTGGGTCGGTCAGGCCCTGATGAGACGGGGGAACCGTCAGGTGATTCCGCACTGGTCCAGCCGTGCACGCAAAAATACACCTTCCCGCCTCGCGGGGTTCGATAACGTAAACGCTCGATATGTCACGGAAACCGCGTGCAAAAGAGGTGTTGCTTTCGTGGTGTTTTTGGGCACACAAATGCCGCGCTGTGGATCAGTGTTGTTGGTGTACCACAAAAATAGGCGCAAATCAATAATTTGCTTCAACCGTGGCCGCAACATCACATTGCGGCTCAAGAACCGCTTAAAAATTAGCCGCAAAAATACTGTCGTATGCTTCTAAACTGAGCCTCGCGAGAAAAGAAGCAAAAAAATTTCACTTACCGCCTGAAGAAACACGATAGCCTCTTAAACTCTTCGTAATTCCACGCCAATATCCGATTCGACTGAAAAGGCAAAATCCGCAAATTGGCGATGCTTTTTTATATTAAAGTGTGATTTTTGGAGGAATCCACGTCAAATGGGCTACAGAAACAATCCAAAACGCGAAAAACAGATCGAAAAAGCGCGCCAGCAGGCAATTGCCGAAAATGTCGAATTTCTTGATCCTGGTATTCTTTATGGAAGGGCAAGTGTCGACGATATAGAATATTATTCCGCCGAGATGCTGGCGGCGAGTGCCGCCCACAGTTTCCAGGCGCTTTCGCGATGGACCGGGGACACCCCTCATATCAGCATTTCCCAAGT
>QFOL01000380.1:4405-4940 GCA_003241215.1 Agrobacterium fabrum
TTATCGTGGTCTTTATCTTGCCGTGCACCCGATCCTCGTCCGAGACGATGATGCGAAGGGTGGTTACCGCCTTGCCGAGCCCGATGATGATCCGGCCGGTAATATAAGTCTTATCCAGCTGCACATCGCACCGCTTTCGCAGCAGGGAGCGTCGGCACTTGAAGAGCGGCTGCGCTTTGTACTCAAGCAGGTGGAATCCGCCTATCGCGACTGGCGGCCCATGCTGGCTAAGCTAGACGAGGCACTGGAGGAATTGTCGAAACGCGGCTCGTCGCGGCGCAAGGCCGAACGGACGGAGGCGGTCGAATTCCTCAACTGGCTTCGCAACGACAATTTCACCTTCCTTGGGATGCGTGACTACACCTATTCCGGCAAGGGGAAGAACGCGAAGATCGAGCGCGGTGACGGCGTTGGCCTCGGCAGCCTCAGCGACCCCGATGTCCGCGTGCTGCGCCTCGGCAAGAATGCCGTGACGACGACACCGGAAATCCTTGCCTTCCTCGATGGCCCGGATTTCCTCATCGTTACCAAGGCT
>QFOL01000053.1 GCA_003241215.1 Agrobacterium fabrum
TCCGCATGATCGACGTCATCCTCGGGCTTGACCCGAGGATCCATCGCGCGTCAGGTTGTGGATCCTCGGGTCAAGCCCGAGGACGGTGAAGGAGAGGTTTGATTGCCGGGCAGATTAATAGCCACCCAGGACGTCTCGCTCTCTCAATCCGCTTCACTCACAGATCCGGACGGCGGAAATCACCCGTTTTACCATCCATCACCCACAATTCGCCGGTCGAAATATCGAACCATGCGCCGTGCAGTTTCACCTTGCCGGCAGTTTCCTGCGCCTTGACGAAGGGGAAGCCGCGCAGGTTGGCGATGGAGTTGCGGATGGAAACCCGCTCCAGCGCCGTCTGCCGCTCGGAGGCGGTCATGACGTCGTTGCTCTGGATCTGTTCGGCCGCCGACTTGACCATGTTCATCCATTTGCCGATGAAATCGCCCGGGGATAGCGGCTCGAGATTGGGATCGAGCGCCGCCTGAATGCCGCCGCAGCGGCCATGCCCCATGACAACGATGTCCTTCACCTTCAGAACCTGGACGGCATATTCGATGGCTGCCGAAGTGGCGTGGTACTGGCCATCAGGCTCGAAGGGCGGCACCATGTTGGCGACATTGCGGACGACGAAAAGCTCTCCCGGCCCGCAGTCGAAAATGGTTTCCGGCGCCGAACGGGAGTCGCAACAGGCAATGAACAGGGTCTGCGGTTTCTGTCCGGTCTCGGCCAGAACGCGATATCTTTCGCGCTCGTCGACATAGCGGCCGCTCATGAAGTTCTTGTAGCCGTTGAGGAGGTTTTCCGGAAAATCTTTCATCTATCGCAGTACCGTTGTGCTTGGACCAAGATCACGGAGCGAACCTGGCGCGTTGAAGACCAATCCTTGAGACGCTATTTGCGCTTGCCGCGTGAAGGATGCAAGAGATGACGCATCTGCACCATGGCCATGGGTGTGGAGAGGCTTGAAGAGTCCGTCTCCAGCGTCAGTTCGTTCATGTCGCGTTTTTTGGTGCGGGCCAGAATTTCGAACACGCTGGCGGTCGCCAGCTGCAGCGCCTTTTCGTCATCCATGCCTTCCAGCAGGCGGGCGAGGAACAGGGCCGACATCAGGTCGCCAAGACCGTTCGGCGCATTCTCGATGGCGCGGTGTTCGGCAAGCAGCGCGTGGCGGCCGCTGAGGTAGAGGTTGCCGGTGCCGCCCGTCATCATCGGCACGGCTGAGGTGACCAGCATTTTCGGCGGGCCGAGCGCGAGCGCGGCATCCATGATGGCATTGTTGGTTTCAAGTTCCGCACCGCTCATCCAGGCCAGTTCATAACGGTTCGGCGTGGCGACGGTGGCAAGCGGGATGAGGTGGTCGCGGATGGCTTCGGCGGTCTCAAGCGGAATGTAGAGCCCGCCCAGATCGCCCATCACCGGGTCACAGGCGTAAATCAGCGCCGGGTTCTTTTCCTTCAGATTGCGGATCAGCCTTGCGACGGAGCGCACCTGCGCCGCGCTGCCGAAATAACCTGTTAGAACCGCCTTGACCTCGCCGATCCATTTGGCGTTTTCGAGGTCGGTCATCGCCTTGTCGAAGTCGTCATCCTGGAAGCGCATGCGGGTGGATGGGCCGTGGCCGGGATGCCAGGGCATGACGATGGTGGGCACCGCCCAGACCGGATAACCCAGCGTCTCCAGCGCAAAGACTGCCGCGCGATTGCCGACGGAACCACGCATGACGTGGCTGGAGATGACGATGACGGCGCCCTGGGTATTTTCCTGCATCACGGCCTTCTTGCTTTCCAACATCGCAGAAAGCCCGCAAGAACCCCTGCCTAAAGATCAAGATGCGCTCTCATGACATATCGCAAGGCCGGTTTCCACCGCTAATCCCGCAAGGGTCTGTCCCGCAAAAGCATGGCGCGGTCAGGTTCTTTGTTTCCGCCAGCGCTCCCTGCCTGTCATTGCGAGATTGCCGAAGTACTCTATAGTTGTGCCATGCTTGATCTCGTCATTGCCTATTGGCCGCATATCCTTGCCGTTCTCTCGATTTTGATGGGAACCGTGGCGGCCGTTCATGCCACGATGACGAAGGAGGAGGTGCGCTCCGCACTTGGCTGGGTCGGCGTCATCGTGCTGTCGCCCATCGTCGGCGCGGTCATCTACGCGATTGCCGGCATCAACCGCATTCGCAGGTCGAACATCACGCAGCAGCGCTCCTTCATGCAGGACGAGATCATGGATCGCGTGGCGCGCCTGGATGCCGGCGGCGAACTGATAGCCGAACGCTTCGGCCGCCGTTTCGAGGCGATGAAGACGCTGGGCGACCGGGTGACCCGGCACGCGCTGACGACCGGCAACGGCATCGAACCGCTGTTGACGGGGGATGTTGCCTATGCCGCCATGCTGGAGGCGATCGGGGAGGCGAAGCGGTCGATCATCCTCGAAACATATATTTTCGACAATGACCGGATCGGCGCCCGCTTTGTCGCGGCGCTCGAAAGGGCGAAGTTCCGCGGCGTGGAGGTGCGGGTGCTGGTGGACGCGGTGGGTGCGCGTTATTCCGTGCCGAGCATCCTGCCGACGCTCAGGGAAAAGGGCATCGTCTGCGATGTCTTCAACGGCAACGTCATCATGGGGCTGCGGTTGCCTTATGCCAATCTGCGCACCCACCGCAAGATCCTGGTGGTGGACGGGCGCATCGCGTTCAGCGGCGGCATGAATATCCGCGAGGGTTTCACCCGGGAATTTGGCGGCGAAAGCCAGTCGCACGACACGCATTTCAAGATCACCGGGCCGGTGGTATCGGATTTTTTCTCCATCGCCGCAGAGGACTGGCGCTTCACGACAAAGGAGGTTCTGGATGCGCCGGTCTGGGATATCGCCATTCCCGATGGCGTGCCGGGCTCGCAGATCGTCGCCCGCGTCTGCTCCTCCGGGCCGGATAAAAGCATCGAGACCAGTCACAAGATGCTGATGGGCGCGTTTTCCGTCGCCCGTTCCTCCATTCTCATCATGTCGCCCTATTTTCTCCCCGATCGGGAGCTTATTTCGGCGCTGATTACCGCAGCAAGGCGGGGAGTCGTGGTGGATATCATCGTGCCCAAAAGCAACAATCTGGTGCTTGTCGACAGGGCGATGACGGCGCAGTTCGACCAGATGCTGAAGAATTACTGCCGCATCTGGCGGGCGACGGGGGCTTTCAACCATTCCAAGCTTCTGGTGATCGACGGGCGCTGGAGCTACATCGGCTCTTCCAATCTCGATCCGCGTTCGCTGCGATTGAACTTCGAGATCGATCTCGAAGTTATGGATGAGGAATTCGCCGCGACAATCGGTGAGCGCATCCGGGATGCACGGGCAACCGCCTTGCCCGTGCGGCTCAGCGAACTGAATGCGCGGCCATTCGTTGTCCGTCTTGTGGAGCGTGTCCTGTGGCTCGCTTCGCCTTATCTTTAGAGTGCGGTGCGTCCGACAGGGCGCTGCGCGAGACCGGAGGCATAAACGCGTGAAAAAGAACGGTTTGCTGGATGATGAAAAAACGGTCTTGACGAAAAACACCAGCCTGTCCGCCTTCGTCATGCAGTCGCTGCGCGACCGCCGCCAGCGCCAGAATGCGGCGCCAGCGACGAAAGACCATTCCTTCCCCGTCATCGCCTCCTACAATGTGCATAAATGCGTCGGCCGCGACCGCAAGTTCGACCCTGATCGCACCAGCCGTGTCATTCAGGAAATCGGCGCTGACATCATCGCCCTTCAGGAAGCGGACAGCCGTTTCGGCGAGCGTACCGGCCTGCTCGATCTTGCCCGTCTGGAGCGGGAAAGCGGCCTCATCCCCGTGCCCGTGCAGGCCGGCGTGAAGGCGCATGGCTGGCACGGCAATGTCGTGCTGTTCAAGGAAGGGGCGGTCAGGGATGTGCATACGCTGAAATTGCCGGGGCTGGAGCCGCGCGGTGCGCTTGTGGTGGAGCTGGATCTGAAACGCGGCGGTACGCTGCGGGTCATCGCCGCCCATTTCGGGCTTCTCAGACATTCCCGCGCCCAGCAGGCGAAAGCATTGATCGGCCTTCTTGAGGCGCGTAACGAATGCGCGACCATCCTTATGGGAGACCTGAACGAATGGCGTCTCGGCAACGGGTCGTCGCTCAACACGTTCCGGGAGGCTTTTGGCGCTTTGCCGCCGGCGGTGCCGAGTTTTCCGTCCAACCTGCCGGTGCTCGCGCTCGACAGGATCATCGCCAATCGTGAAGGGCTGATCGAGCAGGTGGAGGCGCATGACAGCGCGCTGGCGCGCATCGCCTCGGATCATCTGCCGCTGAAGGCCGCGGTCCGGACCGACCTGCTGCCGGCCTGATTGCCGGCGGCATCGGCCGGAGCGAAGCTCAGAGCCGTTGCGCCACGGTCAGATGGCTGCGCGAACGGGCTTCCAGCAGGGAAGCGCGAATGGCTTCCATCAGGCGCTGATGGTTGTTTCTGGTCTTGCTCTTGTCCAGATTCTGCGCGGAGAGCGCCAGATCCAGACCTTCATGCATCACTATCGAATAGGCAACGCTCGTTGCCCAGCTTTCGTAGTCCTGCTCCATCATGTAGCCCCTGAACTAAATCATTTAGTCCGAATCACCCTGTGCTTGAAATTTAACACAAAATACAAAGCATAAAATAGCACTGTTTCTTTTGATGTTCGTCAATGTACCCGGATATATTGTATTTTCATCGTCTCCAATGCCGTGCAGCATTGGCATTATTTCCGTCTAAGTATTTGAAACAGATTCTATTTCAGAAAAGCCGCATGAACTTTTTGTGTCACGAAAAACGCCGCGCATCTGATGATGCGCGGCGGGCTTGCTTCGAAGGTGGCGGTGGATGGGAGTGTGGTCTCAGCCGGCCTTTTCGAGCTTGTAGTCCGAATTGGCCGGTTCTTCCTGCTTGTGCTGGATGAGCGGGCGGTTGCCCGCCAGCTTGCGCACCAGCACGTAGAAGACCGGTGTCATGAAGATGCCGAAGAACGTTACGCCGATCATGCCGGAGAACACCGCGACACCCATGGCGGCGCGCATTTCCGCACCCGCACCGGTGGAGATGACCAGCGGCACCACGCCCATGATAAAGGCGAGCGAGGTCATCAGGATCGGGCGCAGGCGAAGCCGGCTTGCCTCGATGGCCGCCTGAAGCGGCGTTCGTCCCTCGAATTCCAGCTCCCGGGCGAATTCCACGATCAGGATCGCGTTCTTCGCCGAGAGACCGACAAGGACGACAAGGCCGATCTGCGTAAAGATGTTGTTATCCCCTCCCGTCAGCCAGACGCCCGTGAGGGCCGCGAGTACACCGAGCGGGACGATCAGGATGATCGCAATCGGCAGGGTAAGGCTTTCATATTGCGCGGCGAGCACGAGATAGACGAGCAGCAGCGCCAAGGGGAAGACCACGATGCTGGAATTGCCGGCCAGAATCTGCTGGTAGGTCAGATCGGTCCATTCGTAGTCCACACCGGCGGGCAGGGTTTCGGCGAGGATCTTCTCAATCGCCGCCTGCGCCTGTCCCGAGGAGAAGCCTGGCGCCGGTCCGCCGTTGATATCGGCTGCAAGGAAGCCGTTATAGCGGTTGGTGCGTTCCGGTCCCGTCGTTGCATCCACCTTCAGCAGTGTCGACAGCGGGATCATCTGACCCGTTGCCGAACGTACCTTCAGGCGGCCGATATCTTCCGCATGGGCGCGGAACTGCGCATCCGCCTGCACACGCACGCTGTATGTCCGCCCGAAGGCGTTGAAGTCGTTGACATAAAGCGAGCCCAGATAGATCTGCAGCGTCTGGAAGACGTCGCTGACGGAGACGCCCAGCTGTTCGGCCTTGGCGCGGTCGAGATCGGCGAAGAGCTGCGGCACGTTGATCTGGTAGCTGGAGAATATACCTGCCAGCTCCGGCGTCTGATAGGCCTTGGCGATGACCGCCTTGGTCGCTTCGTCAAGGGTCTGGTAGCCGTAACCGGCGCGGTCCTCGATCTGCAGCTTGAAGCCGCCCGTCTGGCCGAGACCGTTGACCGGCGGCGGCGGGAACATGGCGATGAAGGCATCCTGAATGCTTGCATATTTCTGGTTCAGCTGCATGGCGATGGCGCCGCCGGACAGTTCCGGTGTCTTGCGCTTTTCGAAGTCATCGAGAACCGCAAAGACGATGCCGGAATTGGAGCCGATGGTGAAGCCGTTGATCGACAGGCCGGGGAAGGCGATGGCGTGGCTGACGCCGGGCGTTTCCATGGCGATGTCGCTCATCCGCTTGATGACGCTTTCCGTGCGGTCAAGCGTTGCGCCATCAGGAAGCTGGGCAAAGCCGATCAGGTACTGCTTGTCCTGCGCCGGCACGAAGCCGCTCGGGACGGTGGTGAACATGCCGTAGGTGGCGGCCACCAGCGCCATATAGACCAGCATGACAAGGCTCTTGCGCGTCACCAGCCCGCCCACGGTCTTGCCGTAGCCGTTGGAGGCGGCGCCGAAGGCACGGTTGAAGCCGCGGAAGAACCAGCCAAGGATTTTGTCCATGAAGCGGGTCAGCCAGTCTTTCGGCGCGCCGTGCTCCTTCAGCAGCAGGGCTGCAAGAGCGGGTGACAGCGTCAGCGAGTTGATCGCCGAAATGACGGTGGAGATGGCGATGGTCAGTGCGAACTGCCGGTAGAACTGGCCGGACAGGCCGGAGATGAAGGCAAGCGGCACGAAGACGGCGACCAGAACCAGCGCAATCGCGATGATCGGCCCGGAGACTTCGCGCATCGCCTTATAGGTGGCGTCACGCGGCGAGAGCCCGTTTTCGATGTTTCGCTCGACGTTTTCCACCACAACGATGGCGTCATCCACCACGATACCGATGGCGAGCACGAGCCCGAACAGCGTCAACGCGTTGATGGAGAAACCGAAGGCATACATGACGGCGAAGGTGCCGATGATCGAGACCGGAACGGCGATGAGCGGAATGATCGAGGCGCGCCAGGTCTGCAGGAACAGGATGACGACAAGCACCACGAGGCCAACGGCCTCGAGGAGTGTGTCGACAACCTTCTCGATGGAGGAGCGCACGAATTTCGTCGTATCGTAGACGATCTCGTATTTCACACCGTCAGGCATTGCCAGCTGCAGATTGTCCATCGTGGCGCGGACATTGTCGGCGATTTCGATGGCGTTGGAGCCCGGAGCCTGAAGCACGGCGACAGCCACGGCGGGTTCGCCGTCGAGCAGCGAGCGCAGCGTGTAATCGGCCGCACCCAGTTCAATGCGGGCGACATCGCGCAGGCGGGTGATTTCACCGTTGGCGCCGCTCTTGACGATGATGTTGCCGAATTCTTCCGGCGTGGTCAGACGACCCTGGGCATTGACGTTGAGCTGCAGGTCGACGCCGTTCGGGCTTGGGGAGGCGCCGATGACGCCGGCTGCGGCCTGCACGTTCTGCTGGCGGATGGCGTCGGAAACGTCGCTGGCGGCGAGATCATGCTCGGCCACCTTCTGCGGATCGAGCCAGACGCGCATGGAGTAGTCGCCTGCGCCGAAGACCTGCACCTGGCCGACGCCTTCGATGCGGGCGAGCCGGTCCTTGACGTTCAGCGTCGCATAGTTGCGCAGATAGGTGATGTCATAGGCGTCGGTCTTCGAGACGAGGTTGACGACCATGATGAAGTCGGGTGAGCTCTTGACTGTCGTGATGCCGAGCGCGCGGACTTCCGCCGGCAGGCGCGGTTCGGCCTGCGACACGCGGTTCTGCACCAGCTGCTGCGCCTTGTCAGGATCGGTGCCGAGCTTGAAGGTCACGGTCAGCGTCAGCACGCCGTCGGACGTCGCCTGGCTGCCCATATAGAGCATGTCCTCGACGCCGTTGATCTGTTCTTCCAGCGGTGTCGCGACGGTTTCGGCGATAACGGTCGGGTTCGCGCCGGGATAGGTGGCGCGGACAACGACGGATGGCGGAACGACTTCGGGATATTCCGAAATCGGCAGGGCGCGCATGCCGAGCAGGCCTGCCACCACAATCAGGATCGACAGAACGCCGGCGAATACCGGCCTGTCGACAAAAAATCTGGAAATATTCATATCCAGTCCCTCTCCGGGTCTTTGGGAATGCGAAGGCCGTTCCGGCGGCAATCCTGCCGCCGGTGAAGGCCGGTTCTGTCTGAAGGGGGCGTCTCGCGAAGGCGCGGGACGCTTACTGATCAAAAAGGCGGGTTACTGCGAAGCGGCAACCTTGTCTTCCGTCTGCGGTGCGATGGTTGCACCGGGGCGAATGCGCTGCAGGCCGTTGACAACGATCGTGTCGCCTGCGGCAAGGCCGCTTTCAACGATACGCTGGCCATCGGCCGGTGCGCCCGGCTTGATCTGGCGGTAGCTTACCTTGTTTTCGGCATCGACCACGAAGACGAACCGCTTGTCCTGATCCGTGCCGATGGCCCGGTCGCTGATGACGATGCGGTTTTCCGGCTTCGGTTCACCCATGCGCACCCGCACGAACTGGCCGGGAATGAGCCTGCCATCAGGATTTTCGAAGACGGCGCGGACACCGATGGTGCCGCTTGCCGAATCCACCTGATTGTCGATCAGGTGCAGCGTGCCCTTGATCGGCGTGCCCTCATCCGAAAGCGTGCCGATTTCCACCGGGATCTGTTCGAGGGCGGGCAAGGCGCCATCCGTGTGCGGCAGTTCGGCAAGCGCCTTGGCCACGACGCCTTCGCTGGCGTTGAAGCTGGCATAGATCGGGTTGACCGATACCAGTGTCGTGAGCGCCGGCGAGGTGGAGCCGGCGGCGACGAGGTTGCCGGCGGTGATTTCGATGCGGCCGACGCGGCCGGAAACCGGGGCGAGGATTTCGGTATAACCGAGATCGAGCTGAGCCGTGGTCAGTGCTGCGCGGGCGGCGCGAAGCTGGGCTTCGGCATCCGCAAACGAGCTTTGACGCTGGTCGAGATCGCTCTGGGAGATGGTGCGATTGTCGGAAAGCCTGCGGCCACGGTCGAGTTCGGTCTTTGCAAGGCTGACCTTGGCTTCGGCCGAAGCAACCTGGCCCTCAGCGCCCGCAACGGCGGCCTGATAAGGGGCCGGGTCGATGGTGAAGAGAGGATCGCCTTCCTTCACCAGCGCGCCTTCGCGGAAATGCACGGCCTTGATCTGGCCGGCGACGCGGGAGCGGATCTGCACCCGGTCAACGGCTTCGAGACGGCCGGAAAACTCTTCCCAGCGCATGACGTCGCGGCTTTCCACCTTGGCGACGGTAACCGGGATTGCCGACGTTTCGGCAGGCGTTGCGGCGGCCGTCGCATCGCGGCTGGTGGGGAGGTCGAAAAACAGTGCTGCGGCTGCGACGGACATAGCGAGCCCGATACCGGCGCCCGTCAGGGCCCGGCGCTTTGTGTTCAGCGTCATGGGTTTCTCCTTGGCTCCCGATCAGGAGCCGGTCAGTTTCTCTATCTCTTTGTTTTGTCGCATTTCCGGACAGGAAACCGGGGTCCGCTTTTCCTGGAAATGCTCAAAATGCGGTATTCAGTGTTTCAACTGGTCAACGAAGGTCTTGAACTCCGAACAGACGGATGAGACCCATCCGCCGCCCTCTCCTTGATAAAGCCCCGTCCAGCCGACGCCGGCGGGGAAAACATGCTGCCGGACGCTGACGCCGGAGGCGATGAGGCGGTCTGCATAACCGACCGTTTCGTCGCGCAGAGGGTCGTCCTCGGCGGTAAAGATCAGCGCCGGCGCCACCCGGTTCAGCCGCGTGCATTGGCAGGGCGCGGCATAGGGGTGGAAAAACCCGCACGCCTTGGCAAGGTAATGGCTCCAGCCATCGGCCCAGCGCTGGCGCATGCCGATCCTGTCCGCGTCGCGGAAGGATTCCGTCGTCATCATCGGGTCGATCATGGGCGACAGAAGAATCTGGCCTGCGAGTTTGCCCGGCATGCGGTCACGGGCCTTCAAGGCAAGCCCCGCCGCCACATTGCCGCCAGCCTCTTCGCCGGCCACGAACAGCAGCGATTTCGCGCCGCCATAATGCTTGCGGTCCCGGCTCAGATGGTCGAGCGCCTCATAGGCGCAGTCGATGACCATCGGAAACTCGTTGCCGGACGGCTTGCTGTAGTCGGCTTCCACGACCACTGCGCCGCTTTCCGCAAGCGCGCGGGCCACCGGAAGCTCGGGGCAATTGCCGCCCGGCTCAAGGCCGGGTTCCAGAAACGATCCGCCGCGCAGATAAAGCACGACAGGCGGATGGCTGCAGAGGCAGGAACCTTCATAACGGCGCACGGAGAGCTTCGACGCGGACGCCGCGCTGCTGCCCATGTTTTCCCAATGCGCGTTCATGAATCCAGATCCTTTGCGCTACCACCTAAAGCGTGTTGCGATCCTTCGGATACGCTGCTGCGCTTTAAGTTTTTATCTTGCCGCATGTCGTCACCGCAAAACCGCAACGCACTTTTGCGCGACATGCTTGAGGCGGATCATATTGCAAAATCTGAAATCCATATTATTGTTCGGATCGAAACGATCAAGCATGCAAATTTGAAAACACTATTCCGAAATCACGGACAATCACATCTCCGGGGCAATGAATGGATCAGCTCTCCGCCATGCGGGTTTTTACGCGGGTCGTGGAAACCGGCAATTTCAGCCGCGCCGCCACCGCGCTGAACATGCCGAAAACCACTGTTACCAATATGGTGCAGGCGCTTGAGGCGCATTTGCACACCACACTTCTCAACCGCACCACGCGCCGGGTGATGCTGACAACGGACGGCGCTCTCTATTATGAGCGGGCCTCACAGATTTTATCGGAAATCGAAGAACTTGACGGCAGCATGTCCAGCGCGCAAGTGCAGCCCTCCGGCCGGTTGCGGGTGGAAATGGCCGGTGTCTTCGCGGACTTGGTGGTTATCCCACATCTTTGCGAATTTTACCAGCGTTATCCGCAAATCCGTCTCGATCTCGGCGTCGGCGACCGTCTGGTCGATTATATCGCGGAGAATGTCGACTGTGCGCTGCGGGTCGGCGTGCTGCGCGATCAGTCGCTGATTGCCCGTAAAGTCGGCGAACTCCGGTTCGAAACATTCGCCTCGCCGTCCTATATCGAGAACTTCGGCATGCCGCGAGAACCGGAGGATCTGGAGAAGGATCATTATTCGGTGGGCTACCTCAATGCCACTACCGGCCAGATCATGCCTGCTTCCTTCGACAACGGTGTGCGCAGCGTCGAGCTGACCCCGAATTATGTCGTTTCGGTCAATGACAGCCGTACTTATCTCAATGCGGCGCTGGCCGGCATGGGCATCGTCCAGCTTCCCGTCTTCATGGTGAAGGATGCGCTTTCACGGGGCGAGCTGGTGCCGGTGCTTTCCGAATGGCGGCGCGAGGCCATGCCGATCTATGTGGTCTATCCGCAGACCCGGCATGTGACCAACAAGGTCCGCGTTTTCGTCGACTGGCTGGCCAAGCTCGTTCACGGCCTGGTGTGAGGCGGGCGGTCGGCGCTGAAGAAAATAGCGGGCTGCCCGGGATGCGCCTGCCTGAGATATGGCAGGGCGGCCACGTCACCGCAGGACAATAAAAGTGGCGTCCGCCGTCACTTTAACAGCGGAACTCTTACGCTCCGGTGAGGAGCGGATATCAATTTTATAAATGGCGCAATTGCCGTTTTCTTTTCTGATCCGGGTGCAATGCGTATTCACACCGGCATAATATTCGCGCCGCTGCGCGGGCCAGCGATCTGTCAGTAATATCTTCTCGGCAGTCTTGTTGAGATTGGCCGATATTTCCAGGTAGTTCAGTTCTGCAGATGGCCGAACGGCGCCGAAGGCATCTCGTTGGGTGAAACTCAGCGTCATGCTCAGGTCATAAAATGTTTCCGATTGCTCGGCGGCAATGCGGGTCACCGCGCATTTGGCGGCAAGGGTTTGGGTCAGTAGAGCGCATTCCGCAAGACCGATGGTGGGCAGGCGGGAAGCAATATATCCGTTCCAGTCGGTCACTGTCGCAGCAGAGGGATCCCCGCGACGGAAGTCTTCCGGTTTCATCTGAACGCGAATTCTCACCGAGCGGCTTTTCTCGAATTCGTCCATGCTGCGGAGCGCCGCCAAACCCGGCGCGGATGCGGGGCTGACTGGAGTTCCGTTGAAGTCGCTTCTTTCTTCCTTCTGAACGGAAGATACGGTTCGGAGCAGGCCGGTCATCTCGAGCAAATATCGGGCTGCGGCAATATTGAGCACAAATCCGCCGATAAGCGGTAAAAAGAAAATGACTGTAATCACGAGCATGAAGATACGCGCGGGAGGCATTTTACTTGTTCCTGTTGAGCGCGGTGAGATCGCTGCCGAATATCGCCCTGGCTTTCTCCTTCACCAGTTGCGACCGGATTTTTTCATATTCGGACCTGGATGGCGCGAAGAACATATGGTCGGCCGACGCCGCCAGAACACGTGCTCCATCCAGGGAATTGTAAACGACACGTGTGTCCAGCGAAGCGGGAACGGGCCCGACAATCGCATGGCTCATTTTTTCGAAACCGATGGTGTTGGCTTCGCTGGGGACGCCGAAGGTGTTCGTGAACCACTTGTTGTACGTGGTGTATATCTTCGAGGCCTTGCCGACGCCCTCCTTTGCATCCTTGTTGCCGTTCCTGGCCTTTTCGACCAGGCTCCAATGATCTTTCGGGGCCCGGGCCGGACGAATCTGGCATCGGGCTGCGGCTTTTTCGCCAATGGCGCTCACGGGGACGGCAGCATCGAGATTGGCTATGGCGGTGTGTGTGACACCGATGACCGCGACGCGATCAATTCGCGCATTTTCTGCCTTGTGAATATTCCACATGATGTTCCGCCCGCCCGCAAGGACGAGATAAACCGGGGCATCGGTGGCGGTTATCACAACATCCACCACATGCAGGCGATCGTCGTATTCCGGCGAATAAATAACGGGTTCGCGGCCGCGCTCCTGCCAGCCGCCGATATAGGTGTTGGCGCTTCTCAGGATATCGACGTCGGCAATCGCAACGAGGTCGGAAAGCTGGTCGCTTTCATAAACCTGAACCTGAACGACCTTCACGCCTCCCGGTGGGCGCGGAAACATGCAATTTTCCGCGGGCTGGAGGGTTTCGAGGGTGATTTTTGTCGTGCCGGTCGAAGGGCCGACATTCGATACGGCTGCCTTGAACCAGCCGATCTTCTGTTCGGCTCCCACCAGCACACCGGAAAATACCCGATAGCCGAAGTTGGACCGTGCCGGCCTGTTCGGCGCCCCTTCCGGCGGCCTGTCGTCCGAACATCCCGCGAGCAGGGTGCAAATGATGATAAATGCAATAAATATTTGCATTAATATTTCCGAATTTATTATAAAATACTATCTAATATACTAATTTATAGCGACGTATAAATTTACTAATCGAAAATTGTGAACGATTTTTATCCGAAAATTACTTGGATATAGTCGTCGAGGCGATTTTACGGTCCATGAAATTATCCGGTATTCTTTGCCCGGGCATATCGGCTTGATTCTGCTTACCGCCCGACCCTTACGGCGAGGAAATCGATGAAGGCGCGCACGCGGGCGGCGAGATGCTCGTGGCCGGCATAAACCGCGTGGATCACTTCCATCTCCTCGGCATTATAGTCTTCCAGCACCGGCACGAGCAGGCCCGCCTCGATATCCGGCTCGATATGAAATTCGCCGACCCTTCCGAGTCCCAGGCCCGTCAGGCAGAGCCTTCGCATGGCCATGCCGCTGTTGACCGAAGCGTTGCCGGTTACGGGCAGACGGTAGATTTCCGCAGAGCCGGGGTTGCGAAACGGCCATTCGTTGAGGCTGCGGCTGAAATTGAAGCTGAAGCAATTGTGCCGCGCCAGATCCTGCGGGTTTTCCGGCATGCCGTGTTTTTCGATATAGGCGGGGGAGGCGACGATGACCCGGCGCACCTCTTTCAGCTTTCTCGCCTTCAGGGATGAATCTCCCATCGCGCCGGAGCGAATGGCGATATCGGTGCGTTCCTCGATCAGGCTGATGACGCCGTCGGTCAGCGAGATATCCAGCTCGATTTCCGGATAAAGCGACAGGAATTCCGGTGCAAGCGGCAGGAGATAACGTTCGCCGAAGCCCAGCGTGGCGTTGACGCGCAAAAGGCCGCGCGGCACCACCTTGCCGCCGCTCGCCACGATCTGCTCGGTCTCGGCTATGTCGGCGAGAATGCGCCTTGCCCGTGCAAGATAGACTTCGCCCTCCGGTGTCAGCGTGACAAGCCGGGTGGAGCGGGCAAGCAGCCGGGTGCCGAGGCGGTCTTCGATACGTGTGACAAGCTTGCTCACCGCCGAGGGTGAAAGCTTCAGCCTGCGCCCGGCGGCGGAAAAGCTGCCGAGTTCCGCCGCCGCCACAAAGACTTCCATTTCTCCGGCCCTGTTGTCCATCGCCGCACCGCCTGTGAAATCAATTCAAAGGTATTTATCCGACCTTGCCGATTATCATGCAAGTCCCCTTCGCCCATATTGCGTCCATAGATTTGATCCAACCCGGACGGCATCGCTGTCCAGAACGCCCGCGATCCCGCTCCGGGCGAAGAGGTATTCGTCATGCCATTGGCCATATTTGCCCTGACGATCGCGGCCTATGCGATCGGCACCACGGAGTTCGTGATTGTCGGTCTTCTGCCGACGGTCGCGACCGATCTTCACATTACCCTGCCGCTTGCCGGCCTCATCGTCAGCGTTTATGCGCTGGGCGTTACCTTCGGTGCGCCGATCCTGACGGCGCTGACCGGCAGGATCGAAAGAAAGCCGCTGCTGCTCGGCCTGATGGCCCTGTTCGTCATCGGCAACAGTGCGGCGGCCCTGTCGCCCAGCTATGAGATGCTGCTTGTCGCCCGCGTCATCGCCGCCTTCGCCCATGGCGTCTTCTTCTCGGTCGGCTCCACGATTGCCGCCGATCTCGTGCCGGAAAATCGTCGCGCCTCGGCCATTGCCATGATGTTCATGGGGCTGACGGTCGCCATCGTCACCGGCGTTCCGCTCGGCACCTATATCGGGCAGGTCTTCGGCTGGTGTGCGACCTTCTGGGTCGTTGCCGCCCTTGGCGTCATCGCCTTCTTCGGCATTGCGACGCTTCTGCCGAACACGCTCAAGAAGGCGCCGCCGGCGAGCCTCTTCGATCAGGTCCGTGTTCTCGGCTCCGGTCGCCTGCTCATCGTTTTCGCCATGACCGCGCTCGGTTACGGCGGCACCTTCGTCGCCTTCACCTTCCTTGCGCCGATCCTGCAGGATGTCACCGGCTTTTCGGAAAAGAGCGTCAGCCTGATCCTCGTGCTTTATGGCATCGCCATTGCGGCCGGCAATATCGGCGGCGGCAGGATCGCCAACCATAACCCGGCCAGGGCGCTGATCGGCCTCTTCCTGGCGCAGGCCATCGTGCTGCTCGTCTTTTCCTTCACGGCCTTCTCGCCGGTGCTGACGCTCATCACGCTTGCCGCGCTCGGTTTCCTGTCCTTCGCCAATGTTCCCGGCCTCCAGCTTTATGTGGTGCAGCTTGCCAAGGAACATCGCCTCGGCGCCGTCGATGTCGCCTCGGCGCTCAACATCGCCGCCTTCAATCTCGGCATCGCCATTGGCGCATGGCTTGGCGGTCTGGTGGTGGAATCGCCGATGGGTCTTGCCGCAACCCCGTGGGTTGGCGCCATCCTCGTCGCCGTGGCCCTGCTCCTGACCCTCTGGAGCAGCTCGCTCGACCGCCGCGCCGCGCTGACCCTGAAAACCGCCTGAACTTTTCATGAAATTCCCGGCCGCTCCCAAGTCGGCCGGGCCACTTCAAAGGAGAAAATATATGTTTGATATAACCGCAAACGGCGCTTCGATCCCGGCGCTGGGTTTCGGCACGTTTCGTATTCCCGGTGCCGATGTGCTGCGCATCGTTCCCCATGCGCTGAAAGCCGGTTTCCGCCATATCGATACCGCCCAGATCTACGGCAATGAGGCCGAAGTCGGGGAAGCCATCGCTGCCTCCGGTGTGGCGCGGGGCGACGTGTTTCTGACCACCAAGGTCTGGGTCGAAAACTACAGGCACGATGCCTTCCTCGTCTCCGTGGATGAGAGCCTGAAAAAGCTGAAGACCGATTATGTCGACCTGCTGCTGCTGCATTGGCCGAACGAGGCGGTTTCGCTTGCCGAACAGATCGGCGCGCTGAACGCGGTGAAGGAAGCGGGCAAGGTGCGTCATATCGGCGTTTCCAATTTCAGCACGGCGCTGATGGCCGAGGCGGTGAAGCTGTCCAAGGCCCCGATCGTGACCAATCAGATCGAATATCATCCCTATATCGATCAGGACGTAGTTATCGCTGCGGCAAAGGATGCCGGCATGTCGGTGACGGGTTATTACGGCATGGCCGATGGCAAGGTATTTAACGATCCGGTGCTGAAGGAAATTGCCGCAGGTCGTGGCAAGTCGGTGGCGCAGGTGGTGCTGCGCTGGCTCGTGCAGCAGCAGGGTGTCATCGCACTGTCGAAAACGGTCAGCGAAGCCCGCGTCGATGAAAATCTCGCCATCTTCGATTTCGAGCTTTCCGCCGATGAAATGGCGGCGATCCGCGCGCTTGCCAGGCCGGATGGCCGCATCGTTTCGCCGGAAGGGCTTGCGCCAGTCTGGGATCAGGCCGCCTGACAATGAGAGCCGGGGAGGGAACGCTCTTCCCGGTTTCCCACGCGCGGCAATGCGCGTCACAGCCCATGGAAACGACGCGTTTCACATCGGGTGCTGTGAAGATTTATCTGCCTGTTCTGGAAATTTGGAGCGGGCGAAGGGATTTGAACCCTCGACCCCAACCTTGGCAAGGTTGTGCTCTACCCCTGAGCTACACCCGCTCAAATCC
>QFOL01000381.1 GCA_003241215.1 Agrobacterium fabrum
CAGAAGAATGTTCTTCCAGGTCATGCCGGCGAAGCGCTCGCCCATTTCCTCGACGGAGATCGGATAACCGGCTTCGGTAAGCAGGCGGGATTCCACCTGCGCCGCGATGATTTCGGAATCGACCAGAACGCCGTCACAGTCGAAAATAATGAGATCGAAGCCGCTCATGGGCGCTCCCTGTATCGAATTTGGCTGGAAGAAAATGATGCCGGGCTTTTAGACCATGTCCGCGCCAAGCTCAACCGGCTCACCCGCAAAGGTCGGTCCCGCCGGGCTCATAGCTTGCCCGTGCCGGAGACGGGAAACGCATAACCGGCTGACGGATTTCGAATATTCCGTTTTGCGCATCTGGAACCTGCAAAAACCGCTACACAGTCGCGCGGCATATGCGTTATGGGATATTATGCCCAAGCCAGTGAAAACCGCACCTGAAGACACCATTGCCGCGCGCATCAGCCGCACGCTCGCCGACCGCATCGTTCGCGGCGAGCTGTCGCCGGGCGAACGGTTGCGGCAGGATCACATCGCCGCCGAATTCGGTGCCTCGCACGTGCCGGTGCGCGAGGCATTCCGCCGGCTGGAAGCGCAGGGGCTGGCCGCAAGCATTCCGCGCCGGGGTGTCCGGGTGGCGGATTTCGGCCTGGACGATGTGCGCGAGGTGGCGGAAATGCGCGCCGCCCTTGAGGTTCTGGCGCTGCGCCACGCCATTCCCAACATGACGCCCACCATTCTCGATCAGGCCGAGGCCGCAACATTGGAAGGCGATAGCGCCGTCGATGTGCAGCATTGGGAAGAGGCCAACCGCCGCTTCCATCGCCTCATCACCGCGCCCTGCAACATGCCGCGCCTGATGGAGGCGATTGACGGGTTGCATGCGGCGAGCGCCCGCTTCCTGTTTTCCGCCTGGCGGGCCGGCTGGGAGCGCCGCACCGACACCGATCACCGGGCGATCATCGACGCGCTGCGCGGCGGCCGCGCCGAAGAGGCGGTGCGTATCCTCGATGGCCATGTGCAATGGATCGGCCGCAAGGCGATCCGGACCTCGTCCGGCTCGGTACGCGACGCCTTCGCCATCGTTGGATAGGGCGGGCCCGTGACCGTCCGCCTCCGGCCCCACCATCTTCTCTGTATGCTCACTTACGTGGGCAAGGGATATACGTCCGGCTTCGTTGAAAATTACGACCGTGTCGCGGCCCGCCTGAATGCCGGCGAGGAGGATATCGAGCTGGTGGATGGTCCGGACGATATTTGCGAGGGCCTGTTGTGTGAAAGCCATGCCCACTGTTTCAACGAAGGTGTGGTGCAGCGGGATGAGACGGCGCGCCTTTCGGTGTCAGTGCTTTTGGGCGAGACGCTGAGCGCCGGCAAGCGGCTGCAGGCGACGCCTGACTTTCTTGCGAAGATGCGTCTGGCTTTTGCCGCCGGAGACATCCGGCAGGCCTGTCGCGGCTGCCAGTGGATCAGGCTGTGCGACCGTATCGCGGCGTCAGGATTCTCAGGCGTGAAAATCGGCGAACGGCCAGAGCCTCCGGCCGGGCGGCGGCCGAGGCCTACTCCGGCACATTCGTCTCGGTTCTCTCGGCGGCCTTGACCGTCGCCTTGATTTCCTTCGGCTCGCGCCCGGTTTTCTTGTCGTAGCTCACCTTCACCGAATAATCGCCGGGATGCAGGGTTTCCTGATGCTGCGTGCCGTAACGGCCGGAAACCTCCTTCTGGGTGCCCTGAAGGTCTTTGGTCGTTTCGACGATATCGATCCGTTCCGCGCCCGGCGCGGTGATCGCGAGAACGCCGGCATCGAGGTCGAGGGTGATTTCGTTGCGCTTTCCTGCTGTTACGGTGAAGGGTTGTTCGACGGTGACCTTGCCGAGACGGGCGCGCATGACGAAATCGCCGGCCGGCATTTCCATCATCTTGCCGGTGCCGTAAATGCCGTTGATGGTCTGGCGCGTGCCGTCGAGGGTTTCCTTGGCCGACATGGCCTCGAAGCGGATATCATCCGTCTCGACCGCCCTGCCGCCTTCTGCATAGACGGCCTTGGCGATTACCACCCCGCTTGGAATGACCAGTTCGTGGCTGATCTTTTCTCCGGCCTTGATGGCAAGCTTCTCCTCGGCCCGCGCCGGGCCGATGCCGCCCGTGAGAAGGACTTCGCCCGCCGGCACGAAGACGGTATTCTGGCCATAGACGCTGTCCTTGAAGTCCCCTTCGGTGATTTCGGTTTTCGCCTGGGTTTCCACATCGCCGCCGGGACTGCGTTTCGGCACGACGGTCAGTTCCGCCGCATCGAAATTCACCTTCGGCCTCGCGACGCTTCCGTCCTTCACCTCGAAGGGCACTTCGCGGGTGACATTGCCGAGCGCCGCCACCCCGACATATTTGCCGGCCGGCAGTTTCGCCTCGAAGGTGGCGTCATAGGAGCCGCCGGCATTGTCGTCGGTACGCCCGCCGGAGCGGTCTGCCTTGTAAAAATCCCACCGCACCCTGTCGCTGTTGCCGAGAGAGGGGCCGCCATCGAACAGGACCGCATCGGTGACGACGTTATATTGCGGGGCCGGCTGCTGCGCCTGCGATAGCGCCGGCAGCGCCGTTGCGAAAAGCGCGGCGCAGACGACATTCATGGAAAAAGAAGCCATTTTCATCACGGACCCCATTGCGGATTACCCCCTGCCATAATGGCTCTTCCTGCCGCGCCGATATGCGGGGACAGGAGAACCCGTTGTGCACAACGTTTTTGCCCGACTTCGGGTTCCCCCGCCGGCCGCGTCAAATCGGGACCGCGCGCCGCGACAGCCATTTATTTTGCGTTTTCCGTGACTTGTTCAGGCTTTGATAACCATCTTCGGTAACCATAAGCATCAGTAGAGAGTAAGCGTATGGAGCGAGTACCAATGGCAGCAGTTTTTCCGCTGGCCGATTTTCGGCGTGCCGGTTTTGATCGTGCGGGCGAGAGCGACGCCTGGAAAGACAGCATCATCAAAGGTGATTGTGTCGCTGCCTTGGATGCCCTCCCGAGCCAGTCGGTGGATGCGATTTTCGCCGATCCGCCCTATAATCTCCAGCTTGGCGGCACATTGCACCGTCCCGACCAGTCGCTGGTCGATGCCGTCGATGACGAATGGGACCAGTTCGCCTCCTTCGAGGCCTATGACGCCTTCACCCGCGCCTGGCTGCTCGCCTGCCGCCGTGTCCTGAAGCCCAACGGCACCATCTGGGTCATCGGCTCCTACCACAATATCTTCCGCGTCGGCTCCATGCTCCAGAACCTCGATTTCTGGATTCTGAACGACATCGTCTGGCGCAAGACCAACCCCATGCCGAATTTCAAGGGCCGCCGGTTCCAGAACGCCCATGAGACGATGATCTGGGCCAGCCGCGATCCGAAAGCCAAGAACTACACCTTCAACTACGATGCGCTGAAGGCCTCCAATGACGATGTGCAGATGCGCTC
>QFOL01000382.1 GCA_003241215.1 Agrobacterium fabrum
CTGGCTGATCTCGAAGCTCGCGCAGGCCTATGTGGAAATCTTCCGCAACATCCCGCCGCTGCTCGTGATCTTCTTCTGGTACAAGGGCGTCATCTCGGTTCTGCCGCAGGCGCGCGAATCGCTGGAACTTCCGCTCGGAAGCTATCTCAACAATCGCGGCTTTTTCTTTCCCAAGCCGCTTTGGGGCGAAGGCACGTGGCTCATTCCGCTCGCTTTCGTGGTTGCCATCGTCATCAGCGTGCTTGTTTACCGCTGGGCAAAGGCCAGACAGGAAAGAACCGGCCAGCAGTTCCGCACCGGAATAACCGTCACGCTTCTCATCATCGGCCTGCCGCTGGCGACATTTCTTGCGCTCGGCTCACCGTTGACCTTCGACTACCCGATTGCCGGGCGCTTCAACCTCTCCGGCGGCGCGGTCGTCGCACCTGAATTCATGTCGCTCTTCCTGGCGCTTTCCTTCTACACCGCCTCCTTCATCGCCGAAATCGTTCGCGGCGGCATCAAGGCCGTGGCGAAGGGCCAGACGGAAGCTGCGGATGCACTCGGGCTTCGCTCCAGCACCACGACGCGCCTGATCGTCGTTCCGCAGGCGATGCGCATCATCATTCCGCCGCTGACAAGCCAATATCTCAACCTGACCAAGAACTCATCGCTCGCGGTCGCTGTCGGTTTCGCCGATATCGTCTCCGTCGGCGGCACGATCCTCAACCAGACGGGCCAGGCGGTCGAAGTCGTTGCGATCTGGCTGGTCATCTATCTCTCGCTGTCCCTGCTCACGGCCGTGGTCATGAACTGGTTCAACGCGAAAATGGCCCTGGTGGAGAGATGACGATGACAACAGGCAATCACGCTTTTGTGCGGCAGACCATCGAGGACGCCAGACCGGCGCCTTCGAGCGCCGTCGGCTTCGGCCACTGGCTGCGCACCAAACTCTTCGCCACGCCCAAGGACACTGTCCTGACGGTTATCGCCCTTGCCCTGCTCGCCTATCTGGTGCCGCCGGTCATCAAGTGGCTGTTCATCGATGCGGTGTGGACCGGCAGCGATCGTGTCGCCTGCCTGACCGCGTCGCAGGGCGGCGCGCTGCCGGACGGCCAGTCCGGTGCGTGCTGGGCTTTCGTTTCGGCAAAACTCGGACAGTTCGTCTTCGGCCGCTATCCGATCGACGAACGCTGGCGTCCCATCCTCGTGATGGTGACGTTCGCAATCCTGCTGATACCGATGCTCATTCCAAAAGCGCCGTTCAAGCGCCTCAACGCGCTGGCGCTTTTCATCATCCTGCCCTTCATTGCGTTTTTCCTGCTCATCGGCGGCGTCTTCGGCCTGCCGAAGGTGGAAACCCAGCTCTGGGGCGGCCTGATGGTGACGCTCATCCTGTCCTTCTTCGGGATCACGGTGTCGTTGCCCTTCGGCATTCTTCTGGCGCTCGGCCGGCGGTCGAACCTGCCGGTCATCAAGATGCTCTGCGTGCTCTTCATCGAAGTCATCAGAGGCATTCCGCTGATCACCGTCCTGTTCTTCGCCAGCATCATGCTGCCGCTGTTCCTGCCCGACGGCTGGACCTTCGACAAGTTCCTGCGGGCGCTGGTCGGCGTGTCGCTCTTCTCGTCCGCCTATATGGCGGAGGTGATCCGCGGCGGCCTGCAGGCCATTCCGAAGGGACAATATGAAGGTGCGGATTCGCTCGGCCTGAACTACTGGCAGAAGACGAGACTGATCGTGCTGCCGCAGGCGCTGAAGCTGGTCATTCCGGGCATCGTCAACACCTTCATCGGGCTGTTCAAGGACACGTCGCTGGTTTCGATCATCGGCATGTTCGACCTGCTCGGTATTGTCACGCTCAACCAATCGGATGCGAACTGGGCGACGCCCGTCACGGCGATGACTGGCTATATTTTCGCAGGCTTCGTATTCTGGATATTCTGCTTCGGCATGTCGCGTTATTCGCTGTTCATGGAACGGCACCTCGACACCGGGCATAAACGATAAGGGACGCTCAAATGGCAGAAACCCAAGCAAAAAAACTGACCGTCTCCACAACGGACGTGGCGATCGAACTCATCGGCATGAACAAGTGGTACGGCGACTTCCATGTTCTGCGCGATATCAATCTCAAGGTCATGAAAGGCGAACGCATCGTCATCGCCGGCCCTTCGGGGTCGGGCAAGTCGACCATGATCCGCTGCATCAACCGGCTTGAAGAACATCAGTCGGGTACGATCAATGTCGATGGCATCGAGCTCACCAACGATCTCAAGAAGATCGACGAGGTGCGTCGTGAAGTCGGCATGGTGTTCCAGCACTTCAACCTCTTCCCGCATCTGACCATCCTCGAAAACTGCACGCTGGCGCCGATCTGGGTTCGCAAGATGCCCAAGAAGGAAGCCGAAGAAGTGGCGATGCACTATCTGAAGCGCGTCAAGATCCCGGAGCAGGCGCACAAGTACCCCGGCCAGCTTTCCGGCGGCCAGCAGCAGCGCGTGGCGATTGCCCGCTCGCTCTGCATGAAGCCGAAGATCATGCTGTTCGACGAGCCGACCTCGGCGCTCGACCCGGAAATGGTCAAGGAAGTGCTCGACACCATGGTCAGTCTCGCCGAAGACGGCATGACCATGCTGTGCGTAACCCACGAAATGGGCTTTGCCCGCCAGGTGGCAAACCGCGTCATCTTCATGGACCAGGGCCAGATCGTCGAACAGAACTCGCCCGCCGAATTCTTCGACAATCCGCAGCACGAGCGCACCCGGCTGTTCCTCAGCCAGATTCTGCACTGATCATTGAAGAGGCGTCCGGAACGGACGTTTTCAAATGCAAACCTAAAAACGGGACCTCACGGTCCCGTTTCTTTTTTTAAACTGAAACCGAGGGCCGCAAGTGAAACCGGAGCCTCTTTATTATTTTATTCTCGACCCAAGCAGCAATACTTGAACTTCTAACTGGCCAGCCTGATATAGTCGTAGCGATAATTTAATCGTGGCCTTGGACATATTTGCGATGGATGGTTTACTTGTATTTCTAGGAGACATATTAAGCGGCTTGATATCCGGCAGTCCCCCGAAATCAAATTTTGTGCGGTGGATGGCATATGCGATCAATGCAATCATAATAATACTCTCCGGCCTGCTGATATATGGAAAATACCTGACTTGATTTTCGCTAGCCCGCAGCCTTGAGAAACCACATGTTTCGCAAGGCAATTGAAGCCGAGCCATATCACTCACGCAAAACAGCAAACTCCGACCGTTTAACCATTTGTTACGAAACAAGAATCCTTGTTTTTCAGGGCTTCTGGCGGCCCATGTCATTTTTTTGTCAAATCATGCATTTTTCCGCTTGCAGACCTTCGGGAGCCTGACTATAAGGGCGCCACACCACAAGCGCACGCGCCCTTCGTCTATCGGTTAGGACGTCAGATTTTCATTCTGAAAAGAGGGGTTCGACTC
>QFOL01000383.1 GCA_003241215.1 Agrobacterium fabrum
ACGGCGGTCGTCGAAAAGAAAAGCCTCGGCGGCACATGCCTCAACATTGGTTGTATCCCGAGCAAGGCGCTTCTCGCTTCGTCGGAGCATTACCACAATGCAACCCACACCTTTGCGGCCCACGGCATCATCGCCAAGGACGTATCCGTTGATCTTCCAACGCTGATGAAGCGTAAGGACACGGTGGTTTCTACGCTTTGCAAGGGAGTCGGCTTCCTGCTCAAGAAGAACAAGGTGGATGTGATCGAGGGATTCGGTTCCATTAAGGATGCCCACACGGTTTCAGTCGATAATAACGGGAAGAAACAAGATGTGCAGGCGGATAACATCCTGCTCGCCACAGGCAGCGTGAGCGTCGAATTGCCGTTTATGAAATTATCTTCTCGATCCGCATACCAGTCCCGGTACGCGCGTCGACCCGTTCCGCGCCCTCATGCAAGTGTGAGAACGAGATGAAGGGCGGACGGTTCCGTGAATTCGACGCGACCTCGGCCTCAGTCTACCTCGGGATCGTATTCCCTCGGGCTGTCATCCTTTGAGAACAGCACACAGGGCCCGCGTGAACCGCGCGGATCATAGGCATATCCCTTGGCGGTCAGCGCCTGCATGATGTCGCGCACACCGGCGAGGCCATAGAGGTGGTCGTGCAGCTCCACGAATATCCGCTCCACGCCGGCAAGGTCAGCCCTGCCGAGCAGATCGCGCTCCGCGCCCTCGATATCCATGACAAGTGCGGTAATGCCGCGGCTGGCGATAAATTCATCGATATTGGCGGAGGAAATTTCGATGCGCTTTTCATAGGGCCCCTGATTTTCGTCCATGGACGACATCCAGAGATCCCTGCGGACGTAAAAAGGGTAGGAGCTTGGCGCGTCGGCAGTGAGAAGCCCCTGTGAAAACACGACATTGCCGCGGCAATTGGCCTTGATCACCCGCTCCGCCAGCGCCGCGGTGGACGGGTTGGCCTCGAAGGCCCAGACGGAAACATCCTCAATGCCGGCAATGATGGAGGTGATGATGCCGATACCGGACCCGAGTTCCAGCACGCGATCGCCGGGCTTGATGGCTTTCAGGACGCTGCGAGCCTCTTTCGCCTCATAGCTGCCGTCGGTCAGCGCCTGCCAGATGACGGGCGACACCTCATCGGAAGAGAGAGGCAGGGCAACTCCATGCACGTCCAGTATTTCCATGTCTCAAGCCTTTTCGCAAAACCCGGCCGCCTTGTCGGAACGATCCGACGTCGACCGGGAATGCTCTACAGCATCGGCGCAGCAACGGGTATCGCTTTTCGCAGGGAATGATGGGTTTGGTAAAAATTCAGGGCATCGCCGCCGTCGCGAAAGCGGGCTCGTTTCAGACGGAACTCCAGGCCACCAGTTCCTTGGCCGGCAGGGGTCTACTGATCAGATATCCCTGAACCTGATCGCAGCCCAGACGCCTGACGCATTCATATTGCTCCTCGGTCTCGATACCCTCAGCAATCGTCGTCATCCGCAGACTGCGGCCGACACCGACCACGAATTCCACGATCGCCAGCGCATCGCGGTCGCTGGTGATATCGCGCAGGAACGAGCGGTCGATCTTGATCTTGTCGAAGGGCACGCCGCGCAGATTGGCGAGCGAGGAATAACCCGTGCCGAAATCATCCATGGCGATCTGGATACCGACAGCCTTCAGCCGCGACAGCGTGTTGATCGTCTGGTCGCTCTTGTTGAGCAGGATCGATTCGGTGATCTCAAGCTCGAGCCGGCTCGGCTCCAGCCCGCTTTTCTCCAGCGCGCCCATCACGTTCTGGATGAGAGTGGTGCTGTGGAACTGAACCGGCGAGAGATTGACCGCCACCTTCATGTCCTCGTCCCAGCCCATCGCCTCGCGGCAGGCGGTCTCCATCACCCATTTTCCGAGCGAATGGATGAGACCGGTTCTTTCCGCCACGGGAATGAACACGCTGGGCGACACATCGCCGCGCACGGGGTGTTTCCAGCGCAGCAGCGCCTCGAAACCGCAGAGCTTGCGTGTCTGCGTCGCCACCTGCGGCTGGTAATAGACTTCCATCTCGTCGTTCTGCAACGCCGTCTGCAGGTCAGCCTCGAAGGACTTCTTCTCGGTCAGCTGCTTCTGCATGCGCACCTTGAAAACGCTCGCACGGCCGGGTCCGATGGCCTTCGCCTCGTAAAGCGCCAGATCCGCACGCTTGAACAGTTCGTCCGCATCGACGGCGCCATGCGAAATGGCGATGCCGATGCAGGTGCCGATTTTGACCTCCTGCTCACCGAGCTGGTAGGTACGGCTGATCTGGTCGATGAGCTTGGTGGCAAGACGCCGGGCGGCGTCTTCGTTCAGATCGTCGGAAACGACCGCGAATTCGTCGCCTCCCAGACGGCAGACCATGTCATAATCGCCGCCGATCGCCGAAAGCCGCTGCGCCACAGCCTGAAGCAGCGCATCGCCCGCATCGTGGCCGAGCGTGTCGTTGACATCCTTGAACCCGTCGAGATCGAGGAGAAGGATGGCCGTCGTTCCCGTGCCGCCGAAGGATCGCCGTAACCTCTCGATCAATTCCTGCCTGAACAGCGCGCGGTTGGGCAGTCCCGTCAGCGCATCGTGATAGGCGTCATGCTCGAGCCGGACGTTCTTCGCCTGCAATTCCAGCGTGGCGGCGCGCAGATCATCCGTCAGGCCGCGCATGCTCTTCTGCGCGCGGTTCAGGAGATCGTTCTGGCGAAGCAGCAATATGACAAGCGCGATACCGCACAGGATCAGGCCTCCGGCCAGCGCTGTGTAAACGATATGCAGCTTGCGCACATCCTCATGGGCCGTATCGATCAGATTGACGTCATAAGCGACGGAAGACGAGGCGAGCGTCGTCATCGGCGCGTCGAGCGCACCCATCGCGGAAAGCAGATCCGGAACATCGGCAGGATTGAGAGTATTCACCTGCTGCTCAAGACGGACCAGAACAGCGTCAAGGTGGGTTACGAGATCCCGCCATTGCTGTTTTTCATTGATGAACGCGCCAAGATTACCCTGCTTCAGCAGCTCAAGACGGCTCAGCATGATGTCCAGCCGCAATTGCAGCTCGTCCCGGTCGATCTTGTTGGGACTGAGCGCGAACACGGCCAGCTTGTTCTGAAGACGCAGATATTCCGCGACAGTCTGGCTGACGGCCCAGGAATCATTGTAGCGGGCGAACTTCTGCAGAGCGGTCTGCCGCTCGGCAATGACGAAAGCGATATAGCCCGTTGCCAGGACAAAGCAACAGATGATCACCGCCACAAGTTTTCGCAAACGGGCACCTTTATTCCACTATCAGTTTGGCAACTTGCCATGCGGACCGCGAATAATAGGTCTGCTTCTGCAGCTCCGGATCGCTGTCATAGGGATAGATGACAAACAACGGGCCTTTTTCGCGAACTGTCATGTAATCCGACATTCCCCAAGT
>QFOL01000054.1 GCA_003241215.1 Agrobacterium fabrum
AAGATGAATAACCGGAATTGAAACCTGTCATGCCATGCAAAAGCGCGCGGATCAGTTGCTCGTTGTCGAAGAGCTGCGTGAAAGGCTGGAAAGGATCGGCAACGGCCCTCATCGCCTGCACGAGACCTTGCCTTTCGGCGTGGATGCCATCGACCATCACTTGCCGGGAGGCGGGCTGAAGCTCGGTTGCCTGCATGAGGTGAGCGGCGGCGGCAATGGCGCTGCCGATGGCGCGGCGGCCGCCCTTTTTGCGGCCGGTGTGGCAGCAAGGCTTTCCGGCAAGGTTTTATGGTGCGTCACCCGGCGGGATCTGTTCATGCCGGGGCTGACGCAGGCCGGCCTGTCGCAGAACCGGCTCATCATCGTTGAATGCCGCGATGAGAAAGGCGTGCTCGACTGTTTCGAGGAGGGACTGCGCTGCAATGGTTTCGGCGCGGTGATGGGTGAGGTGGCGAAACTGCCGATGAACGCCTCGCGGCGGCTGCAACTGGCAGCGGAAACCTCCGGTGTGACCGGCATCACCATCCGTCGCTTCCGGCGTCCGGCCGATGCGGCGCTGTTCGGCGAGCCGACGGCGGCGGTGAGCCGCTGGCGCATCTCCGTCCGGCCCTCTTCTCCCTTGCCGGTGCCGGGGGTGGGCAGGCCGCGCTGGTTCCTGGAACTTTTGCGATGTCGCGGCGGCGAAAGTGCCGAATTTGAAGTGGAAGCCTGTGATGCAAAGGGTCGTCTCGCTCTACCTGCCGACATGGCCGACGGATCGTTTCCGGCGTCTTTCGGGCAAGAACGCGCCGCCGGTTGAAAAGCCGCTGGTCATGATCGGCCGCCAGGGCAGCCGCCGGCTGGTGCTGGCGCTCGACAGGGCGGCAAAGGCAGCGGGCATCCGCCTCGGCACGCCGGTCAGCAAGGCGCAGGCGCTGGTGCCGGGTCTTATCGTTGAAAATCTGGATGCGGCTGGTGATGCCCGCGCCCTGCAGCAACTGGCCTTTCATTTCTTGCGCATCTATGCCCCGATCGTCGCCGCCGATGCGCCGGACGGGCTGGTGCTGGACACGGCGGGGGCGGACCATCTGCACGGCAATGAGGCGCTGATGCTGAGCGGCATGGTGAACCGCCTGCATGCCGCAGGCTTTGCCGCCCGCGCCGCCATTGCGGATAGCTGGGGCGCGGCTCATGCGCTGGCCCGCTTTGGCCGTGAGGAAATCAGCATCGTGCCACCGGGCGGGCAGCGGGTGGCGGTTAGCGGCTTGCCATTGGCCGCGCTCAGGCTGGAAGAGCGTATTGTTTCCGGGCTGAAGGTGCTCGGTTTCCGCAGCATCGGCGAGCTGGCCGATGCCCCGCGTGCGCCGCTGACCCTGCGCTTCGGCCCCGAACTCGTCCGCCGTCTTTCCCAGGCTTCCGGAGAAATCGGCGAACCCATTGAACCGGTGCGCGTGGCCGAGCTGGTGGAGGTGCGCCGCGCCTTTCCCGAGCCGATTGCGGCGGCGGAAACGATTGCCCGTTATACGCAGAAGCTGGTTGCGGAGCTTTGTGTCGCGCTGGAAAAGCGCGGCCTCGGCGCCCGACGTGTCGATCTGGTGCTGCACCGGGTGGATAGCGGCCTGCAGGCGGTACGCGCAGGCACCTCCAGACCGGTGCGCGATGTCAGGCAGCTTGTCCGGCTTCTGACAGACCGTATCGATACCATCGATCCGGGTTTCGGCATCGAAATGATGGTGCTGACCGCCACCCATGCCGAACCGCTTGTCGCCGCGCAGGCCCGTTCCTCGCTTCTGGAGGAGGGACGTGCGGACATCGCCGATACGGTCGATGTCATCCTCAATCGCGGCCACAGGGTCTATCGTTATGCGGCGGTGGCAAGCGATGTGCCGGAACGCTCCCTTGCCCCCGTTGCGGCGCTTGCGCCTGAGGATAGGCTCGGCTGGCCCGGCCACTGGCCGCGCCCGGTCAGGCTTTTTGCAAGGCCGGAACCCATCGAGACGCTGGCGCTGTTGCCGGACCATCCGCCGCGTTATTTCCTCTGGAAAGGCGTGCGCCATAATGTGCGGCGCGCCGACGGGCCGGAGCGGGTGTTCGGTGAATGGTGGAAACGCGACCGGGAAAAGGCCGCCGTGCGCGATTATTTCACGGTGGAAAATGAAAGCGGCGAGCGCTTCTGGATTTTCCGCTCCGGTGACGGCGAACATGCCGAGACCGGCTCGCAGGGCTGGTTCATCCATGGGGTTTTCGCATGAATACGCCGCTTTACGCCGAACTTCAGGTGACCACGCATTTCTCCTTCCTGCGCGGTGCAAGCTCCTGTGAGGAGCTGTTCGAACAGGCCAAAAATCTCGGCATCGAGACGCTGGGCATCGTGGATCGCAACAGCCTTGCGGGCATTCCCCGCGCTTACGAAGCCGCCAATAATCATGGCATCCGCCTCGTCATCGGCTGCCGGCTCGATCTGGACGATGATATCTCCGTGCTAACCTATCCCATGGATCGCCAGGCCTACGGCCGGCTTTGCCGGCTGCTTTCCGTTGGCAAAAAAAGGGGTGGCAAGGGCAAATGCCGGCTGACATGGGATGACCTCGTCACCTATGGCGAAGGCCTGATCGTGGTGCTGCTCGCCGATCTCGCCGACGATCTCTGCGCGCTTCGCCTGCGCCGGCTGAAGACAGCCTTTGCGGACCGGGCCTATATGGCGCTCAGCCTTAGAAGACGGCCCAATGACCAGATGCGGCTTTTCGAATTGTCGAACATGGCGGAAGCGGCTGGTGTACCGACCGTGGTGACCAATGACGTGCTGTTTCATGTGCCCGAGCGGCGCATGCTGCAGGATGTCGTCACCTGCATCAGGCACAATTGCACCATCGACGAGGCGGGTTTCCGGCGCGAACGCCATGCCGACCGCTATATGAAGCCGCCGCAGGAAATGCACCGGCTGTTTGCCCGTTACCCCGAGGCGCTCTCCCGCAGTCTTGAAATCGCGAAGCGCTGCAAATTTTCGCTGAAGGAACTGGTCTATCAATATCCCGAGGAGCGCAGCCTGCCGGGGTTGACGGCGCAGCAGGCGCTGGAAAAGATGGTCTGGGAAGCGGTGCCGGGGCGTTATCCGGATGGCGTGCCGGAAAAGGTGGAAAAGGCGCTGCATCACGAGTTGGGCCTGATCGGCAGGCTGGAATATGCGCCCTATTTCCTGACGGTGAATGCCATCGTCCAATTTGCGCGGGGGGAGGATATTCTCTGTCAGGGACGTGGCTCGGCGGCCAATTCTGTGGTGTGTTATGTGCTCGGCATCACCGCCATCGATCCCGTCAAGGTCGATCTCCTGTTTGAACGTTTCGTCTCCGAAGAACGGCGCGAACCGCCTGACATCGACGTGGATTTCGAACATCAGCGGCGTGAGGAGGTTATCCAGTGGGTCTATGACACCTATGGCCGTGACAAGGCCGCGCTGTGTTCGGTCGTCACCCGTTATCGCGGGCGCGGGGCGCTGCGCGATGTCGGCAAGGTTCTGGGCCTGCCCGAAGATTTGACAAAACTCCTCTCGTCGCAGGTTTGGCGCTGGAGCGAGGGTGTGGATGAGAAGCAGGTCAAGGAACTCAACCTCAATATGGAGGACCGCCGCCTGAAGCTTGCCTTTGAACTTGCCAATCAGCTTGTCGGCACACCGCGCCACCACAGCCAGCATCCGGGTGGGTTCGTTTTGACCCATGACCGACTGGACGAGTTGGTGCCGATCGAACCTGCTGCCATGGACAAACGGCAGATCATCGAATGGGACAAGGATGATGTCGATATCATGAAGTTCATGAAGATGGATTGTCTGGCGCTCGGCATGCTGTCCTGCATGAAACGCGGTTTCAACATGCTGGAGGAGCGGACAGGCAAGAAATTCGATCTCGCCACCGTGCCGCCGGATGACGACCCCACCTATTTGATGATTCAGAAAGCCGATACTCTGGGTACTTTCCAGATCGAAAGCCGGGCGCAGATGTCGATGCTACCGCGCCTAAAGCCCGAAAAATTCTATGATCTCGTCATTCAGGTTGCCATCGTTCGCCCAGGCCCTATTCAGGGGGATATGGTGCACCCCTATCTGCGTCGGCGCGATGGAAAAGAAAAAGAGGACTATCCGAAACCGGAGCTTAAAAATGTGCTGGGCAAAACGCTGGGCGTGCCGCTGTTTCAGGAGCAGGCCATGCGCGTCGCTATCGAATGCGCCGGTTTCTCCCCCGGTAAGGCGGATCAGTTGCGCCGCGCCATGGCCACCTTCAAGAATGTCGGCACCATCTCCAAATTCAGACAGGATTTGATCGATGGCATGGTGGAGCGCGGTTATGAGCAAGAATTCGCCGAACGTATCTTCAAACAGCTCGAAGGTTTCGGCAGCTATGGTTTCCCCGAAAGCCATGCGGCCTCCTTCGCGCTGATCGCCTATGCCTCCTCATGGCTGAAGTGCCATCATCCCGATATTTTCTGCACGGCGCTTCTCAACTCGCAGCCCATGGGGTTTTACGCCCCGGCGCAGATCGTGCGTGATGCGCGTGACCATGGCGTGGAGGTGCGCCCGGTCTGCGTCAATAACAGCCGCTTCGATTGCACGCTAGAACCGACGGGTGAAAAGGATGCGAAGGGAGGGGAACGTTATGCCGTGCGGCTCGGTATGCGTCTGGTGAAGGGGCTTTCCAACAATCATGCTGCCGATATCGTCGCCGGACGGCAGGACCGGGTGTTTGCCTCGGTGGATGATCTCTGGCGAAGGGCGGGCGTTCCCACCGCAGCCCTCGTCTGTCTGGCCGAAGCCGATGCCTTTCTACCGTCGCTTCGCCTTGCCAGACGCGAGGCGCTTTGGGCCATCAAGGCCTTGCGGGATGAGCCGCTGCCGCTTTTCGCCGCCGCCGCCAGCCGGGAAAACGCCGTGGTGGACGAACTTCAGGAACCCGCCGTCGCGCTCCGGCCCATGACTGACGGTGGTGAGGTGGTGCAGGATTACGGCCATGTGGGGCTGACGCTGCGCGAGCATCCCATGACCTTCCTGCGGCGCGATCTTTCCCGCCGCCGCATTGTCACCTGTGCTGAGGCGGTGCGTGTGCGGGATGGCACATGGCTGGAAACGGCGGGTCTGGTGCTGGTGCGCCAGCGCCCCGGCTCGGCAAAGGGCGTGATTTTCATGACGCTGGAGGATGAGACGGGTATCGCCAATGCGGTACTATGGGTGAAAACCTTCGAAAAATACCGGCGCGTGGTGCTGTCTGCCGGCATGGTCGGCATTTATGGCAAAATCCAGCGGGAAGGCGAGGTGGTGCATCTGGTTGCCCACCGGTTGACCGATCTGTCAGAGGCGCTGGCAAGCGTGGGTGAGCGCAACCGTGCCTTTCCCCTGCCGCACGGGCGCGGCGATGAGTTTCACCATGGTATTCCGCCGGAAGATCATCGCGCTATTAGGAAACACCCGCCGGCTACGGTCGATGATGACGATCAGGTGGAGCGGATAAAGGTCATTTCCCGCAATTTTCATTGAAAAGGCGGTTCAAATTATCTTTTTCGCGCCACGATATAAGGCCGCTTGTCATTGCCCTTTGTCGCGTGGAATTCCGTGGCCAGAATGTCGAAGCCTCCGGCTGTTATATGCCGGCTCAAATCGGTGGCGGTGAAGATGCCGGCATAGGGCGCCTTGCCGATTGCGCGCATGGCCGGCAACACAAGGCGGATGAGTGGGTTCATATCGCCGACGCAGGGTGTCTTGGTGATGAGAAGCCCCTGCGCGGCGAGCAGGGAATGGATGCGCTGCAATGTACCGGGCAGATCGCGGACCAGATGAAGGTAATTGAAACCCAGAACCGCGTTAAACTGTGCGGGGTCGGGCACAAGCGTTTCCACGGTCGCAATGCTGAAAACGAGGTTGGTGAGAGAGCCGGCGGCGTGTTTTCTCTCCTCGGCAATCGCAATCATGTCGGCGGAAATATCCGTCGCAAGATAGTTTTTGACACCGCATGCCAGCCGGATTGCCGTTGTCCCCGTGCCGCAGCCCAGTTCCAATACCCTGTCATCCGGTTTCAGCAGGGCGAGGGTCCGTTCCAGCGTGCGCGCATATCCGGTTTCATCCGAAATCCTGCCCCCGGCATATTTTCGGGCAGTCCGGTTCCAGAAACGGGCGTCGTCGGCAATGCTCATGGTGGATGCTCCCCGAACCGCGCGCTTTCGCGTCAAGCGGATCTGATTTCACCCCGTATCCATATCCGTTTTACTTGAAGCTTTTAAGCCGCATCCTCCAGCCCGGCCGTGTCCTTCCTGCGGAACTGGCTGGGCGGCGCGCCGATCACCCGTTTGAAGGCGCGGCTGAAGGAAGCCTCGGAATCGTAACCGAGCTTCTCCGCCGCCAGCGTCACACGCATGCCTTCGCGCAGCCACAGCCGCGCCTGATGCATGCGCACGCGCACCACATAACGGGCCGGGCTTTCGCCCACTATGCGGGTAAAACGTTCCGCGAAACTGGAGCGGGATGCGCCCATAAGTGAGGCAAGCTCCTCCACGCTCCAGTCCTTTTCGGGATTGAGGTGGATGGCGGCCAGCACCCGCCCGAGTTCGGGATTGCGCACGGCGGCCAGCCAGCCGCTGGAATCGCCGCAGCCATATTCCACCCATGTGCGGATCAAGGTCGCGGTCAGCACATCGGCAAGCCGTGCCAGAATGCCGCCCGCGCCGACGCGGTTCAGTTCCACCTCGCGCGTCATGGCTTCCAGCAGATGGGGGATAGCCGGGTCGCTTTTGGCCAGATCGCTGGTCAGCATCACATCCGGCATCAGCTGCAGCAGCGGGTGCAGATTGTCCATGTTGAAACGCATCGAGGCGGTGAAGGCGACGGTATCGCCGCCGGCGCTCGCACATTCCATGTCGAAGATGCCCTGGCAGACTTCCTTCTTGCCGAACCGGTCGAAGAGGGCGGGCTTCACATCCTCGCCGCTGCCCAGCACATGGGCGTGGCCGCGCGGCAGAAGCACGGCGTCACCGCAGGTCAGCGTCAGCCATTCCCCGGAAGGTTTTCGCAATTTCACCTGGCCGACGCCGATGAAATGAAACCGTGCGGCCTCCTGCTCGGGAAAGGCCGTCGCCCAGGGTGTGGCCATGCGGCAGCGGCCATATTCGACACCATCGAGCCTCAGGCCACGCAACATTTCCGTCAGGGCATCATTCATGGCGTTCTCGCAAATTCGGAGTTTTAGTTAAGGAATACGGATTTTTTAGCATGGAAACGCCGGTCTGTCACGCATAGCTTACCTGCATCGATTTGCGGTTGCTGAACCGGGCTCCCACCGGTTTCACCACTTCGCCTTTCCGTTTCAGGACGCATTCCGGGAATGCGTATCAGGAGATTTTCATGAACAACCGGACCATAAACGAACTTGAATATGTGCCGCACAAGACAGAGCCGGATGCGAAATGGGCCGCCGTGGTTTCGCTTTCGCTCGGCGTCTTCGGGCTGGTAACGGCGGAGTTCCTGCCGGTCAGTCTTCTGACGCCGCTTTCGGCCGATCTCGCCGTCAGCTCCGGCATTGCCGGCCAATCCATCACCGTCACGGCGCTGGTCGCGGCGGTGGCCGGCCCCGGCGTCGTCATCGGCACACGCAGTATCGACCGCCGCTGGACATTGCTCGGGCTGACTACGCTGCTGATCATTTCCAGCACGCTGGCCGCCTTCGCCAACGGTCTTTTCATGCTGTTTGCCTCACGCGTCCTGCTCGGCATCGGCCTTGGCGGTTTCTGGGCCATGTCAGCGGCGCTGGCGCTGAGGCTCGTGCCGCTTGAGAAGATGCCGCGCGCCATGGCCATCATCCTGACAGGGGTCTCGGTTGCCACCGTCTGTGCCGCACCGGTGGGTGCGTGGATCGGCGCGACGCTTGGCTGGCGGTCGGCCTTCGTCGTTGCGGGTGCGCTCGGTGTCATCGCACTTCTCGTGCAATTGCTCACCGTTCCGTCACTGCCGCCGGCGGGTGCTCCCGGTCTTTCCACCATGTTCCGCCTGTTGCAGCGGCCGCAGGTGCGGATCGGCCTTCTGACGACGCTATTCATCGTTGCGGGTCACTTTGCCGGTTTCACCTATGTCCGTCCGTTCCTGGAAGATGTGACGCTTCTTGGCGTCGAGGCGATTTCGCTCGTCCTTCTGGTCTATGGTGTCGGCGGCTTTTTCGGCAATCTCTTTGGCGGTTTTCTCTCCGAGAAAAACACGGCATGGGCCGTGACGTTCGCCGCGACTCTCATCGCGGCATCAGCCTCCGTTCTGGTCGTCGCGGGTGCGTCGCCCCTCGCTGCTGGCCTTGCCATCGCCTCCTGGGGTTTTGCTTTCGGTGCGCTTCCGGTCAGTGTGCAGAGTTTCATCACGCGGGCCGCTTCCGATGAGGCGGAAAGCGCCGGTGCGCTGCTGCTCACCACGTTCCAGATCGCCATTTCCAGCGGTGCGGTTCTGGGCGGCCTGCTGATCGACCTACAGGGGGCGACGATGGTTTTCGTCTTCGTGGCGGTTGCCGCCCTTCTCGGCGCATCGCTGATGGCGTCGCGCCGTGGCGTGGTGCCGCAGGTCGAGGCATCGCGGGGGTAATTGATTGAAGAAAACGGACCCGCATTCCTGCGGGTCCTACTCCTCCTCAAACCGTCTTGATTGCCTTCTGCGTCCGGTCTTTACCGACCTCGATCACGTGGCGCATGGCTTTTACCGCCGCATCCGCGTCACGCGCTGCAATCGCATGCACGATACGCAGATGATTGGACGCGATTTCGGCGATGGTGCCGGGCGAAGCGGCAGGCGACGAGAGCTGGAAGGAAATGGCGAGCGCGGCTTCGATCAGCCCGCTTGCCGAGCGCATGAAGGGATTGCCGGACATATGCGCCACGGCAAGGTGGAATTCGAGATCGACCTTGGCGATGCTCTCAGGCGTGTGCTGCGGATTGTCGAATTTGGCGGCGATGACGTAAAGCGAAACGATATCGTCATTGGAGGCCTGCAGGGCCGCCGCCGCTGCCGCCGCTGGTTCCAGCGCCAGGCGGATCTCCGCCAGATGGGTGACGAATTCCTGGTCTATGCCGGCCTCGCAGCGCCAGCCGAGCACATCGGGATCGAAGAAGTTCCAGCTTGAGCGGTCGAGAACGCGAGTGCCCACCTTGGCCTTGGGCTCCACCAGCCGTTTGGCGGCCAGCGTCTTCATGGTTTCGCGCAGCACGGTGCGCGAGACGCCGAAGCGCATCGAAAGCTCCGCATCATTGGGCAACAGCGAGCCTTCCGCAATCCTGCCCGAGACGATGGCGCTGCCGAGTTCGGAGACCACATGAGCGTGGCTGTTCCGGCGTTTTCGTCCGCTTATCGTCGTTTCGAGCAGCCCCAAGCAAGCCTCCGTTTGCAATTATGCCGGATGCGGTCCGGCCAGTCTCCTGTTTGAATACCAGATGATTGCACGCTGCAACACGATGAAGACGAAAAGCAGCACACCGATGACGATTTTCGTCCACCAGGAGGAAAGCGTCCCGTCAAACACGATGTAGGTCTGGATCAGCCCCTGGATCAGCAGGCCGATGAAGGTGCCCGCCACCAGCCCCGTACCGCCGGTCAGAAGCGTGCCGCCGATGACGACGGCGGCGATGGCGTCGAGTTCAACACCCACCGTCGCCAGCGAATAGCCTGACGAGGTGTAGAGCGTATAGACGATGCCGGCGAGACCGGAGAGAAAGCCTGATAGCGCATAGATGCCGATGGTCGTCGCCCCGATCGGCACGCCCATCAGCTCGGCCGATTGCGGATTGCCGCCGAGTGCATAAACATTGGCGCCGAAGCGGGTGCGGCTGGCGATCAGCATGCCGGCGGCAAAGACGAGGAGCATCAGCATGGCCAGCGCCGTCAGCCTGCCGCCGCCGGGGAAGCGATAATAAAAGCCCTGCATCGCATCGATGAAGGGATGCGAGATCGGCACAGACTGGGTGGAGATAAGGTAAGCCGCGCCGCGCGCCAGAAACATGCCCGCCAGCGTTACCACGAAGGGCGGGATGGCGAGGAAGCGGATCATCGCTCCCATCAGGCAGCCGAACAATGTCGAGACCACCAGCACGATGGCGAAGGCGAGCAGCGGATGGACGTTATAGGTGCCGACCATGACGGCGACGAAGACGCTGGTGAAGGCGATGACCGAACCGATGGAGAGGTCGATGCCGCCCGACAGGATGACGAAGGTCATGCCGACGGCCGCGATGCCGAGAAAGGCATTGTCGGTGAGAAGATTGCCGATCACCCGCGTCGAGAAGATTGCCGGATATTGCAGCGCGCACAGCAGATAGGCGATGACGAAGATGGTCAGTGTGGTGAGGAAGGGCAGGTTGCGGCTGTGAATCATCGCGCGGTTCCTTCCTTGGTCATGCCATTGGCGGCCGGTTTGGCATGCGGTTTCGGGGTTCGGACGAAGCCCAGAACCGTCATGATTGCCGGCGATTGCAGCGTCAGCACCACCATGATGATGCCCGCCTTGATGATGAGGTTGAATTCCGGCGGAAAGCCCGAAACGAGGATGCCGGTATTGATGGTCTGGATGATGAGCGCGCCGATCAGCGAGGCGGTGATGGAGAAGCGCCCGCCATTCAGCGAGGTGCCACCGATGACCACCGCCAATATGGCGTCCAGCTCCAGCCACAGCCCGGCATTGTTGGCATCCGCGCCGCGAATATCGGCGGTGACGATCATGCCGGCGATGGCCGCGCAGAGGCCGGAAACCGCATAGACGAAAAACAGCAGGAAGCGGGCCCGCACGCCCGCGAGAGCTGCGGCGCGACGATTGATGCCGGTCGCCTCGATCAGGAAGCCGAGCGCGCTCTTGCGCACCAGAAGGCCGATCATGAGCGCTGCCGCCATCCAGATGATGACGGGCAGCGGAATGCCCGCGAACGAGCCGGAACCGATGGCGGAAAAGCTGTCATTGTTGAAGGTGAGAATGACGCCTTCGGTAATAAGCTGGGCGATGCCGCGCCCTGCCACCATCAGGATCAGCGTGGCGATGATCGGCTGTATGTCGAGAAGGGCGACCAGCACACCGTTCCACAGACCGCAGGCAATGCCCACCGCAAGCGAGATGACGATGACCGAAGGAATGGAGTGGCCGTTGCTGATGAGCGTGGCCGCGACCGCGCCGCAGATGGCGATGACGGCGCCGATGGACAGATCGATGCCCTTGGTGGCGATGACCAGCGTCATGCCGATGGTCAAAAGCGCCACGGGTGCGGCGCGCACGAGAATATCCACCAGACTGCCATAGAGCCGGCCGTTCTGGAAGGAGACATGCAGGAAACCCGGCGAAAGGATTGTAATCGCTGCCAGAATGATGAAGAGCGCGGCAAGCTGGGGAGCAAGCCTTTTGAAGCGTCGTGTCACAGCCACCATCACGCCGCCTCCGTTTTTGCCGCATCGGCAATTGCCCGCATGATGTTGTCGGCGGTCACCTCGCCGCCCTTCAATTCGCTGACATGGCGGCGGTCGGAGAGCACGATCACACGATGGGCAACGGCGGTGAGCTCTTCCAGTTCGGAGGAGATGACGACGAGCGACATGCCCTCGCTGCAGAGTTTTTCGATCATTTTCAGGATTTCCGCATGCGCGCCGATATCGATACCGCGTGTCGGCTCGTCGAGGATCAGAAGCCGGGGCTGAGTGGCGAGCCAGCGCGCCAGAATGGCCTTCTGCTGGTTGCCGCCGGACAGGAATTTGATCGGCCGGTCGGGGTCGGCCGGGCGGATATCGAGCGACTTGATGAAGCTTTCGGCCAGTTCCGCCTTCTGCCGGCGCGATAGCGGCCGTGCCCAGCCCTGCCGTGCCTGCAGCGCCAGCGCGATATTGTCGGTGACGGAAAAGTCGCCGATGATGCCGTCGGTCTTGCGCTCTTCCGGACAGAAACCGAAACCGGCGGTGATGGCGGCTTCCGGTGAAGAGATCGCCACCGTCTGGCCGTCGATGACAGCCTTTCCGGTATCCGGCCGGTCGATGCCGAATAGCAGGAAGGCTGTTTCCGTTCGGCCCGAACCGAGCAGCCCGGCAACACCGACGATTTCGCCGGGGCGGATGCCGAGATCGAAGGGGGCGATGCTGCCGCGTTTGCCGTAACCTTCGAAACGGATCGGCGGATCGCCTTCGGCAACCGTCTCTTCGGTCGCCTGATGTTCGTGGGTAATGTGCTGAAGCTCGCGACCTAACATCATCGAAATGAGTTCGGACCTCGGCAGGCTGCCGATATCGCGCGTGCCGACGAGGCGGCCGTTGCGCAGCACCGTCACCCGGTCGGCGATTTCATAGACCTGATTGAGGAAGTGGGTGATGATGACGATACCGATGCCGCGGGCGCGCAGGTTTTTCAAAACCCCGAACAGCATCTGGACCTCATGGGCATCGAGGCTGGCGGTCGGCTCGTCCAGCACCAGCACCTTGCCGGAAAGATCGACGGCGCGGGCAATGGCGATGATCTGGCGGATGGCGACGGAATAACTGGAGAGAAGCGCGTTGACGTCGATGGAAAGCCCGTATTGGGCAAGCAGCGCCTGCGAATTCTTCTGCATTACGCTGCGGTCGATCAGCCCGAAGCGGCGCGGCTGGCGGCCGAGAAACAGGTTTTCGGCAACCGTCAGGTTTTCGAGAAGGTTCACTTCCTGATAGACCGTGCCGATGCCCAGCGCCTGCGCCTCGCCCACATTGGCGGGCGAAATCTCGCTGCCCTCCAGAAAGATCGAGCCGCTGTCGCGGTGATAAACGCCGGTCAGGATCTTGATAAGCGTCGATTTGCCCGCGCCGTTTTCGCCGAGCAATGCGTGGATTTCACCGCGCCGGAGCGAGAAATCGACGCCATCAAGCGCCGTGATCCCGAGAAAGGATTTGCCGATGGCGCGTGCTTCCAGAAGTGATGCCGTTTCGGACATTGAGCAGTTCCGTATCGAAATGGGTCTCGTATCAAGGGTGGAATGAGCGCATAGGGGGCGGCTGGTTTTCTTCTCCCCGCCGGGGAGAAGGTGGCCCGAAGGGTCGGATGAGGGGGCACCCTTTCCGAATATCGCTACCCTTGCCCCCTCATCCCGCTGCCGCGGACTTCTCCCCGACGGGGAGAAGAAACAAGTGGCATGCGCTCGCTCCATACGCGATCACTCTGCGCCATGAGGCTGGAAAATTTCATCCTCAAAACGCCGAAAGAAACGGCGCAAAGCATGCGCCGTCCCTCACAAGACAGGGCTCAGTACCCCAGGCCCTTCTTTGCCTCGTAGACCTTCATCGGATCATCGGATGCCGTATAGAGCTTGGATTCGGTCTGGATCCACTTCGCTGGCGCCTTCTTGTCTTTCAGATAGGCCTCGAGCGCGTCAAAGGCCGGGCCGGCCATATCGGGTGTCAGTTCCACCGTCGCATTGGCCTCGCCATCCGCCATGGCCTTGAAGATGTCAGGCACGGCGTCGATGGAGACGATCTTGATGTCGGTTCCGGGTTTCAGGCCGGCTTCCTTGATCGCCTGGATCGCGCCGACGGCCATGTCGTCATTATGGGCATAGACGGCACAGATATCCTTGCCGCCGCCTTCGGCCTTGATGAAGCTTTCCATCACTTCCTTGCCCTTGGTGCGGGTGAAGTCACCCGTCTGCGAGCGCACGATCTTGATGTTGGCGTGGGAAGCGATGGCGTCTTCGAAGCCCTTCTTGCGGTTGATGGCGGGCGAAGAGCCGGTCGTGCCCTGCAATTCCACGACCTTGCAGTCCTTGGAGCCGACATCCTTGACAAGCCAGTCACCGGCAACCTTGCCTTCGTGCACCTGGTCGGAGGTCACGGCGGTCAGGTAAAGATCATCAGGCGCCTCGATCTGGCGGTCGAGCAGGATGACGGGGATTTTTTCTTCCTTGGCTTCCTTCAGCACGGCATCCCAGCCGGTGGCGACAACGGGCGCGATCAGGATGGCATCGACACCCTGCGCGATGAAGCCGCGCACCGCCTTTATCTGGTTTTCCTGCTTCTGCTGCGCGTCGGCGAATTTCAGCGTGACGCCGCGCTTTTCGGCCTGCTGTTTGGTGACGGTGGTCTCAGCCGCGCGCCAGCCGGATTCCGAGCCGATCTGCGAGAAACCGACGGTGAGCGATTGGGCGGAAACACTGGATGCAAGGCATGCGGAAATGGCGACAGTGAATGCCGCAAGAGCTTTTCTCATCTTATCCTCCCAGAGATGATGTCAGCGTGACGGCGACACTATGAGCATATAGTAATACTCTTGAAAAGTGTTTTTTAGCATTTCCGCAATTTGTCATTCGCGAGATTTATCGGGATTTTTCCATGATTCTTGATGAATCAAATGCTTAATTGCAGAATCTCAGCGTTCTTTGAAAGCGGGATCAGGACGCAAATGACGCCATATCTGCCTTGACAGGCAAAGATGACATCTAATAGTAATACAAATAAATAGATCAGTTCTTGATGAAATGCGCCGCCGCCGGCTCGCGGCCATAAGGCAAGGCAGGGAGGGAGAGACCGTTGCGCAGCGCCGATATTATCGTAAGCGCCGAAAAATATTCGGCTAAAGCCGAAGAACGGCCACGATCCACTCGTCTGCGCCGGCTCTGTCGGTTATGCGTGATCTCCGAAAGCTGATTCCATTTTCCTTGCGCACAACATAAGCTTGTCGCATTTCGTAATATTTTACCGTTGGCCACTTCCGGCTGGAGACCTGCATAATGACCAAATCCGACAATCTGCCTGCAACCCAAGGCAAGCTTCGTTCGCGCGCGTGGTTCGACAACCCCGCCAATGCGGATATGACGGCACTTTATCTCGAGCGTTACATGAATTTCGGTCTCAGCCAGGCCGAGCTTCAGTCCGACCGCCCGATCATCGGCATTGCCCAGACCGGCTCGGATCTTTCGCCCTGCAACCGCCACCATCTGGAACTGGCGAACCGCCTGCGTGAAGGCATTCGTGAAGCTGGCGGCATCGCGATTGAGTTTCCGGTCCATCCGATCCAGGAAACCGGCAAACGCCCGACCGCCGGTCTCGACCGTAACCTTGCCTATCTCGGCCTCGTGGAAGTGCTCTACGGTTATCCGCTCGACGGCGTCGTTCTGACCATCGGCTGCGACAAGACCACGCCTGCCTGTCTTATGGCGGCGGCCACCGTCAACATTCCGGCCATCGCCCTTTCCGTCGGCCCCATGCTGAACGGCTGGTTCCGTGGTGAGCGCACCGGCTCCGGCACCATCGTCTGGAAGGCACGCGAATTGCTGGCCAAGGGCGAGATCGATTACCAGGGCTTCGTCAAGCTCGTCGCCTCGTCGGCTCCCTCCACCGGTTATTGCAACACCATGGGCACGGCAACGACCATGAACTCGCTTGCCGAAGCGCTCGGCATGCAGCTTCCGGGCTCCGCCGCCATTCCGGCGCCTTACCGTGATCGTCAGGAGGTCTCTTATCTCACCGGCCTGCGCATCGTCGAGATGGTCAAGGAAGATCTGAAACCATCGGATATCATGACCAAGGATGCCTTCATCAACGCCATCCGCGTCAATTCGGCCATCGGTGGCTCCACCAATGCGCCGATCCACCTCAACGGCCTTGCCCGCCACGTCGGCGTCGAGCTGACGGTGGATGACTGGCAGACCTATGGCGAAGATGTGCCGCTGCTCGTCAACCTGCAGCCAGCAGGCGAATATCTCGGCGAGGATTATTACCATGCCGGCGGCGTTCCCGCTGTCGTCAACCAGCTGATGACCCAGGGACTGATCATGGAAGACGCCATGACTGTCAACGGCAAGACCATCGGCGACAATTGCCGTGGTGCGATCATCGAAGACGAGAAGGTCATCCGCCCCTATGAGCAGCCGCTCAAGGAGCGCGCCGGCTTCCGCGTTCTGCGCGGCAACCTGTTCTCCTCCGCCATCATGAAGACCAGCGTGATCTCGGAAGAGTTCCGTAACCGTTACCTCTCCAACCCGAACGACCCGGAAGCCTTCGAAGGCCGCGCCGTGGTATTCGACGGTCCGGAGGACTACCATCACCGCATCGACGATCCGTCGCTGAAGATCGATGCCAACACCATCCTCTTCATGCGCGGCGCTGGCCCGATCGGTTATCCGGGTGCGGCGGAAGTGGTGAACATGCGGGCACCGGATTATCTCCTGAAGGAAGGTGTCAATTCGCTGCCCTGCATCGGCGACGGTCGCCAGTCCGGCACGTCGGGCAGCCCGTCCATCCTCAACGCTTCCCCGGAAGCAGCGGCCGGCGGCGGTCTCGCCGTCCTGCAGACGGGTGACCGCGTCCGTATTGATGTCGGCCGCGGCAAGGCGGATATCCTGATTTCAGGTGAAGAACTGGCCAAGCGTTACGAGGCGTTGACGGCTCAGGGCGGTTACAAGTTCCCCGACCACCAGACGCCATGGCAGGAAATCCAGCGCGGCATCGTCAGCCAGATGGAAACCGGCGCGGTTCTGGAGCCGGCCGTGAAATACCAGCGCATCGCCCAGACCAAGGGCCTGCCACGCGACAACCACTGAAGCAAGGGCGCGCACTTACGCTTTTCTCGTCAGCCTCGGGTTTATCCCCGGGGCTGAAACGTCTTGGGTAAATTCAGCTGCTTACGAGATGTCGTCGCTGGCTGAGTGGGTTGCTGGGCTTTGGATAGGGCGCAAGGGTTGCCAGACATTTCTTCTCCCCTACGGGGAGAAGGTGGCCCGAAGGGCCGGATGAGGGGGAACCCTCTCCGAATATCTCTGGCGTCGCCCCCT
>QFOL01000055.1 GCA_003241215.1 Agrobacterium fabrum
GCTGGGCGCGGCGGATGTTGTCCAAACCTCACCTCTACATTACGCCGAACCAGGCGTTCAGGTTGACAGGTTTGCATGGCCACAGCCCGTCTGATGTGATGCCATTCACGCCTGTTCAGACAGCGGATCTGTGGCAGAACTCGGGCCATGCGCCGATCACTGTGAAGAAGTGCAAAGGGCCGCGTGATGCGGCCCTGAGGTTGCGCGCCGACACACTCCTGTCATCCTCGGGCTTGACCCGAGGATCCATTGCCGTGCGTGATTGTGGATCCTCGGGTCAAGCCCGAGGATTGTTTGTTTCTGTCAGGCTATTGTTGCAGCGGGACTGCGGGCCCTGACAGCCCGCAGTCCCGGCGGCAGGCGACCGTCCGAGGATTGGGCCGACACCCCACGTCATCAAGGCTCCCCGCCGCCTTTGCTTCACCGCTTGGAGAGTTGATTGGGCCGCTGATTGCCACGCCCGCAAACAATCCGAAGCCTGCAAAGGATAACAGAGATATGGAATTCCTGCACAGACCGCCTCTTCGTTGCCTTGGCGTCGATGTCGCCAAGGACAATCTCGTGGCCGCCGACGGCACGCGTGTCATCACCGTCGCCAACAATCGCCGTGGCATCCAGAGGCTGCTCAAGGAGATGCAGCCCGACTTCATCATCTGCGAACCGACCGGCGGATACGAACTCATGCTGCTGGAGGGGTGCCTCAAGGCGGGGCTCGCCTGCCACCGTGCCGATGTGATGAAGCTCAAGGCCTATATCCGTTCGCTCGGAACCCTTGGTAAAAGCGACGCCATCGACGCTATACATATGGCCGCCTACGGTCATGAGCGCTGGGCAAGACTGGCCTTGTGGCGCGCGCCCGACACCGATGAAGTGGAATTGCAGGCGCTTGTGCGGCGCAGGGCCGATCTCGTCGCGCTCAGGGTTGCCGAACAGAACCGGGCAAGAGCGCCGGGCGCCAAAACCATCGCAGCCTCGTTCAAGGCCATGCTGGCCGCCATCACCCGACAGATCGACCTGCTCGACAGGCAGATCGCCGCGCTCGTCCAGGAAAACCTCGATCTCGCCCGGCGCATCCGGATTTGCACCACGGTCAGCGGTGTCGGCACGATCACTGCCGCAAGCCTTATCGCCCAGATGCCTGAACTCGGCACACTGCATCGCCGTCAGGCCGCAGCCCTCGCCGGAACCGCCCCGCATCCCAGTGAAAGCGGAAACGCAAAAGGCCGACGACGACAAAGAGGCGGAAGACCGCAGGTCAAAACAGCACTCTTCATGCCCGCAATGTGTGCCGCCCAGGGAAAGGGACAATTCGCCCCCTTCTACAAGCGCCTCATAGAAAACCGAAAACCGCCAATCCTCGCAATCGCAGCAACAATGCGAAAAATCCTCGTCACCATCAACGCAAGGCTCAGAGACGACAACTCTCAACAGAGTTGATGACGTCGAGTGTGAGGCTCCAAATTAGTGATAATTCACCTTTTCCGCATCGAGAATGCTGTCCGCATCCAGCGCCGCAATCGGAATATCACTGCGCGCCGGAATATCGCCGGAAAGCTGAAGCGCCAGATAACGCCCGCAGCAGACCCTCAGGAACGAGGTGAAATTGCCGAGATCGTGCCCGGCATCGATCGATTCATTATAAAGCTTGGCGATCAGCTGCACGCTGTTCATGCCGTCGCGCCGCGCGATCTCGTCCAGCGTCGACCAGAAGAAGTTTTCAAGCCTGACACTGGTGACCATGCCATCGATCCTGAGCGACCGCGTATGGCTCTCCCAGAGCGTCGGGTCTGCCTTGATGAAAAGCTTGCACATGGTTTCCTCCCTTACCACGCCTGAAAGATAGGCGGAAAACGGGGCCGGAAAAAGCCCCGTTTCGCCGGTCTCATTTGCCGAGCACGGCCATGAATTGCGAAAGCCAGGCCGGATGCGCCGGCCATGCGGGCGCCGTTACCAGCTTGCCGTCGGTAACCGCCGCATCGATGGCGATATCGGCATAGGTGCCGCCCGCCAGTTCCACTTCGGGGCGGCAGGCGGGATAGGCCGAGCAGGTGCGGCCCTTCAGGACGCCCGCAGCCGCAAGCAATTGCGCGCCGTGGCAGACGGCCGCCACCGGCTTATCGGCCTCGAAGAAATGTTTCACCGCCGCAAGTACATCCGCATTGAGCCGCAGATATTCCGGCGCGCGGCCGCCGGGAATGACCAGCGCATCGTAATCCGCAACCTTGATATCGGCGAAGGTGGCGTTGAGCGCAAAATTATGGCCGCGTTTTTCCGAATAGGTCTGGTCGCCCTCGAAATCATGGATGGCCGTGGCAATGGTCTGGCCCGCCTTCTTGCCGGGGCAGACGGCATGCACCGTGTGGCCGACCGCAGCCAAGGTCTGGAACGGCACCATGGTCTCATAATCCTCGGCGAATTCGCCGGCGATCATCAAAATCTTCTTCGGCATGTCTGCTCCTCCCGTTTTCGAATGCCTTGGGCACCCTAACAGGCCGGATCGAGATGCGGGTATTATGGCAATACTACAGGCCGATAAAGGTGGATCAGCGGGCCTGCGGCGGCTGCGGCCAGCGTCTCACACCGCCGCCCCAATTCTCGAAGGCTTTTGAAAGCTTCAGCACGAACAAATCCTCGTAACGCGGCCCGACGATCTGCAAGCCGATGGGCATTCCCGATCTGGAGAAGCCGCAATTGATCGAGGAGGCCGGCTGTTCCGACATGTTCCACGGCACCGTGAAGGCTATATGTTCGAAAGGAAGTTCGGGATCATTGGTGGGCGAGGCCCAGTCGGCCGGATAGGACACGATGGGATTGACGGGTGAAATCACCGCATCAACGGACTGCATCAAGTGCCCGCAAGCCTTACGCATTTCCATGGTCTGGTTGAAACCGAAAACGGCGCGCGCGCCGGAAATATCCGCCCCCTTCTGTGCCCATTCATGAATATAGGGAAGGATCGCGGCACGGCGGTCCGCGCTCAGCGCCGCCATGTCGCCCCAGAACTTCGCCCGCCAGAAATCGTCCAGCCCGTCCAGCATCTCGCGTGTCAGCACCGGCTCGACCGGGATGACGATGGCGCCAGCCGCCTCGAACAGTTTCGCGGCTGACAGCACGGCGTCGCGCACTTCTTCGTCCAGCGGCAGGCCGCAGCCGGCATCCAGCATCAGGCCGATTTTCAGGCCCTTTACATTAATATCGAGGTTCATCCAGTTGATATCGTTGGGCGGCAGCGCCGTACCATCGCGCCAGTCGGGACGGGAAAGCGTCGCCATGGCATAGGCGGCATCGGCAACGGTGCGGGTCATCGGCCCGGCGCAGCGGCCGGTATAATAGGGATCGACCGGGATGCGGCCCTGGCTCGGCTTGAAGCCGAAGAGCCCGGTCCACCCCGCCGGCAGCCGCACCGATCCGCCAATATCCGTGCCGATATGCAGCGTGCCAAAACCCGCAGCCCCGGCCGACGCCGCACCGGCGCTGGAGCCGCCGGGGTTCTGGGTGGGATCCCACGGATTGCGGCTGAGCTTGTGAAAACTGGAAAGGCCGGAGGAAAGCATGCCGTAATCCGGGCAGGTGGTTTTGGCGTAAATAATCGCGCCATCCTCACGGCAACGGGCGGCCACCGGCGCGTCCTCAACCGCAGGCACCAGTTCCACCGCCCTCGTGCCAAGCGGCACTGGATGGCCTTTCGTGGCGATCAATTCCTTCAGCGAGACCGGAATGCCATCGAGGGCCCCGAGCGTTTCGCCTTTTTGCCAACGTTCCGTCGAGGCCAGCGCCTGCCTGCGTGCATCTTCCGGATCGTAGGCGTAAAGCGCGTTCACCACCGGTTCGAAAGCATCGATACGCGCTTCCACGGCCTGCCAATATTCCGATGGCGAAAGCCTCTTATCCCGATAAAGCGCCAGGATTTCGAGCGTGTTGAGGTCTATGAGATCGGTCATGGCATCGTCTCGTCAGAAAAACAGGAAATAGGGGCGATATCGGCTTGAAACGGTCAGCTGGTATCGCGCGGGTCCAGCAGGTCGCGCAGGCCATCGCCGAGAAGATTGAGGCCGAAGACGGCGAGCGCAATCGCAAGGCCGGGCATGATGGCGAGCCAGGGTGCTGTGCCAAGATAGGTTTGGGCATCGGCCAGCATCCGCCCCCAGGTGGCGGCGGGCGGCGGCATGCCCAGACCGAGGAAAGAAAGGCCTGCTTCCGTCAATATCGCAAGACCGAGCTGGATCGTCACCTGCACGATGATCTGGTTGGAAATATTCGGCACGATATGGAAAAGCGTGATCCTGGCGCGGTTCTGGCCGATGCTGGTGGCGGCGGTGACATATTCCCGCGACCATATCTGCAACGCCGCCCCCAGCGTCAGCCGGGCAAAGACCGGCACCATGAAGGTGGCGATGGCGATGATGGCGGTGAAACGGCCCGTGCCGATGAAAGCGCCGAGCATCATCGCCGACAGGATGGGCGGCACGGCGAAGATGATGTCGCAGATGCGCATGACCACGGTTTCGGTGAAACCGCGCAGCGCCGCAACCGCAACGCCGATGGTCGTGCCGATAAATGCGCCGATGGCGACGGCGGCGATGGAGGTGGAGAGCGAATTCCACGCACCGGCCATCAGCATCGACAACACGTCGCGGCCGAAATGATCCGTGCCGAGGCCGCCATAAACGAAGGGCGATTTCAGCTTCTGGACGATCTGCATCTTTGTGGGGGATACCGGCGTCCAGACCAGCGACAGCAGGGCGACTGCGACCAGAAAGACCGTGACGGCGATGCCGACGGCAAAAGCGGGGCGGCGGCGGAGCAATCGCATCATCGCGCACCTGCCCGCAGTCTCGGATCGATGAAGAGATAGGCGATATCAACCACGAAATTCATGACGATCACCAGCGCCGAGAAAAACAGCACGACGGATTGCATGACGACGATATCGCGCTGGGTCAGCGCCTGGTAGGCGAGCCGCCCGAGGCCCGGCAGGTTGAAAACATTTTCCACCAGCACCGCGCCGGCAATGAGGAAGGTGAATTGCAGGCCGATCATGGTGACGACGGGGATCATCGCATTCGGCACCGCATGCCGCCACAGCGCCACCCGCTCGCTCAGGCCCTTGGCACGGGCGGTGCGCACGAAATCCTCATTCATCACTTCAAGCACGGCGGAGCGGCAGACGCGGGTGAGAACCCCGGCCTGCGACAGCGCCAGCGCGACCGCCGGAAGGATAAGCGCCGTGAGACCCGCTGAAAAGCTCGGCGTCCAGCCGGGAAAACCGCCTGATGGCATCCAGCCGAGCGTGGTGGAAAAGACGATGATGAGCAGCAGCCCGACCCAGAAGCCGGGCACGGCAATGCCCACATGCGAAAACAGCCCGGCCGCAAAATCCAGCGCCCCGTTACGGCTCCTCGCCGCCGCCACACCGAGCGGAATGGCGATGGCCACCGAAAGGCAGACGGCCAGCAGCGCAAGCGGCAGGGTAACGGCCAGCCGCTCGACAATCAGCCCCGCCACCGGCACGCCATAGGTATAGGATTGCCCGAGATCGCCATGAAACACGCCGGCGAGCCAGTGGAGATAACGCAATGGCAGCGGCTGATCGAGGCCCATCTGCTTCTGCAGCGCGGCGAGCGTATCGGGGCTCGCCGAGGTTCCGAGCATGATGGCTGCGGGATCACCCGGCAGCAGGCCCATGACGACATAGATGATGAGGGAAACGGCAAACAGCGTGATGACGAGGCTTAAAAGACGCCGGATGAGGACGGCTAACATCTGGCATCTTCTCCTTGCGTGGTTTTGTAGCCGGATATCGTGGAGAGATTTGTTGTCATCCCCGCACACTCTTCCCTCATCCCTGTTCCCCGGAACAAGCCCGAGGATGTCACAGGGATCCAGCCGACGCGCGTCCGCGCGGCGGGGAGACTCCTTTCAGCCCAAGGACTTGGGCTGGCTGGATTCCTGTGACAGGCACAGGAATGAGGTGGATGGGGAAACTGCGCCCTACCCCTCACAACAAACCCTATTCTTCCCAATGCACATCCGTCAGCACATTCGAGGGAATCGGCTCGTTTTCCCAAAGCCCCTTCACCTTCCTGTCCCAGACGCCAAGCTTCGGCATGACGAAAAGATAGAGCGCCGGCACATCTTCCGCGAGGATTTTCTGGGCTTCGCCATAGAGCTTTTCCTGCTCGCCGGCATCCGCCGTCTTTTCGACATTCGCCACGACCTCGTTGAAGGTCGGATTCTTGTAATTGAAATAATAGGGATCGCGCGCGTAGATATCGATATCCATCGGCTCCGCATGGGCAACGATGGTCATGTCGTAATCCGCGCCTTTGAGAACATCGGCAACCCACTTCGCCGGAAATTCGGTGGTCTCGATGGTCATGGTCACGCCGAGTTCGGCAAACATCGCCTGCAGGATCTGCGAGGTGCGCTGGGCATAAGCCATTTGCGGGGCCTTGATGGTGAAGCTGAATCCGTCAGGATAACCGGCTTCGGCAAGCAGCGCCTTGGCCTTGTCGATATCGTAAGGGTGAACGCCCGTCGTATCGATATAGCCGCGGTCATTCGGCGTGTAATGGCTGCCGATGGCCGTGCCGAAGCCGGACCAGGCGCCTTCGATGACAGTGCCGCGATCCACCGCCATCATCAGCGCCTGGCGCACGCGCTTGTCATCGAAAGGCTTGCGGGCATTGTTCATGCCCGCCACGACCTTCAACTCGGTATTGCCGACGAAGGTGCCGAGGCGCGCGTCGCCATCGAAGGAGGTCATCAGTTCCGGCGCGCCGAATTCCGGGAAAGCATCGATATCGCCTGACTTCAGTGCAGCGGCCTGCGCCTGCGGATCGGAGACGAAACGGAAGGTCGCTTTCTCCAGCTTCACCGCCACGGCCTTGTCCCAATAGGCGTCGTTCTTCTGCAACTCGACCTTGTCGCCCTTGGCCCAGTTGACGAATTTGAATGGGCCGGTGCCGACAGGCGTGGTGCGGTTATTCTCGGCGCTTTTCGGCGCCACCATCACGGAGGCCGGCCAGCCGAGCCAGTAGAGAAGGCTGCCGGCCGGTTGCTTCAGCTTCAGCACCAGCGTTGCGGCATCCGGCGTCTCGATATTGTCGATGGCGGCAAAGAAGCGTTTCTGCGGATTGACCGAGCTTTCGCCACGCGCCCGATCCAGCGAAAATTTCGCGACAGAGGAATCGAAGGTCTCGCCATCATGGAAGGTCACGCCCTTGCGCAGCTTGAACGTATAGGTCTTGCCATCAGGGGAAATTTCCCAGCTTTCAGCAAGCTGCGGCTTTACCTTGCCGTCGCGGTCGATCTTCACCAGACCTTCGAAGACATTCTGCCAGGTGACCTGGCCGATGGCGACGGGGGCGGCGATGGTCGGATCGAGACCTGCCGGCTCCACCGCCATGCCAAGCGTCAGCGCGGTTTTCGGCGCGGCTTCGGCAACCGTTGCCGAAAGCGGCAGCCAGAGCGCCGTGCCCAATGCGAGGCAGAGCGCGGCGCGGCGCGAAAGCGTTGCCGCCTGCGAAAGATAAGTGCGTGGCATCATTGTCCCCTGTCTGGCGGCCGGGGCATTTTTGCCCTCGGAAGACCGCCCGTTGCAAAAAGAGTGTCATGTTGCAGGCGCACACACAATCTCGATTTTTGTGTGCTCCGTGTAGCTGAAATGGCTACACGGAAATGCGGATGGAAATCAACCTTTCGGGTAGATTGCCGGCCATCTCGCTTATCCCACCGTCGCCTCGCGCATGAAGCGCTCGATGAAATCGGCAAGCTTGGAGGCGGCGAAGGACAATTGCCGGTCGGGCGCAACGCAGAGATCGATCTGGGTATGGATGCCCTTCTTGCCGGAGAGCGGAACGGCGACCATCTGCCCGCTGCGGATTTCCCGCGCCACCGAAAGCGCCGGCAAAAGCGTGGCGGCGGCGTGGCCCAGCACCAGTTCCTTCAGCATTTCCAAAGAGCTGGTAATGAAGACCGGATCAAGCTCGATGCCCGCATCGGCAAACAGCGTGTCGAAGGCCTGACGCGCCGCGAAACTCTTGTCCGGCAGGGCGAGCGGCAGCCCGGCCAGCTCTTTCAGCGAGATTTCCGGCTGTGCTGCGAGCGCATGACCGGCCGGGAAGATGACATCATAGCTGATACGGGTGCGCGAGCGCACTTTTACGCCGGAAAGCTTCGGCGCGAACAGGCTGACGACCAGATCGGCTTCCGCCGCATCCAGCGCCTCCATCGCCTGTCGGGCGCTGGTAATATGCACCTCGAAACGCAGCTTCGGGTATTTGAGGCTGAACTGCGCCAGCACCGGCGCCAGAAGGTTCGCCACCGTCGCGCCATTGGCATAGACCGTGACCCGGCCGCGCTGAAGGCCTTTCAGATCGTCAATGAGCTGGTGCACATGGTCGAGTTCCCGCAACGTCTTGCCGGCGCGGGCGGCGAGCAGCTCTCCCGCAGCGGTCAGTTTCACACCCCGGCTGGAACGCTCCACCAGCGGCGAACCGAAATAATATTCGAGGTTCTCGATCTGCCGGCTCACCGCAGTCGGCGCGACATTCAGGTTTTCCGCCGCGGCGCGCATGGAATTGGTGCGGACCAGTTCGTCGAAATACATCAGGGCGCGCAGTTGCATGGGGTGGGTACCTTGTTCGGGTCAGCCGGTGTTGGGGGCTCACCATATCATCGCAGCGTCGCGAGAAAATACTTCACCCGGGAAGATCGCTCGTGAAAGCAAAACTCGCCGCTTGTGTCTTCTCCCCGCCGGGGAGAAGGTGGCGCGCAGCGCCGGATGAGGGGGCGACGGCAGAGATATGCTGAAAGCTTGCCCCCTCATCTGCCCCTTCGGGGCATCTTCTCCCCGGCGGGGAGAAGAAACGGGCCGCAACGTCGCACTCCTCAAGCGCGCTTGAAGCCCTCGCTCGCCACCAGCAGCTGCCTTGTATAATCCGCACTGAATTCCCGGCTTTCCAGCGCTTCTGCCTCCAGCATTTCCACCACCTTGCCGCTTTTCATCACCGCGAGCCGGTCGCACATGTGGCTGATGACACCGAGATCGTGGCTGACCATGACGAAGGTCAGGTTACGGTCCTTGCGGGCCTGTTCCAGCAGGTTGAGGATTTCCGCCTGAATGGAGGCGTCGAGCGCCGAAGTCGGCTCATCCAGCAGCAGGATTTTTGGCTCGACGATCAGCGCACGCGCAATGGCGATGCGCTGGCGCTGGCCGCCGGAAAGCTGGTGCGAATACCGGAAACGGAAGCCGGAGCCGAGGCCCACCTCGTCCAATGCCCGGGCAATGCGCTGCTCGCGATTGTCGAGACCGTGGATGACAAGCGGTTCGAGCAGCAGCGCATCCACCGTCTGGCGCGGGTGCAGCGAGCCGTAGGGGTCCTGGAACACCATCTGCACGTCGCTATAGAAGCTCTTGTCGCGGCGCTTGCCGGCATAGGAGCGTCCGGCCACCGTCAAGGAGCCTTCATCGAAATGGTTGAGGCCGGCAATGGCGCGCAGCAGCGTCGATTTGCCGGAGCCGGACTCGCCGACGATGCCGAAGGATTCACCCTCGGCCACATCGATGCTGACGCGGTCGAGCGCGATATAACCGTCGAAATCGACCACCATGTCGCGAACGGAAAGAACTGAACTCATGCGCGCCACTCCGGCTTGCGTTCCAGAACCGGCAGCGGATGTCGGTGGCCGCCGATTTCCGGCAGGCAGTTCAGCAGGCCCTGCGTGTAGGGATGTTTCGCTTCCTTCAGATTGGCGGAAGACAGCTCTTCCACCACCTTGCCGGCGTACATGACGAGAACACGGTCGCAGAAAGAGGAGACGAGGCGCAGATCGTGGCTGACGAAGATCAGCCCCATGCCACGGTCGCGCACCAGCTTGTCGAGAATGTCGAGCACTTCCAGCTGAACCGTCACATCGAGCGCCGAAGTGGGTTCGTCGGCGATCAGCAATTCCGGGCCGCAGACCAGCATCATGGCGATCATGACACGCTGGCCCATGCCGCCCGAAACCTCGTGCGGATAAAGATCGAACACGCGCTCGGGATCGCGGATCTGCACGGCTTCGAGCATGGCGAGCGTCCGCTGGCGCGCCTCGCCGCTGCCGATCTTTTCATGGGTCCGCAAGGTTTCCATGATCTGGCGGCCGATGGTCATGACCGGGTTCAGCGAATATTTCGGGTCCTGCAGGATCATGGCCATGCGCTTGCCGCGCATGATCCGCCGCTCCTTTGCAGACGCATTGAGCAGATCGATATCGCCGAAACGCAGCGCATCCGCCTCGATGCGCGCGCTTTTCGGCGTCAGCCCCATGATGGCGCGGCCGGTCTGCGACTTGCCGGAGCCGGATTCGCCGACAATGCCGAGGCGCTCGCGTCCCAGCGTGAAGGACACGCCGCGCACCGCCTCCACCAGCCCGGTGCGGGTGGGGAAGGAGACACGCAGGTTCTGAACGGTCAGAAGCGGTGCACTCATTGGCCCGCCTCCTTGGGATCGAGCGCATCGCGCAGACCGTCACCCAGCAGGTTGAAACCGAGGCTGACGATGAGGATCGCCACGCCCGGCATGGCCGCGACCCACCATTGGTCGAGAATGAAGCGGCGGCCGGAAGCGATCATCGCGCCCCATTCCGGCAGCGGCGGCTGCGCGCCGAGGCCGAGGAAGCCGAGACCGGCGGCGGTGAGGATGATGCCCGCCATATCCAGCGTCACACGCACGATGAGCGATGACAGGCAGAGCGGCATGACGTGTTTCAGCACGATGCGGAATGGCGACGCGCCCATGAGTTTGACCGCGGCGATGAAATCGGAATTGCGGAAGGTCATGGTTTCGGCGCGCGCGATGCGCGCATAGGGCGGCCATGAGGTGAGCGCGATGGCGAGCACCGCGTTTTCGATGCCCGGCCCAAGCGCCGCGACCAGCGCCAGCGCCAGCACGAGCTTCGGAAAGGCAAGGAAAATATCGGTGATGCGCATCAAAACCGCATCCACCCAGCCGCCGGCATAACCGGAAACCGTGCCGACGATAAGGCCGACAGGGGCCGCGATGATGGCGACCAGCAGAACCACGAACAGCGTCAGCCGCGAACCGTGGATGAGGCGCGAGAGAATATCGCGGCCCTGATCGTCGGTGCCCAGCAGATAACCTTCCGTGCCGGGCGGCAACAGCCGAGCATTGCGCAGATCGCCCTGCACCGGGTTATGCGGGGCCAGAACATCGGCAAACAGCGCCACGAACAGCAGCGCGATGATGATGGCCAGCCCGAGCAGTGCCAGCCGGTTTTCAGAAAAGCGCCGCCAGATGACATAGGCGCGGCCAAGCCGTGCCTGCTTGCGCGAAGCCGGCCGGTCGGAGAGCAGCCATTCGCGGCTATAGGGTTTGATCGTATCGGTCGAAATCGTCATCGGCTGCGCGTCCTTGGATCGAGCGTCCGGTAAAGCAGATCGGAGAAGAGGTTGATGCCGACAAAGATGGCGCCGATCACGATCGTGCCGCCAAGAACGGCATTCATATCCGCATTCTGCAGGGAATTGGTGATGTAAAGGCCGAGCCCCGGCCAGGCGAAGATGGTTTCGGTCAGCACCGAACCTTCGAGCAGACCGGCATAGGAGAGTGCAATCACGGTCACCAGCGGCACGGCGGCGTTGCGCAGCGCGTGGAACCAGATGATGCGGGTTTCCGAAAGCCCCTTGGCACGGGCCGCGACGATATATTCCTGGCTAAGCTCGTTCAGCATGAAGGAGCGCGTCATGCGGCTGATATAGGCCAGCGAAAAATAGCCGAGCAAAGAGGCCGGCAGGATGATGTGGCGGAAGAGATCCCACAACACGTCCCATTGCCGCTGCCAGATCGCGTCGATCAGGAAGAAGCCCGTGACCGGCGTGAAGGTGAACTCATAGACAATATCCATGCGGCCGGGATAGGCGACCCATTGCAGCCGGGCGTAAAACACCAGCAGCGTCAGAAGGCCGAGCCAGAAGATCGGCACGGAATAACCGATAAGGCCGATCACACGCACCACCTGATCGGCAAGGCTGCCGCGCTTGACGGCGGCAAGCACACCGAGCGGAATGCCGAAAACGGCGCCGATGATCGTGCCGATCGTGGCAAGCTCGATCGTCGCCGGAAACACCCGCTTGATATCCTCCATGACAGGATTGGTGGTGAGAACGGAGGTGCCGAAATCGCCCGATAACGCCTGTTTCAGATAAAGGAAAAACTGCTGCCAGAGCGGCAGGTTGAGGCCGAGCTGCTCACGCACCCGCTCGACCACATGCGCAGGCGCACGGTCGCCGACGATCGCCAGCGCGGGATCGATCGGCACGACGCGGCCAATGAAAAATGTAACCGCCATCAACCCCAGAAAAGTGGTGATGACGGTGACGGCGAAGCCGAGAACGGCTTTCACGCGGGCATTGGCACGGCGTTTGCCGTGCCTCGCCCTGCTGTTGCTTTCAACCATGCTCATTCAACGATCTCCAAGGGACCGATCCTTCCGGATCATTCCTTGGAAATGGTGTAGACGAAGTTGGTGTCGAAGCTCGGTCCGAGCTTCAGGCCCTTCAGCTTGGCGGAATATCCCGCCACTTCCGTCTGCTGGAAGATGATGACGAAGGGACCCTTCGCCAAAACTTCCTTCTGCAGGTTTTCATAGATGGCGGCGCGCTTGGCGCTGTCCTTCTCCAGAAGCGCCGACTGGGTTTCCTTGGTCAGATCGGGAACGTCCCAGGCATTGCGCCAGGCGAGCGTCTTGTTCTTGCCCTCATCGGAGTTGTCGTAGTTGATGGTGAAGGTCTCGGCATTCGAATTCGGGTCGAAATAGTCCGAACCCCACTGGCCAATGTAGATATCATGCGTGCGGGCGCGGTATTTGGTCAGCGTCTGCTTGCCGTCGCCCGGAATGATTTCGAGCTTGATGCCGGCCTGCGCCAGCGTCTGCTGCACGCTTTCGGCAATGCCGGTCACCGGCTGCGTGTTGCGCACATCCATGGACACGGTAAAGCCGTCCTTCAGGCCAGCCTTGGCCAGAAGTTCCTTCGCCTTGGCGACGTCGAGCTTGTAGGGGTTCTCGTCAAGCGCACCCAGCTGGCCCTTCGGCAGGAAGGTCTGGTGAACTTCACCGATGCCCTTGATGATCGTCGCACCGATGGCGTCATAATCGACGAGGTATTTGAAGGCTTCGATGACCTCGGGCTTCTTCAGGTTCTCGTTCTTCTGGTTGAGGCTGAAATAATAAACGGTGCCCTTCGGCGCTGAGGTGACGGCAAGGCCTTCCTTCTTGGAAACGGCTTCCATGTCGCCCGGCTCGAGGTTGCGGGCCACATCGATATCGCCGTTCTCAAGCGCCAGGCGCTGGCCGGAGCTTTCCTTCATGTGGCGATAGACCACACGCTTCAGCTTCGGCTTCTCGCCGTAATAATTCGGGTTGGCCTCAAGGATCACCGCCTCGTTGGCCTTCCAGCCGAGGATCTTGTAGGGGCCGGAACCGGCATAACCGGTTTTCAGGAACTCGTTGCCGAAATCGGTGTCGTATTTGTAATCGGCGCTCGGGGTGACGGCCTTCGCCTTTTCAGTGATGAGCTTCTTGTCGACCACCGAAGCGACAGTTGCGGTCAGCACGTTCAGCACGAAGCTCGGCGCATAGGGCTTGTCGACCGTCAGCACGAAGGTGTTCGCATCCGCGGCTTTCGCCTTTTCGTTGACATTGTCGCCCTTGAGGCCGAACTGCGTCAAAAGGAACGCCGGCGACTTGTCGAGCTTCACCGCCCGCTCGAAGGAGAAGGCGACGTCATCAGCGGTAACAGGATTGCCGGAAGCGAATTTCAGGCCGGACTTCAGCTTGAAGGTGTAGGTGAGACCATCCTCGGAGGTCGTCCAGCTTTCGGCGAGATCGCCGATCACTTTGGACGTGTCGTTGAGATCGATGGAAACCAGCTTGCTGTAGGTATTGCCGGTGACTTCGGCGGCGGAGAGCTCGAAAGCCTCGCCCGGATCGAGCGTGATGATGTCGTCAATGGCGAAACCTTCCACCAGCGTATCGGCCGGCGTAGCGGCAAAGGCGTGCGGCGCAGACAGCATCATCAGCGACAAAGCGGCGCTGGTGCTCAGAATACGCATGGATTTGTTGAGCGATTTGATCATAGGATCTCCCCTTTTGTTATGAGATTGATTTCGTTCGCTTAAAACTGTTCTCAGGCCGCCTCGCGCCAGGCCTCGGACAAAACGCGCAGCCAGTTTTCCCGGCATATTTTAGCAAGTTCTCCGTCACCGTAGCCCGCCGATTTCAGCGCCGCAACCAGATTGTGATTGCCGCTCGCATCGGCAACGCCGACGGGTATCGTCGCGCCGTCGAAATCCGATCCGAGCGCCACGCAGTCGATGCCCATGCGCTCCACCATGTAGTCGATATGGCGCACCATGTCGGAAAGCGGCGTATCGGCGATGTCACGCGCATCGGACCTGAGCATGGTCACGGCATAGTTGAGGCCCACCAGCCCGCCGCTTTCCTTGATGGCATCCATCTGCCGGTCGGTCAGATTGCGGGCGACGGGGGTGAGCGCATGCGCATTGGAATGGCTGGCGATCAGCGGCTGGCTGGTGGTCTTCGCCACATCCCAGAAGCCCTTTTCGGTGATATGCGCGAGATCGATGAGAATGCCGAGCCTGTTGCATTCCTTCACCAGCGCAAAACCGGCGTCGGTTAGGCCGGGCGCCGTATCGGGAGACATGGGATAAGAGAACGGAACGCCATGGCCGAAGATATTGTGCCGGCTCCAGACCGGGCCGAGCGAACGCAGGCCAGCGGCATAAAACACCTCCAGCGCGTCGAGATCGGCCCCGATAGCCTCGCAGCCTTCCATATGCAACACGGCGGCGAAGATATCCTCGGCAAAGGCCTTGCGAATCTCGGCCGTGGAACGGCAAAGCCGCCACGCGCCGGCGCGATCGAGCCTCAGGGCAATCGCCGCCTTTTCCATGGCGATATCGAGCGAAGGCAGGCGCTCCAGTGGAGCGGCGAGCGGCGTGTTGTAATGGCCGCTTTCATCCGGTTCCTGAAGGATGAGATCGCCGGAGGGAATATAGATGGCGCAGATGCCGCCGCCGAGACCGCCTGCCCTGGCACGCGGACCGTCTATATGGCCTTCCCGTGTGCCGTTCCTGAATTCGGCCACCGGATCGGCACCGGCCTTGCTGTTGCGCCACAACCGAAGCAGCACATCATTATGACCGTCGAATACTGCATGCATGGGAAGAAATTCCAGTCATCGGAAAGAACAAAAGAGGGCGGGCAGACGCCGGGATGACACCGCGCGAAAGCAAACCGGCGTATTGTTCGCCGACCGCTATTGTCTGTCGGAGCCGATCTTAGGACGATCTCTTCGAGCTTCGCAAGACACAAATTAGGCAGCGGTGAAATTATCACCACTTGCCTTTTTCCGGAATTTGCGCTTCGTCAGGCGCGCCAGCCATCTTCCGCTTTTGTGAGCAGCGGCGTTGAAAAAACACCCCTCACCCGCTCCGGCCATTCCGGCCCGAAAGCCGCGATTTTTTCCCGCCATCGATCCGATTGCAGCATGGCCGCGCCGATGACGGCGGGCCTAATGCCGGAGGCGGCGAGAAGCGAAAGACCCGATATGATGGAGCTGCCGCTGGAGATCACGTCATCCACCAGCGCCACCCGCCGGTTCTCGATGAGCGGCAGCATGCGCGGATCGATATAGAGCCGTTTTTCCTGCCTTGTGGTGATGGAGGACATCGGCACCGACAGTTCCTCCAGATACCAGAATTTGCGCGAAGTGCCGAGCGGCACATAACGGGAATGGCCGAGATGCCGGGCGACGGCGGCGGCGAGCGTCAGCCCCAGTGTCGGCAGGCCGATGACGACATCCGGGTTGAAAGGGGCGAGCTTGGCGGCGAGATCGGCGGCCAGCGCCTCCAGCACCGCGAATGACGCCTGATTGACGATGAGCGACGCCAGCGCGTGTTCGCCATCCGCAAGCGGCCGGATGGGCAGGCAGATCTGCCTTCCGTCATCCAGCGCCGCCGGAAAGAAAGTGGAATGCGGGCCGGCCGTTTCAAAGGTGGCGGGCGGAAGAACATCCTGCCAGAACTCATGCGGCGCGGCGGGGGAATGGGCGGCGGACGATGCGGATGGCGGCATCGGTTTTCCTTTCTGGATCGGGATCGCGCATGGCGGAGGTGGTTTTCGACCGCACCGATCCCGTTCGACAAATCAGGCATTTCAATAACCGCGAATATACGGCGGGTTCATTTCATTGGCTTTTTCCGCTAGAACGGAAACAAAGCAACAGGCATTCGGGCAAACCCACCTATGACGCGGGTTTTCCCCATATTCAAGGACAAGCTTCCCATGAGACTGCTCGACCGGATCGGCGAGGACCTGCCATTCCTGACGGAGCTCCGTCATGACCTGCACGCGCATCCGGAACTGGGTTTCGAAGAGGAGAGAACCAGCGCCATCGTCGCCGATCTTCTCGAGCGCGCCGGGCTGAAGGTGCATCGCGGCCTCGGCGGCACCGGCCTGGTCGCCACGTTGCAGGTGGGTAACGGCACCCGCAGCATCGGCCTGCGCGCCGACATGGATGCGCTTGCCATGCCTGAGGTGCCCGACCGGCCCTACAAATCGAAATTCCCCGGCAAGATGCATGCCTGCGGCCATGACGGCCACACCGCCATGCTGCTGGGTGCGGCGCGTTACCTCGCAAAGACCCGC
>QFOL01000384.1 GCA_003241215.1 Agrobacterium fabrum
ACGCGGCGTGGGGAGACGCCGCCCAATAGGGGTGACTGATGTGACTGTCGATCAGAACCTATCCTCCCGTATCAACTTGATGCGCATATTGCTGATTTCTGGAATTGTGTTCGTCCATGTGCCGCACGATGCCGAAACCAGCCCGTTTCTCGGCCTTTACGGTTTCTTCGACTGGCTGCGGGTTTTCCTGGGCGATGCGCTGTTTCGCATCGGCGTACCCTGTCTCAGCGCTATCTCCGGCTATCTGCTGTTTCGCCGCGGCATGAGCGGTTTTGACTATCCGGCGACGATCCGTTCCAAGTCCAAGACCGTGCTGCTGCCTTTCCTTCTGTGGAATGGCGCGCTGTTTGCGGCCGTATTGCTGATCCAGCTCTTCGATGTCGGTGTGGGCTATTTTCCCGATCTGTGGAACGCCAGCCCGCGTGAAATCATCAGCCATGGAACCGCGCTCGAAGAACTGCCGGTGAATGTGCCGCTTTATTTCCTGCGCGACCTTTTCGTCTGCATCCTGCTGTCGCCGGTGCTCGCCTTTCTGATGCGCCGTTTCGCGCTGCCAACGCTCGCCCTCCTGCTTTTCATCACCGCCATGCCTGATCTGACGATCTTCATCGTCCAGAAGAAGTCCATTCTTTTCAGCTTCTCGCTCGGCATTGCGCTTGCGCTCCACCGCGTCGACGTCAAGGCGCTCGACCCTTACGCCGTGCCGATCATGGCGCTGACCTTTGCTGCCTCGGCCATATTGGCGACGGGACTTTATTTCACCGGGCCGGAATTCACCTTCTGGCTGAACATGTCGCGCAATCTGCTGGCGGTTTTCGGCGCGCTCGGTTTCTGGGTTTCCTCCGCCATCCTGATCCGCAGCCGGCTCGGTCAGCGGCTTGCAGAAACCGGCAGCCTGAGCTTCTGGATTTTCTGCGCCCATTATCCGCTGCTCGTCATCATGTGGATGGTGTGGAACAAGGGCGGGCCGGATTTCTACCCCGCTTTTTATATCAGTGCGACGCTTTCAGCCTTCGTCATTCTGGTGATCAGCAATGCCCAGACCCGCAAATACCTGCCGGCCGTCTATGCCGTGCTGACCGGAAGCCGCAGCGGCAAAGGCAAGACGAAGGCCGATTTTGCGGCAAAACGGGCCGCCATGATCGGCCCGCCAACATCCGAAACGCTTTATTCGCAACGACAGAGGTGAACCAATGACAACATTTGTCACCCGCGTTCAGACACGCATCCTTCTTGCCGCGGCCCTTTCGGTCACCGCTTTCACAGCGCCGGTCCACGCACAGGAAGGCAATGGCGCATCCTTCATCGAGAACTTCGATTCCATGGACAGAAGCTTCTGGTACGTTTCCGACGGCTGGAACAATGGCGCGCATCAGAACTGCACCTGGTCGAAGAAACTGGCGACGGTGGAAAACGGCCAGCTGACACTCGGTTTCGAAGAAGCCAAGGCCGGCGACCGCAAATTCGCCTGCGGTGAAATCCAGACCAAGGGGCGCTATCGTTACGGCACCTATGAAGCACGCATGAAGGCCGCCACCGGCTCGGGCCTCAACTCCGCCTTCTTCACCTATATCGGCCCGACCGACAAGAAGCCGCACGATGAAATCGACTTCGAGGTTCTGGGCAGGAATACCGGCCAGGTGCAGCTCAACCAGTATATTTCCGCCAAGGGCGGCAATGAGAAGCTGGTGCCGGTGGAAGGCGGAGCCGATGCCGGCTTCAACGATTACGCCTTCGTCTGGGAGCCGCAGCGCCTGCGTTATTACGTCAACGGCAAGCTCGTCCATGAAGTGACCGACGAAACGAAAATCCCACAGAACGCCCAGAAGATTTTCTTCAGCCTGTGGGGCACCGACACGCTGAAGGACTGGATGGGCCGGTTTTCTTATGCCGGCGCAACTCAGATGATCGTTGACCGGTTTGCCTTCACCGCGCTCGGTGACAAGTGCCAGTTCCCGGAATCCATTGCCTGCGCCCTCAACTGACCGGACCCCGCATGACCCATGTTCTTTATCTCGCGCATGATCTGTCGGACCCCGCCATTCGTCGGCGGGTGCTGACCCTGCTTGCGGGCGGGGCGCGGGTGACGCTGGCGGGCTTCCGGCGCGGACAGAACCGATTGGCGGAGATCGAAGACGTCGTGCCCGTCGTGCTCGGGGAAACCGCCGACGGGCAGTTTCTGCAGCGCATGGCGGCGGTGGCGAAAGCCAGCCTCTCGCTCGGCAAGACATTGAGCGGCATCCCCGCCCCCGATGTCATTCTTGCCAGAAACCTGGAAATGCTGGCTCTAGCAAAGCGGGCCATGTCGATCTATGCCGGGCAGCCGGCGCTGGTTTATGAATGTCTCGACATTCACCGCCTGCTTCTCAACACGGGCAAGCCCGGACAGATGCTGAATGCCGCGCAGCGTTATTTCGCACGCGACGCAAAGCTGCTGATCACCAGCTCTCCGGCCTTTGTGGAGCATTATTTCAAGCCCGTGTCGGGCCTCGATCTTCCCGTCCTGCTGCAGGAAAACAAGGTGCTGGCGCTTGACGCCACTGTTGCCGCCACGCCGCAGCCACGCGCCCCCGCCTCCGGCGAACCATGGAAAATCGGCTGGTTCGGCGCGCTTCGCTGCCGCAAATCGCTGGAAATCCTCGCGGAATTCGCCCGTCAAATGCAGGGCAAGGTCGAAATCATCCTGCGCGGCCGGCCGGCCTATTCGGAGTTTGCCGATTTCGATGGTTTCGTGGCCGCCGCCCCGCATGTGCATTTCCATGGGCCTTACAAGAACCCCGAGGACCTTGCCGCCATCTATAACGAGGTGCAGTTCACCTGGGCGATAGACTTTTTCGAGGAAGGCCAGAATTCCAGCTGGCTGCTGCCCAACCGGCTTTACGAGGGCTGCCTTTATGGCACCCTGCCGATTGCACTGGCCGGCACGGAAACCGCCCGCTTCATCGAAAAGCGCGATATCGGCTTCGTCCTGCAACATGCCGGCGCTGGCGATCTCGCCGCACTGTTTAACCGGATGAACCCGCAAACCTATGCGGACGCCTTCAACACCCTCTCGGCAACAGACCGGAAACAATGGCTGACCGACCGCGACGATTGCCGTCAGCTGGTCCAGCAATTGTCCTCTCTCGCCAAATCCGCTTCCGGCCATGCCCGCGAAGCGCAGTTTTCACCCGTGTAGTGCGTAGGGGGCAAATCATGGAAGGTCTTGGTCATTCCGGCATCAGAACGCTGATCGTCATTCCCTGCCTCAATGAGGCGAAGACGATCGAGGGGCTGCTTGTCAAATTCACCGGCGCGATGCAGGGGCGTCTTTTCCGCATCGTGGTTGCCGATGGCGGCAGCACGGATGGAACCCGCGATATCGTTTCCGCCTTTGCGGCGGCGGATGACCGCGTGACGCTTCTCGCCAAT
>QFOL01000385.1 GCA_003241215.1 Agrobacterium fabrum
TTTGCCGAGAATGAACCGGATCATGGTTTTTTCCTGAAAAGACGCGCGGAAGAACAGGGTTCTTCCGCGCGTCCGGTTGTTCGGGGATTACTCCGCGATATCGACGTTTTCGAAGGTGAAGTCACCAAGCGGGCTCATGGTGAAGCCGGAAACCTTGGCGGACATCGGAACGAACTGGGTGGAGTGCGCAAGCGTCGCCCACGGAGCCTGTTCCTTGAAGATCACCTGCGCCTGCTCATAAAGCTTGGTGCGCTCGGCAACATCAGTGGTCTGCTTTGCCTTGGAAAGCAGATCGGAGAACTCCTTGTTGCACCACTGCGCACGGTTTGCACCGCCTTCGCCGGTTGCGGCGCAGGAGAGCAGAACGCCCATGAAGTTGTCAGGGTCGCCGTTATCGCCGGTCCAGCCGAGGATGACGGAACCATCGCGGTTCACTTCAGTCGACTTCTTGAGGTATTCACCCCACTCGAAGGAGACGATCTCGGCCTTGACGCCAACCTTGGCGAAATCCGACTGGATCAGCTCGGCCGTGCGGCGTGCGTTCGGCATGTAGGGACGCTGAACCGGCATCGCCCAGATCTTCATCGACAGATCCTTGACGCCAGCGGCTTCGAGAGCCTTCTTGGCAGCTTCCGGATCGTAGGCATCGTCCTTGATGCTGTCGTTGTAGGACCACATGGTCGGCGGGATCGGGTTCTTGGCCGGAGCAGCCATGCCCTGGAACACGGCGTCGACGATCGCCTTCTTGTTGATCGCCTTGTTCAGCGCCTTGCGGACTTCAGGCTTGTCGAAGGGTGCCTGAGTGGTGTTGTAGGCGAGGTAGGCGACGTTCAGGCCTTCCTGTTCCATGACCTTCAGGCTCGGATCCGCCTTCATGGCTTCGACGTCGGCAGCGTTCGGGAACGGCATCAGGTGGCATTCGCCAGCCTTCAGCTTCTGATAGCGAACGGCACCATCGGTGGTGATTGCGAAGACGAGGTCGTCGATCTTCGGAGCGCCGCCCCAATAGTCGGCGTTCTTCTTGTAGCGGATGACGGCATCCTGCTGGTAACCGACGAAGGTGAACGGACCGGTGCCGACCGGCATCTGGTTCAACTGTTCCTTCTTGCCTTCGGCATCGAGCTTGTCGGCATATTCCTTCGACAGGATAGAAGCGAACGGCATGGCGATGTTGGCGAGGAACGGAGCTTCAGCGCGGTTGAGGACGAACTTGACCGTCAGGTCATCGACCTTCTCGACCGACTTGATGAGTTCCGGGAAGCCCATGCCGGCGGCATATTCCCAGGACGTGCCCGGAACATACTGGTGCCACGGATGATCGGCCTTGATCTGGCGCTCGATCGAGAAGACGACGTCGTCGGCGTTCAGTTCGCGCGTCGGAGTGAAGAAATCGGTCGTCTGGAACTTCACGCCGGAACGCAGCTTGAAGACATATTCCTTGCCGTCTTCAGAGACGGTCCAGCTTTCAGCGAGGCCGGCAACCGGGTTGGTCGTGCCGGGTTCGAACTCGAGCAGGCGGCTGTAGACCGGGTGAGCCGAGGCGTCGAAGGTGGTGCCGGCGGTGTAAAGACCCGGATCGAAGCCTTCCGGCGAACCTTCGGAGCAGTAGACGAAGGTCTTGGCGCTGGCCGCCGTGGAAAGGAACGTGGCCGCGAGCAGAGCCGCAGCAAAGCCAAACTTCAATTTCATTGGTAGTCTCCCATTGGTGAAATCCGGTTGTTCCGGTTTCGCCTGTTTCTTTCTGGCGTAGCGCACCCCAATTTTCGCGCGACGCCGTTCTTTACGTGGCAAACCCCACGTGGGCGGGCGCCCTGCATAGCCGGTAGTGGTCGCGATTTGACAAGTCTCCTCACCGACCGGTCTCGCCCTGCAGGCGCTCTGTCTTTTTTCTTATCGGTAAAAGAATCGATGTAAAGAGAGATTCTGCCGCAGTTTTGAACCAACTTGGTCAAATTTCTGCCATCGCGCAGTTTTGTTAAACGTTTCGTAGCGTCGAAATTCCATTAATTTCGTGGGAAATCCCTGGGCTTCCGAGTGGCCGGAAGCCTCGCATGACACCTGTTTCCCTCACCTGGGCGGCTCTATCCGCGACGCACGTCGAGAAATCGCTTTCCCTTCGCGGAATACAACCAGTACGCAAGCTGGCCTAGGAGACAATTATCGGGTAGTCGATTCAGCAGGAAAGCCTAATGGAAATGATGGTGGAACTTCCCATATAAAGACAAATGGAAACCGCGCCGGGAGAATTGCCGTGAAGCTTTGGGTGCTTGCTCTTTCTGCCGCTCTGGCGGTTCCTTTTCCCGCGCATTCCGACGTGACGGATCCTCGCAATCCACGTGTCAGCAACAAGAACTACGTCGATTGCCAGCGTATGCCGGACCGATGCGCCGGTAACGATTCACAGCGGGCGCGGCGAGACTATTATCGCAAGAACACCCGCCAGGGTAACAGCCCGTGTACCTTCCGCGGCGAACAGCGCACGTGGTCCGAAGACTGCCAGTAGGCTGAATGCGATTGCGTGGCACGGATCACGCCCGCCGTCGGGATAGCCTATTCCCGACAGTAAATCCGCGAGATTGCTTAAATTGGAGCGATCTTCGGAACCGGACCTGAACGGACCGCATTGTATGTCTGACGCAATTGTCCTTGCCGGAATATCCAATGCCTGCGCTGCTAGAACTTCTTTCCAGACTTGCCGCGGCTATCCTGCTCGTGATCGGCGGGATCAACCTGGCGTCCGCGTGGGCGGACGGCGACACGACGATCCATCATCTCGATATGTCGTCCGAGGTGGTATGGACGCAGACGCCCGTCGTCGTCGATCGATCAAGCCAGACCTATGAGCGTGTCGCACCAGTCACCGACCCGTATCCGATGAAACTGCGCACCGCGGGACGGCTGCGGGTGATCGACAATACGACATTCCGGTATGGCGGAGCGGACTTCCGGCTGGCAGGCGTTGCACCGATTGAGCGCGGCAAGGTTTGCATGACCAGTGCGGGGCAGCGACAGGCTTGCGGGCTCAAGGCATTCAAGGCGCTCGATAACGTTCTACGGAACCAGCGCGTAGAATGCCGCATCGTCGGAGGGGCCGCAAGCGAACATGAGGTTGAGTGCGTCGTAGACGGCAGCGATCTCAGGGACATGCTTCACGCCGAACTTGCGGGATAGTTGGCTTGGGCGGGAAGACAATCGGCCCGAAGTCGGCAAAGCTGTCGCCAAGCATCCGCTGGACCACAGCCTTTGGCTAATTAGGACCGGGTTTTGTGTGCGGAGAACACCAAAAAGCAGGGAGATAGGTACTGAAGACGAGCCTGTGGTCGACTGATTTTCTCCAGAGCATTTCCGGCGACAACAAGCCTGCCTTCAATGCTCTATTCTCTTCGCTTTTACAAAATTCCTGAAT
>QFOL01000386.1 GCA_003241215.1 Agrobacterium fabrum
GTCGACGTCAAGCGCCTGCGCGACAAGCTGGCGCTCTATCTCGGGCTCGACTGGATCTATGCCGACGAGATGCCTCCCGTGCCCGCCACGCCCGCCCCGACAAAACCCCGCTCGCCGGGACCGGCCCATCTGGAAGAGTTGCTGCGACTAGGCGAAATCGGCTATGTGCGCGGCATCGAGGCGAAACTGGCGGATCTCGCCAGACTGGATGGCAACGCGGCCTTCGTCGAGACATCGAAAAGCTTCGTACAGGGTTTCGACATGACAGGCTACATCGCCTTCCTGAAGACGTTCCAGCCGGGCAAGGAGGAGACCCGTGGTTGATGCCGGCCGGCCCCGCGACATCGTTCTGTTGGTCGATGACAGCCCGGAAGCACTGGGGTTCCTCACCGACGCGCTGGAACAATCCGGCTTTTCCGCCCTCATCGCCACCTCCGGCCAGGCCGCGCTCAACATTGCCGAACGCATCACGCCCGATATCATCCTGCTCGACGCCGTCATGCCTGTCATGGACGGTTTCGAGACCTGCCGCCGCCTGAAGGCCAATGCGGCGGTGGCGCAGGTGCCCGTCATCTTCATGACCGGACTGACCGAAACAGAACATGTGGTGCGGGCGCTCGAATCCGGCGGCGTCGATTATCTGACCAAGCCGATCAATATAGACGAGCTGCGCGCCCGCATCCGCGTGCACCTTTCCAATGCCCGTTCGGCGCAAAGCGCCCGCGTCGCGCTCGACGCCGCTGGCCGCCACCTGCTTGCCGTGCGCGCCAATGGCGCCATTCACTGGTCGACGCCGCAGGCGACGCGCCTCGTCAACGCCGCCACCGGCCGCGACGACGGCATGGAGATCGTCGTCAGCCATATTGGCCGCTGGCTCGGCGAAAGGGCAACCTCGGAAACCGGCCGCGACGTGCCGCTGACGATCACGCAGACCGGACGCCCCGCTTTGCAGCTCTCCTTCCTCGGCGCCATGGGTCCGGATGAACATCTCTTCCGCCTGACCGCCGCCAATGAGAAATCCGGCGACCACCTGCTGCGCGAGCATTTTTCCCTCACCGCACGGGAATCGGAAGTGCTGCTGTGGATCGCCAGAGGCAAGTCCAACCGCGATATCGGCGATATCCTCGGCCTTTCCGCGAGAACCGTGAACAAACATCTGGAACAGATCTATGTGAAGCTCGGGGTGGAAAATCGGGCGTCGGCGGCTGTGAAAGCGGCTCATATATTGCATCAGGGGTGACGACTGCCATTAATGTGGTAGATTGTCCGACATATTCCGCTTGAGTTCACGACGTCCGCTTATTGGGCGAGCGTCCGCCGCTTGTTTCTTCTCCCCGCCGGGGAGAAGTCCGCGACAGCGGGATGAGGGGGTTAGCTCCCCGAAATCCGGCAACGTTTCCCCCTCATCCGACCCTTCGGGCCACCTTCTCCCCGGCGGGGAGAAGAAACAAGCGGTGAACCACCACCCAAAAATTATCGTCCGAACCACCTGAACCCTCTCACAGGATAGAAATCCCATGGATCGTTTCATCATCCTTTCCGGCTGCTCCGGCGGCGGCAAGTCCACCCTGCTCGCCGAACTCGCGCGGCGCGGTTTCGCCACCGTGGAAGAACCCGGCCGCCGCATCGTCCTCGAAGAAACCCGCAACGGCGGCACCGCCCTGCCGTGGATCGATATTGAAGCCTTCGCCCGCCGCGCCATCGCCATGGCGCTTGAGGACCGGCAGAACGCACCGCCGGAAGGTCCCGTCTTTTTCGACCGCGGCCTGGTCGACGCCGCCTCCGCGCTGCGCCATGTCAGCGGCGATAGCTTCATCGAGACGTTGCGCCATGCGCACCGCTACAACAGGCTGGTTTTCCTCACCCCGCCCTGGCCGGAAATCTACAGGGGCGACGATGAGCGACGGCACGATTTCGATGCGGCGGTGGAGGAATACCAGCGCCTGCTGCGGGATTATGACGCGCTTGGCTACGATATCGACGTGCTCCCGAAATCGAGCGTCGAGGAACGCGCCGATTTTATTCTGGCGCGGATCGGCTGAACCGCGCCCTGCGGGGCAAAGCGACTGCCTTCAGCGGTTTTCGAGCAATTGCGAAACCGTCACAAACTCGAACCCGCGTTGGCGCAGCCCGTCGATGATCGAAGGCAGGGCCTGCCGGGATATCTCGCGGCTTCCATACATGACGTGCATGATGATGATGGAGCCGCTTTTCGTCTGCTCGATGACGTGTTTTGCAAAGGCGGCCGTATCCGCAGCGACATCAGGAAACGATTCCGGCTCGACATCCCACATGATGGTTTTCCGCTCATGCCGGGAAAGATACCAGGGCAAGGTGAGCAGCTTCTTGCCATAGGGCGGGCGGAACATGATCTCGCCTTCGTAACCCGCAGCGCGAATGGCCGCGTCGGTGCGCTCGATCTCTTGCCCGATCCGCGCCGGCCCCATCAGCATCATGTTGGAATGCGTATAGCTATGGTTGCCGATCTGATGCCCCTCGCCCACGATCATGCGCGCCTGCGGCAGATTTTCCTCGGTCTCCTTGCCCGTCAGGAAGAAAGTCGCCTTGACCCCGCGCTCCCTCAGGATCGCCAGAACCTCCGGCGTGAAGCCCGCCGTCGGCCCATCGTCGAATGTCAGCGCCACCACCGGCCTTTCCGTTTCGACCCTTGCGACGATCTCGCCGAATAGTTGCGTCGTTCGGGATTTGCCGAAGAGATGCAGGCCTGTGAGCGCCGTTGCCAATACAGCAAGAACAAGGAAGAGAGACACGGCTCGTTTTATCGTCATTGCTACCCCTCATTGCAGTTTTCTGAGGGGATTAATTTCCTGACTTGTTGTCCCTAGTGTGGCCGAGACCGCAAAACAAAAAGCCCGGCATCGCTGCCGGGCTTCGATAGTTTATCGCAGAAAGGCTTAGCTGCCCTGCTGCACGTAGGTGAACTTGCCGTCCGCACCCTTCTTCCACTCGTACATGACGTAACCGGGAAGCTTCGGGTCGCCCTTCTCGTCGAAGGAGATGTCGCCGAGCGCGGTCGGGAAGGTGCCGGACTTCAGGGCCTCGGCAACCTTTTCCGGCTCCACGGAACCGGCGGCCTTCGCCGCACCGGCAATCGCCTGCATCGCGGCGTAGGAGTAGAGCGTGTAGGCTTCCGGGTTGAAGCCGGCGGCCTTGAACTTCTCTACCAGTTCCTTGTTTTCCGGGCGCAGGGTCGGATCGGGGCCGAAGGTGTTGAGCGTGCCTTCGACGGCGTCGCCGGCGATGGAGGCAAGTTCGTTCGAGACGATACCGTCGCCCGAAACGAGCTTGGCCTTCAGGCCCTGGTCAGCCGCCTGGCGGATGATGAGGCCGGCTTCGGTGTGCAGGCCGCCCCAGTAGATGATGGAAACGCCGGCTTCC
>QFOL01000387.1 GCA_003241215.1 Agrobacterium fabrum
CTAATCGCGATTTGCATCTAGCCTCTTCATAGTCGGCATAGGCATTTTATTAATGTCTAATCTATGGCCTATCGGACCATTGCTGCCCATGTCGCGGGCCATAAGTTGAATCTCGGACCAATTCGTTTCCGGTTTTCGCTCGAAATCTAGGGGTAGGTTTCACGTTGGTTTCAACAAGGCGAAGGTGGGGCACCGGGTAACTTCACATCGCTCGATGCGGCATTTGCCCGCTTCAGGGGATTAATAAACAGGAGATACTTAAATGACGGAAACTGCATACGGTAACGCCCAGGATCTGCTGGTCGAACTGACTGCGGATATTGTGGCTGCCTATGTTAGCAACCACGTCGTTCCGGTAACTGAGCTTCCCGGCCTTATTTCGGATGTTCACACGGCACTCAGCGGAACATCGGCACCGGCGTCGGTGGCGGTCAATGTCGAAAAGCAGAAGCCTGCCGTCTCTGTCCGCAAGTCGGTTCAGGATGACCACATCGTCTGTTTGGAATGCGGCGGCTCGTTCAAGTCGCTGAAGCGGCATCTCACGACGCATCACAGCATGACGCCGGAAGAATACCGCGAAAAATGGGACCTGCCGGTCGACTATCCGATGGTTGCGCCCGCCTATGCCGAAGCCCGCTCGCGGCTCGCCAAGGAAATGGGTCTCGGCCAGCGCCGCAAGGCCAGCCGCTGATTTTAACGACGGTCCGGCTGCTGTCTTGGCAGCGACAGCCGGAAGTTACAGCGCAATACGGCCGGTCCTTTGACCGGCCGATTTTGTTTCCGGGATCCGCAGGCCTCCCTTTCGTCATATCGGATCCAGCTATGGTGAGAGAAAACTCTCTCGCGCCGAAGAACCTGAACGCGCCGGGTCGCAGATCGGGTCCGGGCGACGCAGTGCAGATTTCGTCTTCAGCAAATCCAACCTTCTGGGAACATCGTCATCGCTTCAGGCCGGTCCCTCGACTGGCTTTTATGCCGTGCGGAATTCCGATTGAGGAAAAAAATCCTTTATCGTGCCCGTGCCTCCTGTAAATACAAAGCAATATCAATCATATAGTTCTCTCGGTCAAATTTGCGCTTCCCCGTGACTGCTCTCAGGTGTATGAATTAATTCCTATTCGTAGAGGAGTTGCATATGCCGTCGGATACTGTGTTCCTGCCTGCCGCCGCGCGGCCCCGCGTGCAGGTCGGCGATCGTCCCTTTCGCCATTGGCCGTCCGCGACCGGGCGGGAGGAGATTTCCCGTCTTTGCCGTCTGGTGCGGCAGCTCACCGGCGAGATGGTATTATTGACCGGTGACCGAACGCTGGTGCGCCGCGACGTCAGGCGCATGGAATGCCATATCCGCCAGATCGCCATGTATGTGTGTCATGTGCAGCTCGGCATCCCCATGTCGGATATCGGCCCGTGTTTCGGCCGGGACAGGACGACGGTGGGCCATGCCTGCCAGGTGGTCGAGGACCGCCGCGACGAACCGGCATTCGATGAATTCGTCGCCGCACTCGAGCGGCTTACCGGCAGTATCTTCAACGCGATGAAGGGCGTCCGGGATGAGTGAGGTGAAACGTGCCCCGGCTGCCTCCTCAAATCCTCACCTGCTGCGGTTGCTGCGTTGCATCGCCGCGGGCGCGGCCGAGTTTGCGCAGGTGGGCGGCGACATCGTCCTGCGCCGGGCGCGGGCAGGGCATAACGCGCTGCGGTTTCCAGCCGATACGGTGCGGTTTGCCGTTTCCTCCGGGCTGGTCGAGCAGCGGGAAAACACCCTTTCCGCCGCTCCGCCGCTCGCCTCTTATCTGAAACGGGCAATGGCAAAAGATCGCGACGAGGTTTTTCAGGAGCAGCATCGGGATATGCAGAATGTTGTCGTTGTTGTCGACGACACCAAGCACCCGGCCCGGCGCAATCTCAACACCTCTCCCCTGACCAGTCTGGCAAGGCTGAAGGAACGGGACGGTGCGGCGTTTTTCCCGGCGGATGCTCTGGAGGCGGGCGAGCGCCTCGCCGCCGATTTTCACCGCGGCCATCTCAACCCGAAGGTAACGGCGACATGGGAGCCGAGAATAGCGAACCGCACAAAAGGGGAGGCGGGAGGCGCGCTCGATCTTGCGGAGGCGGCGATGGCCGCAAGAACGCGGTTTTCCCGCGCGGCCGATGCGATGGGGCCTGAACTGTCAGGCGTCGCCATCGATATCTGCTGCTTCGAAAAGGGGCTGGAGACAGTGGAGCGGGAAAGGCAATGGCCGGTGCGCTCTGCAAAACTGCTGCTGCGCGCCGCATTGCTGGCGCTTGCCCGCCATTATGCGCCGCCTGCGGCCCGCACCGGCAGGACGGAACATCATTGGGGCGATGCAGATTATCGCCCGTCGATGACGCGATGAGGGCTCAGGCGGCCAGCAGCCGGGCTTCCTCGCGGATACGCCTGATCATCGAGCGCAGGCCATTGGCGCGCTGTGACGACAGATGCTCCACCAGTCCGATCCTGTCGAATACCTCGATGGCATCCAGATCGGCAATTTCGGAGGCTTTCTTGCCGGAATAAACGGCGAGAACGATGGCGACGAGGCCGCGCACGATATGCGCATCCGAATCGCCTTCGAAGGTCAGGAGCGGGTCTTCCGCACCGTCGCTATGGCTGACGAGCCAGACCTGGCTGGCGCAGCCCTGCACCTTGTTCTCCGCCGTGCGTTTGTCTTCCGGCAGATCGGGCAGCGCCTTGCCGAGTTCGATGACATAACGATAGCGGTCCTCCCAGTCGTCGAGGAAGGCGAAGTCGTCAAGGATCGTTTCGAGAGAGGCCATTTGCGCGCCGTATCATCCGTTATTGCAGGTCTTTGTCAGGATATAGGGGAAGTGCGGCCGGTTTTGAACCATGGGCCACGAAAAAGCCCACGGAAAACAGGTTTCCGTGGGCAAGTTTGGCAGGCAGTCGGCGGGCGGAAATCTCCGCTCGCAAAAAAGTGCGGCGCGGTGGCCGGCAGGATCAGGGGGCAGGGCGCTTCTGCGGCAGGGGAATGACGGTGCCGGTCTTCAGCATGTCGGTATTGCCGGGAAATTCGACGCTGACGACGGGAGCTGCGGTGAGCTTTTCGGTCTCGGCCGCGACATCGGCAGGCTTTTCACCGGAGGCAAGCTGCTTGTCCAGCAGTTCATAGGCGACCTTCGCGCCTTCCTTTGCCCGCTCGCCGAGCGCATGGAAGGTTTCGGCGCCCTTGACGCAGACATCGGGTTTTTCAATGCAGATGGCGCTGACATAACGATAGGCCTCACCGGCGGCCGAAACGGCGCTGGGAAGATCGAATGCCGAAGGTTCCTTGGCCGGATCGTTGCTGCTGCCGAAATAGGACAGCGCCACCAGTACCAGCGAAAACCAGAATGTTCCTTTGATCAGAAACCACATT
>QFOL01000056.1 GCA_003241215.1 Agrobacterium fabrum
GGTCGTCGCCATGCGCGTCGTGATGTGCGTGTGCTTCGGAACTCATCAAAGAACTCCCATGAGGTAAACGAAGGAGAAGACGCCGATCCAGATGACGTCAAGGAAGTGCCAGAACATTGAAAGGCACATCAGGCGGCGCTTGTTTGCCGCGATCAGGCCGTGCTTTCCGACCTGGAACATCAGCGTGACGAGCCAGATGATGCCGAAGGTGACGTGCAGACCGTGCGTGCCGACCAGCGCGAAGAAAGCGGACAGGAAGGCCGAACGCTGCGGGCCTGCACCTTCGGCGATCAGGTGGTAGAACTCGTAAAGTTCGACGGCGAGGAAGGCGAGGCCGAAGAGGCCGGTGACGCCGAGCCATATGAGCGTCGCCTTCACCTTCTGCTTTTCCATTTCCAGCATGGCGAAGCCATAGGTGATGGAGGAAAAGAGCAGGAAGCCGGTATTGATCGCCACCAGCTTGAGGTCAAACAGGTCGGCGCCCGAAGGACCGGCCGCATAGTTGCGGCCGACAACGGCATAGGTGGCAAACAGCGTCGCGAAGATGAGGCAGTCGCTCATCAGGTAGAGCCAGAAACCCAGCGAGGTGCCGTTTTCCGGGTGGTGGTCTTCCTTCAGGTAGAAGACCGGTGGTTCAGCGCCGTCGACGCCTTGTGCAGGTGTATGAGCCATATTCCGTTACGCCTGTTCCGCGAGCAGCTTCGTACGTTCCGCTTCGACCGTCGAAACGTCGGAAGCCGGAATGTAATAATCGCGATTGTAGTTGAAGGTATGGGCGATCGAGACCGCGATGATGGCGAGCATGGAGAGAGCTGCAAGCCACCAGATGTGCCACACCAGCGCGAAACCGAGCACCACGCTGATGGCGCTGATGATCACGCCCGCACCGGTGTTTTTCGGCATATGGATCGGGATGTAACCTTCAAGCGGACGGACATAACCGCGCTTCTTCATATCCGCCCAGGCGTCGACATCATGGATAACAGGCGTGAAGGCGAAGTTATAGGCGGGCGGCGGCGAAGACGTCGACCATTCCAGCGTGCGGCCATTGTAGGGGTCGCCGGTCACGTCACGCAGCTGGTCGCGCTTGAGGAAGCTGACGATGAGCTGGATGACGAAGGAGGCGATGCCGAGCGCGATCAGGAAGGCGCCGAAGGCCGCGATCACGAACCAGATCTGCAGCGAGGTGTCCTCGAACTGGCTGATACGGCGGGTCACGCCCATCAGGCCGAGAATATAGAGCGGCATGAAGGCGAAATAGAAGCCGATGAACCAGAACCAGAAGGACAGCTTGCCCCAGAAAGGATCGAGGCGGTAACCGAAGGCCTTCGGGAACCAGTAGACGATACCGGCAAGCACACCGAACACGACGCCACCGATGATGGTGTTGTGGAAGTGGGCGATGAGGAACAGCGAGTTGTGCAGCACGAAGTCCGCCGGCGGAACGGCGAGAAGAACGCCGGTCATGCCACCGATGACGAAGGTGATCATGAAGCCGATCGTCCACAGCATAGGGACGTCGAACTTGATGCGGCCCTTATACATGGTGAAGAGCCAGTTGAAGATCTTGGCACCCGTCGGGATCGAGATGATCATCGTGGTGATGCCGAAGAAAGCGTTGACGCTTGCGCCGGAACCCATGGTGAAGAAGTGGTGCAGCCAGACGATGTAGGCGAGGATGGTGATGACGCCCGTGGCGTAAACCATCGAGGCATAACCGAAGAGGCGCTTGTTGGAGAAGGTCGAGACGATTTCCGAAAAGACGCCGAAGGCCGGCAGCACCAGAATGTAAACTTCAGGATGGCCCCAGATCCAGATGAGGTTGACATACATCATCGGATTGCCGCCGAGATCGTTGGTGAAGAAATTCGTACCAACGTAGCGGTCGAGGGTGAGAAGGGCGAGCGTGCCGGTCAGGATCGGGAACGAGGCCACGATCAGGATGTTCGAACACAGCGAGGTCCAGACGAAGATCGGCAGGCGCATCATGGTCATGCCAGGCGCGCGCATCTTGATGATCGTCACGATCAGGTTGATACCCGATAGCGTCGTTCCCACCCCGGCGATCTGCAGACCCCAGATGTAATAGTCGACCCCGACCCCCGGGCTGCCGTCGATGCCGGAAAGCGGCGGATAAGCGAGCCAGCCGGTCTGCGCATATTCACCCACGAACAGCGAGATCATGGTGATGACGGCGCCGGCCGTGGTCATCCAGAAGGAGAAGTTGTTGAGGAAGGGGAAGGAAACGTCGCGGGCGCCGATCTGCAGCGGCACAACGAAGTTCATGAGACCCGTGATCATCGGCATGGCCATGAAGAAGATCATGATGACGCCATGGGCCGTGAAAATCTGGTCGTAATGGTTCGGCGGAAGGTAACCTTCCGATCCGCCCGACGCGATCGCCTGCTGGACGCGCATCATGATCGCGTCGGCAAAGCCGCGCAGCAGCATGACGAGCGCCAGAATGATGTACATGATACCGATCTTCTTGTGATCGATGCTCGTGAGCCATTCATTCCAGAGATAGCCCCAGAGACGGAAATAGGTGAGGGCGCCGACGACGGCGAGGCCGCCCAGAGCCACGGCCGCGAAGGTGACGACCAGAATGGGCTCGTGAAGCGGGATGGACTCCCATGTCAGCTTCCCGAACAGGAACGACGTTTGATCGGAATTGACGATCATTTTTAGCCTCTTGCGATTCTAAGACATAAGATCGGCGCAGCCATTGGCCGCGCCGCATAATGCCGGGACGTATCCGTCAGCCAGCGACTTGTTTCGTTTCCGGCAGCGCCGCGGGTTCGAAAGTCTGACCTTCGATCGCAGCCGGAGTGGATTGGGGACCGCTGGCGACGCCATAGGGCGCAAGCGGCGTACAGACGACGGAGTTCAGCGCCTTGGCGATGTCGATGCCTTCCTTGCCGCCGCCGCCCTTGGCGTCGATATGCATCATGTCGCGCATGCAGAGCTTGTTGGGCTCGACGCAGCGGTTGAGGATGGCGTTGTAGAGTTCCGGGTCGACAGAGGCGAAATATTGCACCGGCTCGCGCTCGGATGGCTTGGCAAACTCAAGATATTCCTGCCTGCCGAAGCCCTTGCCGCCCTCTTTTGCCTTGGCCACCCACTGGTCGAAGCCCTGCTGGCTGAGGCCATGGAACTTGAAGCGCATATGCGAGAAGCCGGGGCCGGAGAAGTTGGCCGAGAAGCCGTCATAGACGCCTTCCTTGTTGATAACCGCGTGCAGCTTGGTCTGCATGCCGCCCATGGCGTAGATCTGGCCGGCGAGTGCGGGAACGAAGAAGGAGTTCATCGCGGTCGTGCCGGTGATCTTGAAATTGATCGGAACATCGACCGGCGCGGCGAATTCATTGACGCTGCCGATGCCAAGTTCGGGATAGAAGAACAGCCACTTCCAGTCCATGGCCACCACTTCGACCGTGATCGGCCTGGTTTCGGCGGTCACCTGACGGTTCTCGTCGATCCGCTCCAGCGGGCGATAGGGATCGAGACGGTGGGTGGAAATCCAGGTCACCGTGCCGAGCATCAGAATGATGGCGACGGGAGCCGACCAGATCACCATTTCAAGGCGCGTGGAGTGATGCCATTCGGGATCGTAATCCTCAGCCTTGGCCGATTCGCGATACTTCCACGCGAAGAAAAGCGTCAGGACAATGACGGGAACGATGATCAGCAGCATCAGAACCGTGGACGTGATGATGAGATCGCGCTGCTGGATGGCGACGTCGCCCGAAGGATTCATGACCACGAGGTTACAGCCGCTGAGCAGCAGCAATACCGGAATAGCCAGAAGGGCGGATGGGATTTTTTTGATCATGCGCACGTTCTCTGAACTCGTACAGTTTGGATTATGCCGCGAATAATTGCCGAACATCATTTTTCAAATGAGGTATATTGTCGCGGTGCAGCGAAACCTTCGCGATGCACCATGTAACGGGCAGAGCTACGTTTGAAGGCGGAGCGGCTGCATTATCGCATAGCCCGCCGGCTGAGCAAGTCTTTCTGTCAAACTTCAATTGACGTTACGTAGGGTGCGTGTGACAATCCGTCGCATCGTAACGCAACGGATGAGGAGCCCGCGCGTTACAGGAAATGGTTCGTCCATGACGCAGGAGGGATATTATGAGTTATACGAATGCTGCTCCATCCTTTGGGCAGGCGCCGGAGGCAAATGGGGCTGGTCCCGTCAGGGTCGATCCGGATCGCATCACGATTGCGGTCATTCTTGCGAGAATGACGGAATTCTTTGACTTTTTCATCTATGCCATCGCCTCCGCGCTCGTTTTTCCGCATGTCTTCTTTTCCTTCGTCGATCCCCTGACGGCCACGCTTTATTCCTTCGCGGTGTTCTCGCTGGCCTTTATCGCAAGGCCGATCGGCTCGCTGATCTTCCTCCAGATCGATCGAAAATTCGGCCGCGCCGTCAAGCTGATGGCGGCTCTCTTCACGCTCTGTGGCTCCACCATGGCGATCAGCTTTCTTCCGTCTTACGCGGATGCCGGCATGCTCGCTCCCTGTCTTCTGGCGGTGTTCCGCATCGGCCAGGGCCTTGGGCTCGGCGGTGCATGGGACGGCCTTGTTTCGCTGCTCGCGATGAACGCGCCGCAAAAGCAGCGCGGCTGGTACGCCATGATGCCGCAGATCGGTGCGGCCATGGGCTTCGGCCTCGCCAGCGCCTTCTTCATCGTCTTCGTGACGCAGCTTTCCAATGCGGAATTCCTCGCCTGGGGCTGGCGTTTCCCGTTCTTCGTGGCGCTGGCGCTCAATGTTCTCGCGCTTTTCGCCCGCCTGCGCATGATCGTGACGCCGGAATTCCAGGCGATGCTGGAGCAGCATGAGCTGGAACCGCGGCCCATGTTCCAAATGCTGCGTTCGCAGTTTCCGGTGGTCGTCACCGGCGCTTTCGTGCCGCTGGCAAGTTTTGCACTCTTCCATCTCGTCACGGTCTTTCCGCTGAGCTGGGTTTCGCTCAACACCAACCAGCGTGTCTCGGACTTCCTGTTTGTACAATTCGTCAGCGCTATCATCGCCGGCGGCATGATCGTGATATCAGGCATTCTGGCCGACAGGATAGGGCGACGGAAGCTTCTGGCCATCGCGGCCGCGCTGATCGGCCTCTTCAGCCTCGTGGCGCCGGTTCTCCTGAATTCGGGCGATATCGGCCGCTATCTCTTCGTCCTGATCGGCTTCTCGTTGCTGGGCCTGTCCTTTGGCCAGGCGGGCGGTGCGCTCGCCTCCCGCTTCAGCCGTGAATACCGCTATACCGGCGCATCGCTCACCTCGGATATTTCGTGGCTGATCGGCGCCGGTTTCGCACCGCTCGTCGCCCTCGGATTTTCGTCCAAATTCGGCCTTTTCGCGGTCGGCATTTACCTGATGTCAGGCGCGCTCTGCACGCTGATCGCCCTCTGGTTCAGCCGAACGCTGGACATGCCATCGGAGTGATCTGGGTAATTTAACAATCCTTGCAGCCATCGCGCCGCGGAATCCTGTCGGATTTCGCGGCGTTTTTGTTTTTTTATTGCGTCGGGCCGATTTTAATCTTGACTCGATGGATCATGAAATATTATGTAAGCAATACTGACATAATTTAGCATGTCTCACCGCTGGGAAAACCGGCCTTCAGGGAACGCGATGCGAACGACGACGATCATTATTTGCGAAAAAGCGGCCGTCGCCGCCAAGCCGTTTGACGGCCGCAAAACGACCGTTCGCGCCATTAAACGCCGATAAGCAGAAAAAAGAGGAGCAGCCAGGTCGCCTGCGGCTCCGCCCGCAGAGTGCCGGCTGACGCGCCGGATTTCGGGAAAGAGGGTGACGCCGCGCGAAATGCGCAACGAGAGGAGAGTGCCTTGAGCGTGACGGAGCAAAAATTCGGCCTTTACGATGCGGCTTTTGAAAAAAGCAGCTGCGGCGTCGGTTTCATCACCCGCAAGGACGGCGTGCAGACGCATGATGTGCTGAAGCGCGGCCACGAGGCGCTCTGTGCCGTGCCGCATCGGGGCGGCATGTCGGCGGAAGGCGTTGGTGATGGGGCTGGCGTGTCGCTTGACCTGTCTCTTTCCTTTTTCCGTAAGCTGACGGGGAGCGATGCGCTGCAGGCTGGCCGGTTCGGCGTCGGCAATTTTTTCCTGCCGCAGAACTCCGCTTTCCACGGTGCGGCGGTCGGCATCATCGGCGGCGCGCTCCAGGAACAGGGCTTTTCAGTCCTGCTGGTCCGCGATGTGCCGGTGAATGATGAAGCCATCCGTCCCGCTGCCATCCCCTACCAGCTGCCGATCCGGCAATGGGTCTTTTCGGCTCCGGCCGAATGCGCAACCCTCGCCGAATTCGACTGGCGCATCCACAAGGCGCTGCTCGCCATCGAGGCGCTTGCCTATACGGTGCCGGAACTCGCGGGCTTTTATCCGCTGTCGCTCAGCGCCCGCACGCAGGTTCTGAAAGGGCGTCTGAACTCCCATGAGGTCATGCCCTATTTCTGTGACCTCACCGACCCGCGTCATGAAGTGCATACGATGTATTTTCACACGCGCTTTTCCACCAACACCGATCCGCATCCTTCCATGGCGCAGCCCTTCCGCCTGATGGCGCATAATGGCGAGCTGAACACCGACAAGAAGAACCGCCTGTCGGAAGCGGCCGTGGCGCTGGCGAAAAATGCCAGCATTGTCAGGCCGAAAGGCCAGTCGGATAGCTGCCGTCTGGACCAGACCCTGCAGGCGCGGGTGATGGAGGATGGTCTCGACCTCGTCACAGCCGTGGTTTCGATGATGCCGCCGGCATGGGAAAACGACGATAGCCTGTCACCCGGCGTCAAGGCGATGCTGGAATATTTCTCGCTCTATGAGGAGAAGAATGACGGCCCGGCCGCGCTGATCTTCGGTGATGGCACCATCATCGGCGCACGTCTCGATCGCCTCGGCCTGCGGCCGCTGCGCACCGTCGAGACGGAGGATTATCTCTGTGTCATGTCGGAGGCGGGGCAGATCGCCTTTCCGGCGGAAAGCGTCATCCGCCGCGGCCGCATCGAGGCGGGCGGCATGCTTTATTACGACCATGCAGAACGCCGCGCCTTTTCCACCGTCGAGGCGCTGGAACTGCTCGCTTCCCGCCGCGACTATTCATCCCTGCTGCGCGAAGCCCGTGTCATGCTGGAGGATCTGCCGGAAGTGCCCGCGGAAAAGCAGGGCTCGCCGTTGCGTTACAATGGCGATCTGGAACGGCACCAGCGTTATGTCGCCTATTCGCATAATCAGGAAAGCTTCAAGTTCCTGATGGACCCGATGCTGGCCTCCGGCGCGGAAAAGATTTCGGCGATGGGTTATGGCAATGCCATCAATGCGCTTTCCGATCAGGAAGGCGGGGTCGCGAAGTATTTCTCGCAGCGCTTCGCGCAGGTTACAAATCCGCCGCTCGACAGCATTCGCGAGGCCGACGGCATGACGTTGCGTGTGGCACTCGGTGCGAAGCCGAACAGCGGCGCAAGCAAGGCCCGCCAGATCGTCGTGCGCTCCCCGATCCTGACCCATCTCGATATGCTGCGTATTCGTGAACAGTCGGAGACGCCCCTTCGCCGTTTCGAAATGCTCTATTCGCCGGTCTTCGATGTTGCTGATGCCAATGAAGCCGCTCTGCGGCAGGCAATCGATGGTCTCTGCGATGAGGTCGCGGCTTTCGCGGCGGAGGAGGGCGGCATTGCCGTCATCACCGACCGGCATGTTTCGACAGGCCGCGCGGCCTTGCCGATGATCATGGTCGTCTCCGCCATCAATCAGCGGCTGATCGAGGAAGGCCTGCGGCTGCGCGTTTCGCTGATCGTCGAAAGCGGTCAGTTTTCCTCTTCGCATCACATAGCGGCGAGCCTTGGTTTCGGCGCTTCGGCCGTCTATCCGCTTGGCGTGCAGTTCCGCGCCGAGGAGAAATTCGGGGCCGAGGCCGACAAGGCCTTCAAGCGTTTTGCCAAGGCGGCTGAAAAGTCGCTGATGAAGACCATGGGCAAGGTGGGCCTGTGCACGGCGGAAAGTTATATCGGTGGAGAGTTTTTCGAGCCGAACTTTCTCGATACCGATGATCCGGTGCTGAAGCGCTATTTCCCGAATGTGAAGACGCCCGTCGGTGGCGTCAACTTCGCTGTCATCGCGCAGGCGGTGGCGGACTGGCACCGCAAGGCGCTGTCGGTGAAGGGTGAAAACGACATACCGCTGCTCGGCCTCTTCAAGGAACGCGCCGAAGGTGCGGGCCATTCCTATGGCACGACGGCGGTACGCGGTTTCGTGGATATGACGGAAGAAAAGATCGGTTTCGACAAGGGAACCGAAAACGAAGAGGCACTGCGCCTCCTGCCGCTCAACCGGCTGGAAGACGCCTTCGGTCTCAACGATGCGGCCTATTACTACAACAGCTTCGACCGGTTGACGCCTGAAGCCATCGACGCATTCGAGGTGACACCCGGTTACCGTTCCTTCGCCCGTATCATGGCGGAGGAAAGGGCGCGCCGCCCCGCCGCCCTGCGCGATGTTCTGGAACTGCCCGCCGATGTGACATTCGCCGGTTCCGCAGAAGAATTCCGTCGGGAAATGGGACGTTTTTCCCGGCAGGGCAATAACAGCTTCATGGTGCGCGGATTGCGTTGCGAGGAAGCGGGCGAAGGCGCCTTTCGGCTGCAATTGACCGGCCCGCACGGTCATGAGCTTGCCCGGCTTGCCGCACTCGGCCAGTCGCTGCTCGACCGTTTCGGCGCGAATATTCCCGGCCATTGGCTGGAAGGAGGCGCGCTTCTGGTTCAGGCCAAGGGCGAGGCTTTCGCCTATCTTTCGCTCATCCGCACAGCACCGACAAGCATTCCGCTCGATGCCGTGCAGAAGGCGAGCGAGATCACCAGGACACTCGCATCGGGCGCGATGAGCCATGGCGCGCTGGTCGCCGCTGCCCATGAGGCGGTGGCGCATGGCACCAACATGGTCGGCGGCATGTCGAATTCGGGCGAAGGCGGCGAGCATATTTCCCGTTATGGCACCATCCGCGCATCGCGCATCAAGCAGTTCGCCTCCGGCCGTTTCGGCGTCTGGGCCGGTTATCTTGCCGATCCGATGCTGGAGGAAATCGAGATCAAGATCGGCCAGGGCGCAAAGCCGGGTGAGGGCGGGCAGTTGCCGTCTCCCAAGGTGACGGTGGAAATCGCTGCCGCACGCGGCGGCACACCGGGCGTCGAGCTTGTTTCGCCGCCGCCGCATCACGATACCTATTCCATCGAGGATCTGGCCCAGCTTATCCACGACGCCAAGGCGGCGCGCGTGCGCGTCATCGTCAAGCTGGTCTCGTCGGAAGGCATCGGCACGATTGCGGTCGGCGTCGCCAAGGCGGGTGCGGATGTCATCAATGTCGCCGGCAATACCGGCGGCACGGGTGCGGCGGCTGTCACCAGTCTGAAATATACCGGCCGCGCGGCGGAAATCGGCATAGCCGAAGTGCATCAGGCGCTTTGCGCCACCGGCCTGCGCGCCAAGGTGCTGCTGCGCTGCTCGGGCGCACACCAGACCGCGAGCGACGTGGTGAAATCGGCACTTCTCGGCGGTGACAGTTTCGAATTCGGCACGACGGCGCTGATGATGCTGAAATGTGTCATGGCGAAGAACTGCAACATCAAGTGCCCGGCCGGTCTCACCACCAACCAGGAAGCCTTCAACGGCGATCCCCGCGCGCTGGCGCAATATCTCATGAATATCGCCCATGAAACGCGCGAGATTTTGGCCGGGCTTGGGGTTGCCTCGCTGCGGGAAGCACGCGGCCGTTCCGATCTTCTTCACCTCCTCGATCATCCGGCCAGCGTCGGCCAGCTTGACCTCCGGGCAATGCTTGCCGTGGTTGAAGAGGTGAAGATCGACAGCCCGGTCTATATGGAAAAGGACTTTACGCTCGACGATGCCTTCATCGAACTCGTGCGTTCGGCGCTGATCGACAGCAAGCGGCAGAACATCGAGCTTGGCGGCAATCGTTTCCTCAACAATTGCAACAAGAGCGTCGGCGGCCAGCTCGCCGTCGATATCGAGCGCATGCTGAACCATGAACTTTCCGACGAAGAGGCGGATGCGCTGCCGGCCGTGAAGCGGGACAGCCGTGGTCGCCGTTTCCTTGAGGCGGGTTCGGTGCGCATCGATACGTCAGGTTCGGCCGGGCAGTCTTTCGGCGCTTTCTGCAATGACGGCATGGTCATGGTCCATACCGGCACCTGCAATGACGGCGTTGGCAAAAGCGCCTGTGGCGGCACCATCGTCGTGCGCTCTCCCGGCGGCGGTTCGCAGGAGGCGGGCGGCAATGTGCTGGTCGGCAATTTCGCGCTGTTCGGCGCCACCGGCGGTCGCACCTTCGTGGAAGGGCAGGCGGGTGACCGTTTCGCAGTGCGCAACTCCGGCGCTACCGCCGTCGTCGAAGGCGTGGGTGATTTCGCCTGCGAATACATGACCAATGGCGCGGTGCTGAACCTTGGCAGTTTCGGCAAGGGTTTTGGTAACGGCATGAGCGGCGGCTTCGTTTATCAATATGATCCCTATGGCGATCTGCCGAAGAAGGTCAGCCATGATTCCATCCTGCTCGGCTCGATCACCGGTGAGGATGAGCAGGCCGCCATCCATAATCAGGCCATTCATCAGCTTTTGACCTGGCATGTTGCGGAGACTGGCTCGGCCAAGGCCGCATGGCTTCTGGAAAACTGGGAAAGCGAGCAGCACAATTTCGTCTACGGTATGCCGCGCGCCCTGCTGCTTTATCAGGATAGCGACGAAATTCTCAAAGCCAAGCCCCGCAAGGAGCTGCTCGAGGAGCTGGCGTCCGCGCTTGCCGCGCATCAGCTGCGTAAGTTCAAGCTGGCCTATCGCGACCGCAAGTCCGTGTTGAACGGGACAGTGCCGGGTTACGGTGAGACGGATACGGAAGACATGTACGCGCTCATCAACAACTACACGGTGTTGAGCATGGCGCAGGCCATCGCCCTGCAGCGGCTGCCGATGGCGTCGGGTCCCTCCGATCCCGCCATCGAAAAAGCCGTGCGCAATCTCATCCTCACGGAAGACTATGCGCTGATGCAGCGGCTGCTGAAATACGCCCGCGAGGCGCTTTCCGATCACAGCGACGAACAGCTTGCGGTGATGATCGCCGCCAAGCGGCTCGATGACTACAAGCAGGCGCTGGCGCGCCGGAACATCTGGTCGGTAGACAGCCCCGGCACCTATGGCTGGATCATTCAGCAGAACTGGAAAAACATCGAGAAGATCGGCCGACTGCCGGGCTTTGAGGAGCTTTTCGCAGCCCGCGCCATTCCCGACCTCGCCACCGCATCCAGCCACAGGGCAGCATGATGAAGATACCTTATATTCCCAAGGACGCGCCCTTCAACGGTGATCAGCGCGCATGGCTTTCCGGTTTTCTGGCGGGGCTCCATTCCCGCGTCGCCATCGGTCTGGAGGCATCGATTGCCGCTGCCGCTCCCAAAGCGGCGGCCAATGTGCTGAACATCCTCTTCGGCACCCAGACCGGCAATGCCGAGGCCCTGGCGATGGATATCGCCGCCGCCGCCCGTGCGCAGGGCATGCAGCCAGTCGTGACGGCACTTGATGATGTCTCCATGGACAGTCTCGGTGCCATGAAGCGGGTCATTGTCGTCACCTCCACCTATGGCGAAGGTGAAATGCCTGATAATGCGCAGCTTTTCTGGGAAGCGCTCGCCGCTGACAGCGCGCCGCGTCTGGACGAGATGAATTTTGCCGTGCTTGCGCTCGGTGATACCGGTTATGACGGTTTCTGCCAGGCGGGCAAGCTTATCGATACGCGGTTCGAACAACTCGGCGGCAAGCGGATGAAGACGCGTATCGATTGCGATATCGACTTCGAGGATGCGGCCGCCGCGTGGATCGGCGAGACCCTGCCACTCGCGGTTGCCGTCGATGGCGGCAATGCGACAGCTGTCATGCTTGATGTCGCTGAGCCGACCATGCGGGCAAAACAGGGCTGGAACCGCAAAAATCCCTATTCAGCCGAGGTAAGCGTCAATCGTCGCCTGTCCGGTCCCGGCTCGTCCAAGGAAATTCGCCACTACGAATTCGATCTCGGCGAAAGCGGCCTCGACTATGAGGCGGGTGATGCTCTTGGCGTCGTGCCACTGAACGATCCGAAACTGGCCGGCGCGCTGCTGGAACACTTCGGAGCGGCCGCAGACAGCCAGATCACCGGGCTGGATCGATCGGTCGGCGATGCGCTTCTCAACATGTTCGAGATATCGACGCCCTCGCGCGAACTCGTCGCCGAAATCGGCAAGCGGGCGGGGCATGAGGAGCTCAGCCACATCCTGGCGAATGGGGACCGGGAGCAACTGGCTGCCTTTCTCTGGAGCAAGGATATTTTCGACCTCATCAATCTCGGCGGTAAGCCGCTGTTTGATGTTGCTGAATTCGTGACATTTCTGAAGCCGCTGCAGCACCGGGCCTATTCCATCTCCTCCAGCCCTCTGGTTGCGAAAAACAGCGTGCACCTGACGATTGCCAGCGTTCGTTATCGCGCCGAGGGCCGTGAGCGCGGCGGCGTGTGCTCCACCTATCTCGCCGACCGGGTGGAGGCAGGCCAGAGTGCCGGAATCTTCGTCTCGCCGAACAAGGCATTTCGTGTGCCGCAGGACAATGATGCGCCTGTTATCATGGTGGGACCGGGCACCGGCATCGCGCCCTTCCGGGCATTTTTGCAGGAACGGCAGGCGCGCGGCGCCAAGGGCAAGAACTGGCTGTTTTTCGGCGATCAGCACCGGCAGTCGGACTTCATCTATGAAAACGAGCTTGGCGACATGAGCCGCGATGGTGTGCTGACACGCCTCGACCTCGCCTTCTCGCGGGATCAGGCGGAGAAGATCTATGTCCAGACCCGCATGCGGCAGAACGGCAAGGCGCTCTATCAATGGCTTGAAGAGGGCGGTTATTTCTACGTGTGCGGCGATGCGGCCCGCATGGCGAAGGATGTCGACGATGCCCTGCACGGCATCATCAGCGATGAGGCCGGCATTTCCGCCGAAGCGGCAAGCGACTACGTGAACCGGCTGAAGCGCGAAAAACGCTATCTGCGCGACGTTTATTGATGGGCCGCCGAAGCGCCGATCAGCTCAGCAATTGGTGCAGACGGTCTCGGCGTCGCGCTGCTTGAAGAAATAGTCCCGGCCGATCGTGATCGATCTCGCCCCGGACGAGGTGACATCAGGCATGAACATCAGCAATTCATGCGGGATGGAAAGTTCGACGTGGATCAGGAAGCTGTTTTCTATGAGCAGGCGGGCGGGAACGGCGACCGATGATCCCACGGCATAGGGTCTCAGATTTTTCTCATCCCAGGACCAGGCGATTTTGGCCTGTTTTTGCGCATCGATCTTGATGCCGCTGATCTTCAGCTGCAGACCCTTGGTGTTGTATGGCGCAAAGACCGCGGTCGCGACATCCTGCATGCCCGTGAGGTAGGTTTTGTCGACGGAACCTGTTTTCGATATCAGGTCATTGATCGTAGCTGCGGCGCTGCTTACGCGCTTGTAGGTATTGTAGCCGATCGTCAATTCGAAAGAGGTCAGATAAAGCGCCAGCAATATCGGGAAGACGATCGCGAATTCCACCGCGCCCACGCCCCGGCGATCTCTGGAAAAACGTGAAACAAGCGCGACGAAGCGTCGTTTGCCGTTTGCAGCAACGGACATCAGCCCTGTCATCATGAGCCCCCGCCTGTAGTGTATTTCTCGTTCATGAACGCACTGGTCGCGACGATGAGGAAATGTGACGGCATCGATCCATCGGCCGGGCGAACTTTGGTCAGGTATGGGCGAATGATATCGGCGACCACACGCCAGCGATAATAGACGCGCAACATGTTGATGGTTTCCGGTCCGCCCGGCTTGAAGCCGAATTGGGCGGTATCGAGATCGTAATATTCGCCATAGGCTTTGAGGGGTATCGTCTTCGGAATGTCCTTGAAGGCCGTAAAGGAACGAAGGTCAATATAGAGCTTCTGTTCTTTTTGGATTTCATCCGCCGAGCAGGTGATCATCACCGAGACTTCGTCGCAGAAGCTTCTTCTGAAGTCCTCTTTCGAAATCGAGCTGCTGATCTGTCCGGTGCGCAGCCGCCGCGACATGGTCTCGGTGGCGTTCACGACAACCTGTTCGGCCATGAGGGCGATGAAGGTCTCGATGATCGCGAAGACGACGAGGAAATAAGGAAGCGCGAGGATAGCGAATTCGATGGCCGCTGTCCCGTCGCGCGAGAACCCGAATTTTTCCAGCAATGGCTTCAGTCTGGCCAGTCGCATGAGGCGGTGTCGATCTCTAAGAATATGCGCCAAGCGCAACCGTTGAATTGTTGCGGACCATAACCACCCCGATGTTTAAATTCTGTTACTCTGATGAATTATACTTTAGTGATTTCCGAAATTGATACGGTCCATAATATAAAAAGCCCGGCGCATTGGCCGGGCTCTTGTTGGAACTGAAAAACGGGCGCTTATTCCGCATCCGCTTTGGACAGGACCTCCAGCGTGGGCGTGGAGGTAATATTGTAGCCGCAATCCACATAATGGCACTCGCCGGTCACGCCGCGCGACAGGTTCGACAGCAGATAAAGCGCCGACCCGCCAATATCGTCGATATCCGCCGTCCGCCGCAGCGGCGCGTTTTTCTGGTTCCAGGCATAGATCGCGCGTGCATCCGAGATGCCGGCGCCCGCCAGCGTGCGGACCGGGCCGGCCGAGATGGCGTTGACACGGATGTCGCGCGGGCCGTAATCGGCCGCGAGATAGCGCACGGACGCCTCGAGAGCCGCCTTGGCGACACCCATGACGTTGTAGTTCGGAATGACGCGCTGTGAACCATTATAGGTCAGCGTCAGCATTGAGCCGCCATTGGTCATCAGTTCGGCGGCGCGCTTGGCGATTTCCGTGAACGAGAAGCAGGAAATGACCATGGTGCGGCTGAAATTGTCGCGTGTCGTATCCGCATAGAGACCCTTCAGCTCGTTCTTGTCGGAAAAGCCGATGGCGTGCACGACAAAATCGAGCGAGCCCCATTTTTCGCGGATCGTTGCAAACAATGCGTCGACCGAGGCGATGTCCTCGACGTCGCACGGCACGATGAAATCGGAGCCGAGCTCGGCGGCAAGCGGCTTTACACGCTTGCCGAGCGCTTCGCCCTGATAGGTGAAGGCCATTTCCGCGCCCTGTGCCGCAAGCGCCTTGGAAATGCCCCAGGCGATCGAGTGATTGTTTGCGACGCCCATGATGAGGCCGCGTTTACCCTGCATGATGCCGTTCATGGGCAATTATCCGTTATGACGCTGGAAGACGAGCGTGGCGTTGGTGCCGCCGAAGCCGAAGGAATTGGAAAGGATGGTGTCGATCTTGGCGTTGTCGATGCGGCTGCGAACGATCGGAACGCCTGTGAACTCCGGATCGAGCTCGGAAATATGCGCACTTTCGCCGATGAAGCGTTCCTGCATCATCAACAGGCCGTAGATCGATTCCTGCACGCCGGCGGCACCGAGCGAGTGGCCGGTGAGCGACTTGGTCGACTGGATATGCGGGATCTTGTCGCCGAAGACTTCGCGGATCGCGCCGATTTCCTTGCTGTCGCCAACCGGCGTCGAGGTGCCGTGGGTATTGATGTAGTCGATATCGCCCTTGACGGTGGAAAGCGCCTGCCGCATGCAGCGGATCGCGCCTTCGCCCGAAGGGGCAACCATGTCGTAACCGTCGGAGGTGGCGCCATAACCGACGATCTCGGCATAAATCTTCGCGCCGCGCGCCTTTGCATGTTCCAGCTCTTCGAGAACCAGAACACCCGCGCCGCCGGCAATCACGAAACCGTCGCGGTTGACGTCATAGGCGCGCGAGGCAACGCTCGGCGTCTCGTTATATTTGGACGACATGGCGCCCATGGCGTCGAAGAGGTTGGACATGGACCAGTCGAGATCCTCATGGCCGCCCGCGAACATCACGTCCTGCTTGCCCCACTGGATCATTTCCGCGGCGTTGCCGATGCAATGCGCCGAGGTCGAGCAGGCAGACGAGATGGAATAGTTGACGCCGTGGATCTTGAACCAGGTGGCAAGTGTGGCCGAAGCGGTGGAAGACATGGCTTTCGGCACGGCGAAGGGGCCGATGCGCTTCGGGCTGTTGTTCTTCAGCGTAATGTCTGCGGCTTCGACGATGGTGCGGGTGGAGGGGCCGCCCGAACCCATGATGATGCCGGTGCGCTCATTGCCGCTGATGTCGCTCTCTTCGAGACCGGAATCGGCGATCGCCTGCTTCATGGCCACATGGTTCCACGCGCCGCCCTGCGACAGGAAGCGCATGGCGCGGCGGTCGACCAGATCGGTCGGGTCGAGAGACGGCTTGCCCCAGACCTGGCATTTGAAACCGTGTTCGGCGAAATCCGGCGAAAATGAAATGCCGGATTTGGCATTGCGCAACGATGCGGTGACTTCAGCGGCATCACCGCCGATGGAAGAAACAATACCGAGGCCGGTGACAACAACTCGTCTCATGAAAGGGACCTTTTCTTAAGATTTCGGC
>QFOL01000388.1 GCA_003241215.1 Agrobacterium fabrum
ACTTGATGTCAGGATGTTGCGGGTGAAAGCTGTATTCGGACGAATGCGGTTTTCGCGCAAGCTCGTTATGATTGGAGGCGGGATCCTGCTTTTGGCGGGTGCGACCGGTTCCGCTGCCGTGTTCATCGGCAGCGAGCGGCTGCTTGGTCGATCCTACGTGTCCTCCAACGGGCTTTCCTGCGACGCAGTCCAGACAGTCAATATCCGCAAGAACGGTTCCTTATGGGTGCGCAAATTCATCCGCACCGGAGGTGGTGACGGCCCCGAACGGCTGAAGACCGCGCTTCGTGTTGCAAAGGCGGTTTACGACAGGCAGAAGCCCGATCTGGTGCAGGTCTCCGTGCTCGACAAGAACGGCCCGCAGCTGCGTTCGGAAATGCGCGGTCGCGCCATTGCGGCACAGGTGGTCTTCATTCCAGACCTGGCAAAAATCCCGGAAGGCGCCGAGGCCCATCGTTATTCGGCATTTTATTACGATGGCGCGGCAAATGGCAGCGGCCAGTTTTACGGGTTACGCATCGATCTGCCGCTGGAAGATACCGAAGCGATGGCGGCAGGCCTCAGCGAATTCGCCGATTGCGCCACGCCGGCTTCCGATGCCGGCTCTGAAGGCCAGGAAGGCAAGCCCACGAAAAGCGAGGGCGGGCGCAGCGAAACCGGGGATGACGGCGACGGCGGCGCGCCGACGAAAGGCGGGGAAGGCGGGGCCGGTGCGGAAGCCAAGGGCGAGACCCCGTCTCCCGAAGCGAATGGCGAACCCGCTGCCGACGAACTTCTGACCTCGACGCCGGAAGCCGATGGCGACAGCATCTTCAGCCTCTCCTACCTGAAATCGCTGATCTTCGGCAAAGGCTCGACAACCGCGCAGGCGGCGGAAGAGAAGCCGGCCGCCGGGAATGTACCGGCCGAGGAAGCCGGCGCGGAGAAAAAGGCCGCAAGCCCATAGGCGGGTGGGGGCTGGTGCTTCCCAAAACCGCCTTGAGACCTTGCAGCGGGCGGGTCAGATATCCGGCCCGATCCGCAGGCGACCGGCCGGATTTGGAAACTTCTTGCGCTTGTTAACGATGGCCGGCGAAAAACTCTGCGACAGGGCGGCAAAGGCGGCAATGCGGACGATCAGCTTTTCCCGTTCAGTCTTGGTCACGTCCTTGTAGCTTTCGATCCTGCCGACATAATCCGTCAGCCAGTCTTCATATTTGCCGTCGCTCCACACGCGCTCGGTCGCAAGCACCGCATCTTCCAGCCGGTCATAGGCAACGAGCGTCCGTCGCCAGCGATGTTCATCGAAATCCAGTGCGCCATTTGCAAAAAGCGATCCGACTTCGAGACCGTAGCTCATCAGCTTTGCCGAGCGCTCCGCCGGCATGGTGAGGTTCAGCCCGCCCTCCTCCTCGTTGAGAAACACACGGGCGATGCGCTCCCTCTGGCCGGGCATGGTGGCAAGCGATTGATCCTGCCAGTCCTTCGCCGAACTGAGGATGCTGCCGAGGAAACCGCTCATTTTTTCCATCCTGTGAACCGGCACGCCTATTCCTTCGCCCGCCGCCTGCGGGATCGTGACGCGCTTCGTGCTGCCGGCTATGGATTTCGGCAATTCATCGAGGCTGAGGGCGAAAGTGGGACGCGACGGAAGCAGGGCGTCGAAAAGGTGGATGGGAAAGTTGCTGCTGATGCCGCCGTCGGAAAACCAGATTTTCGCTTTCATGACCGGCCGCGTTTCATCGCTGAGACGCCGCACGATATCCAGCGTGCCACGGTCGTTGGTATAGGCGGGAATGGCCTTGAACAGGACAGGGAAACTCAGGCTCATGCGGGTGGCGACGATGACCGGCAACTGGGCGGGGTCTGGAAAAGCCCGGAGTTCTGGAAAAGGGCCGCCCGGCGTCGCGATCTGCTTCAGCCAGTTCATCACCGCGGCGGGAAAAAGCTGGCGCCATTCCGTCGGGTCGTAAGCCACCAGCAGGTTCGTCGTGGGAAGGGTGTGCGGCCGCCGCATCGACAGGTTGGTCGTCACCATCTTCAGGTTTATGACCGGCTTTTCCGGGTCTTCGCCGGCGAGATCGCCAAAGGTCAGCGGCGGCGCTGTCGCGGCTTCACTGCCAAAGGCGATGTCCTGGATCGATGCATGAAGCCATTCCGTAAGGCCGGGAACATCCGCACCCGCAACCGTCAATCCCGAGCAGAAACCGAAACCTTCCTGCGGCAACCGGTGCAGAACCAGCCAAAGGACCTGGATGAGGATCGCCGCCGCCAGCCCCACAAATCCGCCGAGAACCGATCCGGCATAGTTGCCGCCCAGGGCCCATAACAGGCCGGCGCCGATGACCATGCCCGCCAGCGAGGCCAGCGGAAAAGCCATGGGCAGCCCGAGAACCTTGCCCGGCCAGCCGCCCGCCTGCGCCCAGAGCAGGTAACGCATCAGCGGGCGAAACCGGCGCTCCGGCTGGAAAAGCCTGCCCAGAATGGTCGGTATCGTATCGCAATGGGCCTGCAGACGGACAAAGCCATCCGGATCGCGCCTGACGGTGCGGGAATATTCCGCCGCCGCCGCAAAGGCGGCGGCAATCGCCCCGGCCGACGTGCCGCCTATCGAGCGGAAGCGATACCGGCGCGCCAGTTCCAGAACCGCATAGGGGTAAACGACACCGGAGGTGATGCCGCCTTTCATAACGACGTCGCATTCCTTTTCGGGTGTCGCGAACATATCGGGCCGATATCTGGGAAGCTCATTCTCGGGCATGCGTATCTCCCCCGGCGGCCCTGATCGAAAGCCGTCAAACACAATGCGAATGATGGGGAATGGGTATCACAAGTTGAGGCGAGATCGCCATTATATTCTACTGAAAGTTAAATAAACTTATGTGATCCGTCCGCTGGAGGCCGGATAATTACTTGCGAGCGTCTATCTATGGAGAGGAAAACCGACAGACAAACGGGGCGAAACCTCGCCACGCTCTCCAACGTCATCCTCGGGCCTGTCCCGAGGATCTGCAACAGATTGATTTTATTCGACGGGACTAGATCCTCGGCATCGGGCCGAGGATGGCGTCGGCGGGATTGGCGGCCGTGAGGCCGCCCCGGATTTCGCCCGATCAGTCCGCCTTGTTGCGGCGGGCCGGGAAGAGGATGACGTCGCGGATCGACGGGGCGTTGGTCAGAAGCATGATCAGGCGGTCGACGCCGATGCCGAGGCCGCCGGCGGGCGGCATGCCCTGATCGATGGCGTCGAGGAACTCGTCATCCAGCTGCTTGTCCTTTTCGCCGCGGGCGTGCGCCTGTTCCAGCTGTTCCACCATGCGGCGGCGCTGTTCTTCCGGATCGTTGAGTTCCGAGAAGGCGTTGCCCACTTCCCAGGCGTTGCAATAGCTTTCGAAACGCTCGACGAGGCGCGGTTCA
>QFOL01000389.1 GCA_003241215.1 Agrobacterium fabrum
CCGCCGGGGGGGCTCTGGTCAGTCAAAACGGATCACATTCTCTGTTAAGAATCGGATGGATTTTTATAGCGGAAACAGCCACGTTAAGCCAATTTCCCGCCGAGTTTTGAACAGTCTTTTGCGTCATTTGCAAGACGAACGGCGCTTTTCGCGATTTAGCCCGGTAAAAGCGTCCCCGCTCCCTTTCAAAGTGCCGGCGAGTTGCGTAGGCTCCGCCCTAAAAACAGATGAGACGGGGAAAGAATGGCCAGCAGCGAAACCCTCATCAACGCGCTTACCACACTTCTGGTCACGCTCGATCCGCCGGGCCTCGCCCCCGTCTTCCTGGCGCTGACCGCCGGCATGAACCGCGACCAGCGCAGCCAGGTGGCGTTGCGCGGTTCGATCATCGCCTTCGGCATTCTCGCCGTCTTCGCGCTTTTCGGCCTTGCCATCCTCAACCTTCTCGGCATTTCACTCGGCGCTTTCCGCATCGCCGGCGGCCTTCTGCTGTTCTGGATTTCCTTCGAGATGATTTTCGAAAAACGCCAGGAGCGCAAGGAAAAGACCTCCGAAATCGCCATTACCAAGGATCACCTCCATAATCTGGCGGTCTTTCCGCTGGCCCTGCCGCTGATCGCCGGGCCGGGCGCAATTTCCGCCACCGTGCTTCTCGCTGGATCGATGAAGACCACCGTCGAGATGGTGGTGCTCATCCTGATCCTCGCGTTCGCCATGGCCCTCGTTTATGCCGCGCTGATCGTCTCGGAGCGCATGGACCGTTTTCTCGGCAATACCGGTCGCGCCATCCTGACCCGGCTTCTCGGCGTGCTGCTTGCGGCCCTTTCCGTGCAATTCGTCGTCGACGGAATAAAATCGGCCTTCAACTTCTGAATCGCTGGTCTCGTCGAGACCAGCGCAATAAATTCCTGCCGACCTTTGAAATGCCGGAAAATCCTCCCTTTCAATCCGACCGCGCCTTCAGCTAAAAGACGCATGTTTTTCCGGATTCGAAAGTCATCTCCATGCGTTCCACGCTGCGCCGCTTCATCCCGGATGCCGCACCCGTCAGCAACAGGGAAAGGCTGCGCTCCGCAACCGGCGCCTTTGTCGGCATTCTGCTGACCGGCCTCCTGGGAAGTCTCGCTCTGCGTTTCGATCCCACCCTGCCCGCCATGATCGCGCCGATGGGCGCCTCAGCCGTGCTTTTGTTTGCCGTACCCTCCAGCCCGCTGGCGCAGCCCTGGTCGATCCTCTGCGGCAATCTTGTTTCCGCCTCTGTGGGCGTGACAGTGGTGCTTCTGGTTCCGGATCCATTCTTTGCCAGCGCGCTCGCCATCAGCCTCGCCATTGCCGCGATGATGGCGCTGCGCTGCCTGCACCCGCCAAGCGGTGCCGTCGCACTGACCGCCGTTCTCGGCGGCCCCGCCATACACAGCCTCGGCTACGGCTTCCTGCTGTGGCCGGTCGCCGGAAATTCGCTGATCCTTCTTGCCCTGGCCCTCGCCTATAACAATGCCACCGGCCGCGCCTACCCACACGGTCTGAAGCTCGGCAAGGCCGCCCATGGCACCACGGACCCGACGCCCATCCAGAAAATCGGCTTTTCCTCCACCGATCTCGACGAGGTGTTGAGGGAATATGACGAGTTCATCGATATCGACCGTGATGCGCTGGAAACCATCCTGCGCAAGACCGAGCTGCGCTCCTACCGGCGTCGCGCTCTACATCTCGATTGCGAAAGCGTCATGTCGCGGGATGTGGTGGGCGTTGCCCCGGATGACAGCCTGCGCCATGCCCATGCCCTGATGTGCAGTCACCATTTCAAGGCATTGCCCGTCACCAATGACAGCGCCGAAATCGTCGGCATTGTCACCCAGACGGATTTTCTGGAAAAGGCGAGCTGGAGAAACGGCCGTCCCTCCATCGGTTTCCTGCAACGGCTGCGCCTCATCCTGTCAGCTGCAAGCGCGCCCAACGATACGGTGAAGGACATCATGACATCGCCGGTGAAAGCCGTGCGGCCGGAAACCCCGATAGAGGAAGCCATCATCCGCTTTGCCGAAGACGGGCTTCATTACCTGCCGGTGATCGACGCCAGGGGCAAGATGGTGGGCATCGTGTCGCAATCCGATGTCATGGTTGCGATGCTGGCGGACAAGGTCGCGGCCTGAGAGGCCACGACGCAGAGGCGGTCAACGGTCACGTTGCGCCCGCCCTTTATCGGTAACCGTTCTCCGCTCAGAACGGAATATCGTCATCCATATCGTTGGAGAAGCCGCCGGAAGGCTGGCTGCCGCCACGGGAAGAGCCGCCGCGCGACGAGGACTGCTGGTCGTAACCGCCGCCATAGCTGGAGCCGCCGCCGCTGCCATAATCATTGCCGCCGCCGAAATCGCCGCCGCTGCGGCCACCGCCCTCACCGCGACCATCGAGCATCGTCAGCGTGGAGTTGAAACCCTGCAAAACGATTTCGGTGGAGTAACGGTCGTTACCGGTCTGGTCCTGCCATTTGCGGGTCTGCAGCTGGCCTTCGATGTAGAGCTTGGCGCCCTTCTTGACATATTGCTCGACAACCTTGCACAGGCCTTCGTTGAAGACGACGACAGTGTGCCATTCGGTCTTTTCGCGGCGCTCGCCGCTGTTGCGGTCCCGCCAGGTCTCCGAGGTGGCGATACGCAGATTGGCGATGGGGCGGCCATCCTGCGTCCGGCGGATTTCGGGATCGGCGCCCACGTTCCCGATCAGAATTACCTTGTTTACGCTACCAGCCATCTCGTCATCCTGTCCGCCGGCCATCATGACCGGCAATTGCATTTCAAAAAATTCGCCACACAATAGCTGCCGCCGCCCGCAAAGGGCACCGCAAGCATGGAACTATCCACAAAGAATAATCTTAAGCTGCCGGAGCAGACATTCGCGCTTGCAATTCGTTCCTTTTTTGTTCTATTAAATCGCAGATTTCGAGTCAAGCATTCCGAAAAGCTGCGACCGATAGGGAATAAACCTCGACACATCCGGCTGCGTCACTACATAAGGACGCGCCGCCATCAAGCCTGTTATTTTTGTCCGAGCCTTGTCATGAGTGAACTGAAGACGATTTCCATCCGTGGCGCCCGTGAGCATAACCTCAAGGGCATCGATCTGGACCTGCCGCGCAACAAGCTGATCGTCATGACCGGCCTTTCCGGCTCGGGCAAGTCCTCGCTTGCCTTCGACACGATCTATGCCGAAGGCCAGCGCCGTTATGTCGAGAGCCTCTCGGCCTATGCGCGCCAGTTCCTGGAGATGATGCAGAAGCCGGATGTCGACCAGATCGACGGCCTGTCGCCGGCAATCTCCATCGAGCAGAAGACCACCTCGCGCAATCCACGCTCCACTGTCGGCACGGTCACCGAAATCTACGACTATATGCG
>QFOL01000390.1 GCA_003241215.1 Agrobacterium fabrum
GGGCCTGATCAAGGTCAAGGAAGAAGCTGGCCTCAAGGTAACGCCTGCCGACATCACCGAAAACCCGAAGAACATCCAGATCGTCGAACTCGACGCCGCCCAGCTGCCGCGCTCGCTTGACGACACCGACGCTTCGGTCATCAACACCAACTATGCGACGGCTGCCGGCCTGAACCCGAAGAAGGACGCCATCGCCATCGAAAGCGAAAAGTCCCCTTACGCGAACGTCATCGCCGTTCGGGCGCAGGACAAGGACAAGCCGTGGGTGAAGACGCTGGTCGAATCCTACCAGAGCCCGGAAGTGAAGGCCTTCATTCTGGAAAAGTACAACGGCACGGTCATCCCGTCCTGGTAAGCCGCTCCGGCGTTCGAAAAAATGAAGACCTCTCCCGTTCGCGGGGGAGGTTTTTTGTTTTCCGAACAGGGGGTTGCCCGGGTTTCATGAAAAACCCGCGCCTTTTCAGGGAAGAATTTTTCAGTTTCACGCCGGAACTGTCGTTTTGTACCCGTTGTTTCTTGGGGCGGCGACACGCAGCGGTTTAACGCCTTTTGAATGTTTCCTTCGCAAGATGATGCTTTCAAAGGGGATTTTATGCGGATTGCGCCGCGCAACATTGGGGACTATTTGCCGGTCGGGCGCAGAACCGCCGTGGGCGTCGTATTGTCCACCTTCGCGCTGGTGCTTCTCATCGTCACCGCGCTGGTCCTGTCCGCGCTGAGCCAGGTCCGGGAAAAGGCGAATTCGCTCGACAATGCCCGCTCGCGCGAGACGACGGCGGGAGCCCTCGTCACCTTTCGCGAACAGCTTGGCGCGACGCTCAACGATTACGCCGCCTGGGACGATGCCGCCGAATATGTCTATGCCCCCGACAGGTTCGACTGGGTGGCCAGCAATTATGGCGACATGACGGTCAATAACGATCTCTTCGATACCGCCGTGGTCCTCGATGAGAACAACAGAATCCGCATGGCCTATCAGAATGGCAAGCCGGTGACGTGGACGCCGGCGACCTATTTTACCGGCGGCCTCCGGGAAATGATCGAGCGTGTGCGGTCCATGCGACCCGGCATCACCTCGCAGGTTACCGGTTTCGTCAAGACCGGCGATGGCATCGCCGCTGCCGGCGTCGCCCTCGTGCGGCTTAAATCCGGGGCGCTGCCGGCGGTCGGTGCGGACCGGCGTTATCTCATCTTCGCCCGTCATTTCAAGCAGGCGACGGTGGACAAGCTTGCCCGCAACTACGTCATCGAGGGTCTGGAACTGCAATATGGCGACGGGCCAGCCGCCAACCATGTGGATATCGTCAATCCCCTGGGAGAGGTGCTGGCGCGGCTCGTCTGGCGTTCGCACCTGCCGGGAGATGTCAGCTTTCGCGATGCACGGCCGGTGGTCTTCACCGCGCTCGGCATTGCCGGCACGTTTTTCCTGGTGTTGCTCATCATCGGTTCGGCCACGCTCGACCGGCTGAAGGCGGATGAGGCGACTGCAAGGGAAGAAGCGCTGCGCGATCGGCTGAGCGGGCTCGACAACCGCGCCGGGCTTTTCGCCAGGCTGAACCGCATGGTCGACAAGGCCCGCCATGACAAGACGGATATCGAGCTGCTTTATCTCGATCTCGACGGTTTCAAGGAAATCAACGATTCCTACGGCCATGCCGCCGGCGACCGGCTGATCAAGGGGGTGGCGGCGGCGCTCAGGGTGATGGTGCCGGAAGGCGCGGTGCTGGCGCGGCTTGGCGGCGACGAATTCGCCATCGCCATTCAGGGCAACGACGTCTGGTCGGAAGGCCGCAAGCTGTGTCTGGCGCTTCTCGAACTCTTCACCGAGCCTTTCAGCATCGGCGAGCGGGTGGCGAGCATCGGCTGCAGCATCGGCACCTCGGTCTCCCGCGCCGGCGATATCAATGGCGAGGAATTGCTGCGGCGCGCCGATATGGCCATGTATCAGGCCAAGGAGAACGGACGCGGGCGTTACGTTTCCTATGAGCTGCAGATGGATGCGCTGCGCGAGGAGAAACTGCAGCTTGAGGCCGATCTCCGCTCCGCCATCCTGAACGACGAGATACAGGTGGTCTATCAGCCGGTCGTCAGCGCCGCCACGCGCTGCATTACCGGGGTGGAAGCGCTGGCCCGCTGGCAGCGGCCGGGATATGGTTTCGTGCCGCCGGATATCTTCATTGCCGCTGCCGAAACCAGCGGCCTGATCGACCGGCTCGGCCTTCTGGTGCTGCGCAAGGCCTGCGAGACGGCACGGCAATGGCCGTCCATCAAGCTCTCCGTCAATATCTCCCCCGTACAGTTCCGCAATCCGGGCTTCTCACGCCAGGTGGCGGATATTCTCGAGGCTACGCAGACGCCATTTGAAAGATTGCGGCTGGAAATGACCGAGGGATATTTCATCCAGCATCCGGAGCGGGCGGGTGCGGCGATCGACAAGCTGAAACAGCTTGGCCTGCATATTGCGCTCGACGATTTCGGCGCCGGTTTTGCAAGCGTCGGATATCTGCGCCGCTTCGGTTTCGACCGCATGAAGATCGACCGTTCGCTGATCATGGCGCTCGACAAGGGCGGCCGCTCGCTGGAAATGCTGCAGGCGACCGTGGCGCTGGCGAAATCGCTCGATATTCCGGTGACGGCCGAAGGCGTGGAAACGGAAGAGCAGGCGGCCATCCTGCATCTGTGCGGCTGCGATGAATTGCAGGGTTACCTGTTCTCCAAACCGGTCGCGGCGGAAGAGATCACCGCCATGCTGGACGGGCAGGACGCACCGCTCTTTGCGTTGCGGGCAGGGGCGTGAGGCTGATACTTCCACCCATTTTTGATCACCTGAAGGTGCGGCCCATTTCTTCTCCCCGCCGGGGAGAAGGTGGCCCGAAGGGTCGGATGAGGGGGCTACGTTGACGATAGATCGAGAGCTTGCCCCCTCATCCCGCTGCCGCGGACTTCTCCCCGGCGGGGAGAAGAAACACGCAGCACCCGCTCAAACAAACCCCAACCGTTATGCAGTCCGATAGCCGACCCGGCTTACCGCCCCAGATGCCGCTCGCCGCGTTTCTTTGCCAGTTCGATCTGCTGCTGCCGGTCGCGGAAACGCTGGCGGTCCTCTTCGCTGCGGTCGTCGTAGCAGCTTGGGCAGGACACGCCTTCCTCGAATTTGGGGGATAGGCGCACTTCCGGCGTGATCGGGTTGCGGCAGGCGTGGCAGAGCTGGTGGTCGCCTTCGGCAAGGCCGTGGACAACAGAGACACGCTCGTCGAACACGAAGCAGGCGCCTTCCCACAGGCTCTCTTCTTCCGGCACTTCTTCCAGATATTTCAGGATGCCGCCCTTGAGGTGATAGACCTCGTCGAAGCCCTGCTCCTTCATGAAGGCCGTGGCCTTTTCG
>QFOL01000391.1 GCA_003241215.1 Agrobacterium fabrum
TGGAGGCATTTATCTCTTCCATGATGGCAGATGGCCCGGAAGCGAAACGCCCGCCCCACATCTGGTTGGAGGATTTCTGATCTGTGCCGTCAGCCATGTTAAGTGCCCTGGAGTATTCGATGACAGAAAAAAGGCCGTTCAGGCTTCCTTCCGCCAAATTGGTTGCAATTGCTGCCGTGGCCGGTGTGCTCGCCGGCGCTGGCGCGGTCTGGTTCAGGCATATTGGGTCTGAGAGCCCGGTTCAAGGGGCAGCGGGGACTGACGCCGGTTTATGTGAGGGGGCGGCAAACCGCATCGCCTCGCTGAAGCCGTTTCTGAAGGGGCAGGTGGCGGCCATGTCGGCGGCGGACAAGCCGCGCATCATCCCGCTGTCCTTCAAGGGGCCGGAGGCCAAGGACATGACGCTTGCCGATCTCAAGGGCAAGGCGGTTCTTCTCAACCTCTGGGCCACATGGTGCGTTCCCTGCCGGGAAGAGATGCCGGCGCTGAATGCGCTCGAAAAGGAAAAGGGTGGTGATGGCTTCGAGGTCGTTGCTGTCAATATCGATGTCGGCGCTGATGAGAAGCCGAAAGCCTTCATGGATGAATACGGGATCGACGCGCTCAGGCCTTATCGTGACAGTTCCATGGGCGTCTTCAACGTTCTCAAAAAGGAAGGTCTCGCTTTCGGCCTGCCGGCGACGCTGCTGCTGGATGAAAATGGCTGCCTGCTTGCCGCCATGAACGGTCCTGCGGCGTGGGACAGCGAGGACGCCAAGGCGCTGGTGAGCGCCGCGACCGCAAAATAATGCCGAAGGCGGGGGATGAGGCGCGCGCCGCCATCGCTTCCGAAACAGGCCTTGCCAGCGGAGAGAGACAAGTCAGTTGCCGCCTCATATAATGGTTCTGGCTTACGCCATGAATGGATGCCGACATGGAATTGCTTATCCCCCGGCTTGGCCTTGCCCTCGCCATCGGCCTGCTTGTCGGCCTCGAGCGCGGCTGGCGGGAGCGTGATGCGCCGGCCGGCAGCCGCACCGCCGGAATCAGGACCTATGGTATTGCCGGCCTGCTCGGCGGCGTCTTCGGCGTGCTGGCCCATGAACAGAACAGCGCCTTCGCTTTCGCGGCGGGTTTTCTGGGTTTCGCATTCAGTTTTTCATGGTTCAAGCTGCGCGAGGCGCGCCATGACAATGATTTCAGTGTTACCGGCGTCGTTGCGGCGCTCTGTGTCTTTGCCCTTGGCGGGCTTGCGGTAACGGCGCAATATCAGGTAGCCGCAGCTGGCGGCGCAGCCCTTGCGGCATTGCTCGCCGGCAGGGATGTCCTCCATCGCCTGCTGGAACGGCTGACATGGATCGAGCTGCGCTCCGCGCTGGTGCTCGCCGTGATGACCGCCGTTGGCCTGTCGATCCTTCCGAACCGGGCGATCGATCCGTGGGGCGGTTTCAACCCCTGGGAAATATGGCTGTTCACCGTGCTCAGCGCCACGATTTCCTATTGCGGTTACATTGCCGTGCGTCTCCTCGGTTCAACGCGCGGCCTGCTGGTGACCGGGCTGGCGGGCGCCCTCGTGTCATCGACCGCCGTCACCGCCAGCTTCGGGCAGAAGGCGAAAAGCGGTGAAAGTGTCTGGCCTCTGGCCGGTGTGGCGGCGCTCGCCGCGGCTGTATCGCTGCTCCGGGTTCTCGTCATCGTCCTTTTCCTCTCGCCGACGACATTTTCCCTCATTGCACCGGCAACGCTGACGGCTGCACTGGTTCTCGGTTTGAGCGGCGCCGGTCTGATACGGCTGCAAAACATGCAGCCCGGCCAGGAAATCGACGCGAAAAATCCGTTCGAATTGGTACCCCTTGCCATCTTCGCCACGCTTTTTGCGGCAACGAGAACGTTGAATGCCGTTCTTCTCGTCTGGATCGGCACGGGCGGCTTTATCGCCCTCACGGCGCTATCGGCCATATTCGACGCCGATGTCGCCGTTCTCAGCGCGCTGCGAACCACGGCGCAGAACCTTTCGCCTGAAATCGTGGCGAGCGCGATCCTCGCCGCTCTCGCCGCCAATGCAGTGGGGCGGATATTCGTCGCCACCGTTTCCGGAACGCTCGTTTATTGCGGATTGCTCGCGGCCGTATCCGTCCTTGCCGCCGCCGCCGGAGCGGCCACTTACCTGCTCATCGGCTGAGCCAAGCGTTCAGGTCAGGGACGATATATCGTTCGGGTTCAGCGTGTCGGAACCGGCGTTTCGCCGCGATAGTCGTAGAAACCACGGCCCGATTTGCGGCCGAGCCAGCCGGCCTCGACATATTTGACCAGCAGCGGGCAGGGGCGGTATTTGCTGTCGGAGAGACCGTCATGCAGCACCTGCATGATCGACAAACAGGTGTCGAGACCGATGAAATCGGCAAGCTGCAACGGTCCCATCGGGTGGTTGGCGCCAAGCCGCATCGCGGTGTCGATGGCTTCCACCGAGCCTACGCCTTCATAAAGCGTATAGATCGCCTCATTGATCATCGGCAGCAGGATGCGGTTGACGATGAAGGCCGGGAAATCCTCGGCGACGGTGATCGCCTTTTCCAGTGTCCGCACATAGTCCTTCGCCGCGTCGAAGGTCTTTTCATTGGTGGCGATGCCGCGCACCAGTTCCACGAGCTTCATGACAGGCACCGGGTTCATGAAGTGGATGCCCATGAACTGTTCGGGACGGTCGGTAGCGGAGGCGAGCCGGGTGATGGAGAGCGACGAGGTATTGGTGGCGAGCAGCGCCTCGGGCTTCAGGATCGGGCAGACCTGCGCATAGATCTTGCGCTTGATCTCCTCGTTCTCCGTCGCAGCCTCGATGACGAGATCCATGGCCGCCAGATCGTTGATGTCGGTCGAACCGCTGATAAGCGCCAGAGCCTGCTTGCGGGCGTCGTCGGAAAGCTTGCCGTTGGTGACCTGGCGGGCGAGATTGCCATTGATCGTGGCGAGGCCGGCCTCGATGCCTTCCTTGGAAAGATCGTAGATATGGACCTTGTAGCCGGCAATGGCGGAAACATGCGCGATGCCGCATCCCATCTGACCGGCTCCAATGACACCGATGTTTTTAAAGGGGGCGGACATAGGCTGGTCTCCTCTCAGGGATTTCATCTGCGTTATTGTCGGCGATGTTACGCATATCGCCGAAAAAGAGAAGGCGGCGCGTTTAAAAAACGCGCCGCCGCCAATTCATGCTTAAATTACAGCGATTTTTCGAGTTCCGGCAACGCCACGAACAGATCGGCGACGAGGCCGTAATCGGCAACCTGGAAGATCGGCGCTTCTTCATCCTTATTGATGGCGACGATGACCTTCGAATCCTTCATGCCGGCCAGATGCTGGATGGCGCCCGAGATGCCGGCGGCGATGTAAAGCTGCGGCGCAACCA
>QFOL01000057.1 GCA_003241215.1 Agrobacterium fabrum
AGTTGGCGACGATATTCATTTCGTGACTTTCTTCAGATGGTAGGATTTCGGACGGGTCAGGTTCTGGAAACCGAGGACGGAGAGCGAACCGCCACGGCCGGTTTCCTTCACGCCGGTCCAGCAAAGGGCGGGATCGAGATAATCGGCGCGGTTCATGAACACGGTTCCGGTTTCGATCTCGCGGCCGATGCGCCCGGCGCGGGCGGCATCCTGCGTCCAGAGCGAGGCGGTCAGCCCGTATCTGCTGTCATTCATCAGCGCGATGGCTTCATCATCGTTCTTCACTTTCATGATGCCGACGGCCGGGCCGAAGGTTTCTTCGGTCATGAATTCCATCGAGTGATCGACATTGACGAGCACTTGCGGCGCGACATAGGCGCTTTCACCATCATCAGCGGGGAAAAGCTTCGGATCGACCAGCGCCTTGGCGCCCTTGGCAACAGCATCGGCGACCTGCGCGCGCACCACCTTGGCGAAGCGCTTGTTGGCCATCGGCCCGAGCGTGGTTTCCTCAACCAGCGGATTGCCGAGCTTGTAGTTGGACACCCAGGCCACAGACTTCTCGACGAATGTGTCATAGAGGTTCTCGTTGACGTAGATGCGCTCGATACCGCAGCAGCATTGCCCGGAATTATAGGTCGCGCCATCCATCAGCGTATCGACGGCGGCGTCGAGATCGGCATCCTCCATCACGTAACCGGGGTCCTTTCCGCCGAGCTCAAGCCCGAGACCGGTGAAGGTGCCGGCAGCAGCGCGCTCGATGGCGCGGCCGCCTTCCACCGAACCGGTGAAATTGACGAAATTGAAGAGGCCTTCGGAAATCAGCGCCGAGGTCGTGGCATGGTCGAGGAAGACATTGATGAAGACGTCTTCGGGCACGCCGGCCTCGACAAAAGCCCGCACCATGCGCTCACCGACGAGAAGCGTTTGCGCCGCATGTTTGATGACCACCGTATTACCGGCCATCAAGGCAGGCGCGACGGTGTTGATCGCCGTCATGTAGGGATAGTTCCACGGCGCGATGACGAAGACCACGCCATGCGCCTCGCGCTCGATGCGGCGTTCAAAATTGCCGCTTTCCTCGATGACGAGCGGCGCCAGCGCATCGGCCGCGATGGAGGCGACATAGTTGGAGCGCTCGTTGAAGCCCTTGAACTCGCCGCCATAACGAACCGGCCGGCCCATCATATGCGCCAGTTCCGGCACCACCTCAGCCACCATTTCGTTGAGGCGGGCGACACCCTTCAGGACCAGCTGAACGCGGTCCTCAAGCGGACGCCGCGCCCAGTCCTTTTGCGCCTTGCGTGCCTTCGAAACGGCGGCGCGCGCCGCCTCCAGCGACATCGCCTCCCGCTCGGCATAAACCGAGCCGTCGATGGGCGAGATATTTTGAATGACAGTCATGCCTCAATAACTCCGGTTCTAACAGGCTAAAGTCTTCACGTGGCCGGCCTCGCCATAGGCCAGAATGACGCGATCGCGCGTCATGATAGTCAAATCATTTTCCCGTGCCGTCGCCATCAGGATTCGGTCGATCGGATCCCTGTGCGCAAGCTGGGGAAGAAAGCAGGATGCGATAAAAATGTCCGCCGTGACGGGATGCTCCCGCACCTCAGCCTCCCGCCTGAAATCGTCATACCAGCGCTTGGCGCTCTTCGTCTCGCTGATCCGGCCCTTCGCGACCAGCATGGCCATTTCCCAGGCCGTCGCGGAAGAGACATAGACATGTCCACCTTCTTCGTAGGCCCGGTTCAGTGCCGCTGACGCCTCCTGCGAGACCGGCTCATCCTGTGACATCCAGATGACGGCGCATGTGTCCAGCAAGAAGCCGTCACTCATTGTAAAGCTTTTCTCCCCATTCAAAATCCATGGGCTCGGTCAGGTCCACATCGGGCATGACGGTGATCGTGCCTTTCATACAGCCGAAGATCGGATGCCCCGACGGAGACGACGTGGCCTGTCGGCTGGTTTCGGATGCGGGACCGGCATAGGGCGCCTGTCCGCTTTCGGAAAATCCGTGTGCGCCACCCCGACGATGAAGGGCGATTTCGCCGACGGGAATGCCGAGATAATCCGCAATCCTGTCCTGCTCGTCAGCGCTCATATTCCTGTCTCCTTTGAGCATCCGTGTGACAGCACTGCGATCCAGGCCTAAAAAACGCGCCAGATCGCTCTGATTGCCTCCTTTTTCCTGAAGACGCTGTAAAAACCACAGCGTATCGATTGCGTTTTGCGCCAAGACACGTTTCTCCGTTGTCAATCACGCAACAAATTACCATTCAGCTGAATTTTTTACAACATTTGCACTCACGCCCGTTCGAAACCGCGCGCCACTTCCCAGTCGGTCACGCGGCGGTCGTATTCTTCCTGCTCCCACCGTCCGGCATGGACGTAATGATCGATCACATCGTCGCCAAAGGCGTTGCGCAGCATTTTCGATCCGTCCAGAAAGGCAGTGGCGTCACGCAGTGTCTTGGGTATCTCGCGCACGTCCTTGCCGCCATAGGCATCGCCGACAAAAGCGGGCTCAAGTTCGAGTTTATTTTCGATGCCGTCAATGCCTGCCGCGAGAAGAGCGGCCATGGCGAGATAGGGATTGAGATCGGAGCCGCCGACGCGGCATTCGATGCGGATGCCCTTGGTGCCTTCGCCGCAGAGGCGATATCCGGCCGTGCGGTTGTCGAGGCTCCAGATCGCCTTCGTAGGCGCAAAGGTGCCGGCCATGAACCGCTTGTAGGAATTGATGTAGGGCGCGAGGAAATAGGTGATCTCGCTGGCATGGGCGAGAAGCCCCGCAACATAATGCCGCATCAGTTCCGACATGCCGTGTTTGGCGTCCTTGTCGAGGAAAGCGGGCGTCTTGCCGTCAGCACTCCACAGCGACTGGTGAATATGCGAGGAACTGCCGGCGGCGTTGTAGTTCCACTTGGCAAGGAAGGTCACCGCCTTGCCTTTTGACCAGGCGATCTCCTTGGTGGCGTTCTTGATGATGGCGTGCCGGTCGGCCATGGTCAGCGCATCGGCATAACGCACGTTGATTTCCGCCTGACCTGCGGACGCTTCACCCTTGGAATTCTCGACCGGAATACCGGCGCCCTGCAGGCCCTTGCGCAGCGCCCGCATGACATCCTCTTCCTTGGTCGTCTGGAAGATATGGTAATCCTCATTATAGCCGCTGGCGAGGTTCAGGCCCTTGTAACCGTTGGCGCGCGCCGCATCGAAAGTCTGGTCGAACAGGAAGAACTCCAGTTCGGTCGCCATATAGGCCTTCAGCCCCATGGCCTCCAGCCGCGCCACCTGCTTTTTCAACAGCGCGCGCGGCGAATGCGGCACTTCTTCATGGGTGTGATGATCGAGCACGTCACAGAGCACCAGCGCCGTGCCTTCCAGCCAGGGTACGCGCCGTAGCGTCGAGAGGTCGGGTTTCAGCACATAGTCGCCATAACCCTTTTCCCAGCTGGAGGATTTGTAACCGGGAACGGTTTCCATCTCCATGTCGGTGGCAAGCACGTAGTTGCAGCTATGGGTTTCCTCATAGGCGCTTTCAACGAAGAATTCCGCCTGGAACCGTTTGCCCATCAGACGCCCCTGCATGTCGACAAGGCAGGCCAGAACCGTGTCGATGCGCCCCTCGGCGACATCCATTTTAAGCGCGTCGAATGTGTAGCTCGTCATTTTGTCCGTTCCCTTTTATTGTGGCGACCGGGCGGCCGGGATGCGGCCGCCCGTTTTGTTTGAGCATCAGGCCTTTGCAGCCGCTGCGGCCATGGCAGCCTGCTTGTGCTCCAGCGCGAATTCCTCTTCCGGCGACAGGATGAGGCGATGGCGTCCGACAAAGGCGAAATAGGCGATCGCCACGGCGAACCAGATCGCGACCCAGAGCACGCCCTTGCTGAAATTCGGATCCTGGATCTGATAAAGCAGCGTGACGATGGCGATGATGATCGTCAGCACCGCACCCGGAATGCCGAAGGGCGAGCGGAACGGCCGTTCGATATGCGGCAGGTTCTTCCGGAGCAGGATGAAGGAAATCGCCTGCATGATGTAGGAGAACATCGCACCGAACACCGCCATGTTCAAAAGCACGCTGCCGATGATGCTGCCGCCCTGTTCCGCACCCAGCGCGAACCAGATGACGAGCATGACCGCGAGGCCGACGATGGCGCCGGCAATATTGGCGACATAGGGTGTGCGGTATTTCGAGTGGGTGATCGACAGAACCGTCGGGAAATAACCCGCACGCGACAGCGAATAGATCTGCCGGCCCTGCGCATAAAGGATCGTATGGAAGCTGGCGATCAGGCCGGTCAACGCGACGAGACCGAGCAGCACCACGCCGCCATCGCCGTAGATCGCCTTGAAGCCATCCAGCAGCGGCTCAAGCGAGGAGCCGAGATGGAAGGCGCCGACACCCGGCAGAGACGGATTGAGCAGCACGATCATGAAGGCCGAAACCATCAGCGTGATGACGCCGAGGATGATGCCCTTCGGCATGTCCCGCTTCGGATCGACCGATTCTTCGGCCGCCAGCGGCAATTGTTCGATGGCAAGGAACAGCCAGACCGCGAAAGGCAGCGTGGCGAGAACGCCTGAAAAACCGAAGGGGAAGAACGATCCGCCGCCTTCCGGCAACTCGACCGCCTTGCCATCAGGACCGACGCCGATATTCAGCGCATAACGCGAGAAATCGATATTCGGAATGGCGCTGATCCAGAAGAACACCAGAACACCGAGCGAGATCAGCGTGATGACCAGCGTGACCTTGAAGGAAAGCTCAAGCCCGAAGACATTGAGCGCCAGGAAGATCGCATAGAACCCTATCCACACGAAAGGTGAATAGGCCGGATCAAGCCCCAGAATGGAGTTCATATAGGCCGTAATGAAGGTGACGATAACCGCCGGCGTCAGCACATATTCGACATTTTCGCAAAGGCCGGTGATGAAGCCGCCCCAGGGACCCATCGCCGTGCGGGCGAAGGAATAGGCCGCACCCGTATGCGGCAGGGCCGGGCTCATTTCCGCGATCGAAAAGGTCAGCCCGAGATACATGATGGCGATGATGATGCCCGCCACCAGCATGCCGCCCCAGCCGCCGGTGGAAAATCCGAAATTCCATCCGGAAAAATGCCCTGATATGACAGCCCCGACGCCAAGCGCCCAGAGCGACCACACGCCCGCATAACGGGAAAGTCCGCGTTTTTCGAAATAGGATGCATCAGCCTTCTTGTAGCTGACGCCTGATGATGAACTGTCCATGCCCTTCTCTCCTGATAAGAAAAAAACAAGCCAGTCAGCCGTTATTGGCCGATTGTGCCCCAGTATTCGGCATTACGCGGGAGATTTCCCGCGATTGGCCGCACGCACTTGCTGTTCCCTTGCCGCTTTGCGCCTTTCCGGCTTTTTAAATGGCGGCAGTCTCATTGGCGGCCGGCCCCGGTGCTTTCACCATCGGCCGGCCATGGCTCCCTCACTCATCGATCGATGAGAGCGCCTTCCCCATAAGCTCGTGGAGGAAGCCGGCAATGGCCGCCTGCTCTCCCTCATTGGTGATGAGATCGTTGCGGATCTCGATCATGACGTTCAAAAGCCCGTCCGGCAGCGCATGCAGCCGCAGCGTATGTGTCACGCCGTCTTCCGGGCCGTAGGGATCGTTGCGATTGACCGTGAGCGAGGACCCCTCGGCGCCCGCCAGCATCGCATCCGCAAGACGGCTGTCGGTATCGTGCAGGATGCCGATCTCGACCTTGCGGAACCGGCCGTGATAAACCGGCGTGAAACTGTGGATGGTCACCACCACCACCTTGCGGCCGTCCGCCTGCCGCGCGGCGATGATCTCGCTTACCCGGTCATGAAACGGCACATAAAGCGCCGAGGTACGGGCGAACCGCTCCGCTTCGCCGAGATCGAAATTGCCGGGAATATCGTAAATCTCGCTTTTCACCGGCATGGCGGAAGCCGATTCGGGCGGCCGGTTGCAATCATAGATCAGACGCGAAAACCGCTGATAAACGAGTGTCGCATCAAGCTTTTCCGAAAGCAGACGGGCAACGGCCAAGGCACCCGGATCCCAGGCCGCATGGCTTGAAAGCACCTCCGGCGAAAGACCCAATGTGCCGAATTTCTGCGGAATGGTGGCGGAGGCATGTTCACAGACGAGAACGACATCGCCCTTCGCCGCGGCGTTCTCGACGGCAACCGCCTGCCCTTCCGCTTCTGTGAAAAACCGTGAACGCACCGTCATGCACGCACCCCGCCCGGAAAACCCGTTATTCCGCCAATGACGAAAAGAATTCTTCACATTATTGCGAGTGTCAAATGGAATTTTGAAATTATCTCTTCATTTTTTCCATTGACTCGATAGCTGGCGCAGATGTTTATTTTAGCCATGCACCGGCAAAAGACCGGAAGGGGAAAAATTTGCGCAGCACGACGGCGACCGTGTCGGATGTCATCCATGCCCATTACGACGCGCTCACCCGTTCGGAGAAACGGCTGGCGGAGAGCCTGCTCGGCAATTACCCCGTTTCCGGCCTCGGCAGCATCACCACCATCGCCGAAAACGCCGGCGTTTCGACGCCGACGGTGGCGCGCATGGTGCAGAAGCTGGGCTACAAGGGCTATCCGGAATTCCAGGCGCATCTGCATCAGGAGCTGGAAGCGACGATATCGGGCCCGGTTGCGAAACACGACCGCTGGGCCACCAATGCGCCGGGACTGCATATTCTCAACCGCTTCGCCGACGCCATCACCGGCAATCTGCGCGATACGCTGAGCGATCTCGACACCGCCGTCTTCGACAATGCCGCAGCACTGCTCTCTGATCGCAAACGCAGCATCTATTTCGTTGGCGGGCGCATTACCGGTGCGATTGCCGAATATTTCTTCACCCATATGCAGGTGATCCGCCCGAAAACGACGCTGATGTCCTCGAATTCCAGCGCCTGGCCGCAATATATGCTGAACATGAGCGCCGGTGACGTGCTCGTCATCTTCGACATCCGCCGTTACGAGCACGACATGACGACGCTGGCCGAGGTCGCCAAGGCAAACGGCGTCGAGATCATCCTTTTCACCGACCAATGGACATCGCCGGTGGCGCGCCATGCGCGGCACACCTTCCGCGTCAGGATCGAGGCCCCTTCGGCATGGGATTCTTCCGTTGTAACCCTGTTCGTGGTCGAAGCCCTGATTGAAGCGGTACAGAACGGGACATGGGATGAAACCAAGGAACGCATGAATGCGCTGGAAGGGCTGTTCGAACAGACACGGCTGTTCCGCAGGCCGGACAGGACGTGAAACTATATAGCCGGCAACTTGCTTGACGCGGATGCCGCACGCTGATTGGATACCTGTAATCGCTACCAGCACGATAAAACAGGATAAGAGACCAAGCTGGGGAACTTATCTAGCCACCACGGATGACGAAGGGAATCTCCCGCTATTGCAGGCAAAAAGCCTGATGATGGCGGAAAACGGGCGTAAAGTGACGGAATCCGGATAAATAAATTGCAATCCAGCCGTCACATTAACTTCATCGAGAATCCGTATCAGCGTCCGCAATATGAGAACACGAAGAGGAGAAAAAAGTGATCTCTCACTGCCGCCGACTGCTTGCTACGACCACTGCGCTGGTCATCGCCTCCACCGCCATCGCTGCCGCTGAGCCGAGCGCCGAGCTGATCGCCGCCGCCAAGAAGGAAGGCATGCTCACCACCATCGCCCTGCCGCACGACTGGTGCGGTTACGGCGACGTGATCGCCTCCTTCAAGGCGAAGTATCCGGAAATCACCGTCAACGAACTGAACCCCGACGCCGGCTCCGCCGACGAAGTCGAAGCGGTAAAGGCCAACAAGGATAACAAGGGCCCGCAGGCTCCTGACGTTGTCGACGTCGGTCTCGCCTTCGGCCCGCAGATGAAGGCCGAAGGCCTGCTGCAGCCCTACAAGGTTTCCACCTGGAGCGAAATTCCTGACAACGTCAAGGATCCCGAAGGTTACTGGTACGGCGACTATTACGGCGTCATGTCGATGTTCGTGAACAAGGACCTCGTCAAGAACACGCCGAAGGACTGGGCCGACCTGCTGAAGCCGGAATATTCCGGTCAGGTAGCGCTTGCCGGTGACCCGCGCGCTTCCAACCAGGCGATCCTCGGCGTTCTCGCCGCCGGCCTTTCCACCGGCGCGAAATCCGGCAAGGAAGCCGGTGAGGCTGGCCTGAAATACTTCGCCGACCTCAACAAGGCAGGCAACTTCCTGCCGGTTATCGGCAAGGCCGGCACGCTGGCGCAGGGCGCAACCCCGATCATCGTCGCCTGGGACTACAACGCCCTTTCCTGGAAGAAAACGCTGAACGACAACCCGCCGACCGAAGTCGTCGTTCCCGAGAAGGGCGTTCTCGCCGGTGTCTACGTTCAGGGCATTTCCGCTTACGCGCCGCATCCGAACGCTGCCAAGCTCTGGATGGAGCACCTCTACTCCGACGACGGTCAGCTCGGCTGGCTGAAGGGCTATTGCCACCCGATCCGCTTCAACGCCATGGTCAAGGCCGGCAAGGTTCCGCAGGAACTGATCGACAGCCTGCCGCCGGCAGCGGCCTATGAAAAGGCGATCTTCCCGACACTCGAGGAAGTTGATGCCAACAAGGCTGCCGTCACCGGCGGCTGGGACAGCGTCGTCGGCGCGAACGTGAAGTAAACTGTTGAAAACGCACCCCGGCCGATCAAAAAGCCGGGGTGCTTCTTTTATAATAAATACTTTAATAGACAGACCGTTTTGAAAGCGGCGTTTGGGGACAAGGCATGTCATCGACCAACACCGGTGCACCATCCGATGCGGGCAGGAAGCTGCCTCTTCACTGGATAGGTGTCGTACCTTTTGCCGTTTTTGTTCTGCTGTTTCTGCTTCTGCCGACGATGAAGATCGTGATCGGCGCATTTCAGCGTACCGATGGCAGCTTCACGCTGGAAAACATTGCCGGACTTTTCACCTCTTCCATTCTCGCGGCCTACTGGATTTCGATCAAGATCAGCCTCGCCTCTGCGGCTCTCGGCTGCCTGATCGGCTTCGCCGTCGCCGCTGCCGTGGTGCTGGGCGGCCTGCCACAGCGCATTCGCGGACCGCTTCTGACCTTTTCGGGCGTCGCCTCGCAATTCGCCGGCGTGCCGCTCGCTTTCGCCTTTATCGCCACGCTCGGCCCGGTCGGCCTGCTCACCGTGTTTCTGAAGACGCAGATCGGCATCGATCTGAGGCTGCTTGGTTTCAACATCCTGTCCTTCTGGGGCCTGACGGTTACCTACCTGTTCTTCCAGATACCGCTGATGATCCTCATCATCACGCCGGCGCTCGACGGGCTGAAGCGCGAATGGCGCGAGGCTGCGGAAATCCTCGGCGCGACCGGCCTGCAATATTGGCGCATGGTGGCCTTCCCCATTCTTTTGCCGTCGCTGCTCGGCACCATGTCGCTACTGTTTGCCAATGCCTTCGGCGCGGTGGCGACCGCAATCGCGCTCACCGGTTCCTCGCTCAACATCGTGCCGATCCTGCTCTTCGCGCAGATCCGCGGCGATGTCCTCGGCAATCCGCATCTCGGATATGCGCTCGCCTTCGGCATGATCGTCGTCACCGGCATCGCCAATGCACTTTATATCTGGCTGCGCGCCCGCAGCGAAAGGTGGCTGAAATGAAGCGGTTCTTCGCCTGGGGCGCGCTGATCTTCGGCCTGCTCTATTTCGCCCTGCCGCTGATCGGCATGACCAACTTCTCGCTGAAAATGCGGCGCGGCGAATATTCCTTCGATGCCTATGCCAAGGTGCTTACCGATCCGCGCTTTCAGGAGACCTTCAGCTATTCCGTGGTGATGGCGCTGTTCACCATCGTCTTCGGCGTTCTGCTTGTCGTGCCCACCGCCTATTGGGTGCGGCTGAAGCTGCCGGGCCTTCGGCCCTATATCGAGTTCATCACGCTTCTGCCGCTGGTCATCCCGGCCATCGTCATCGTCTTCGGTTATATCAGGCTTTATAACACCTCCAGCTGGCTGCCGCTGACGGGCACGACCTTCGGCACCAACCTGCTTTTGATGTTCGGTTATGCCACGCTGGCGCTGCCCTACATGTACCGCGCCGTCGATACTGGCCTCCGAACCATCGATGTCGCCACGCTGACGGAAGCGGCGCAGAGCCTTGGCGCAGGCTGGACGACGATCCTGTCGCGCATCATCCTGCCCAATGTTCTGGTCGCCGTGCTCTCAGGCGCGTTCTTGACCTTCGCCATCGTCATCGGTGAATTCACCATGGCGGCCCTTTTGAACCGCCCGGCCTTCGGTCCCTATATGCAGCTGCTCGGCGCCAATCGCGCCTATGAACCGGCAGCGCTTGCCGTTATTTCCTTCGGCATCACCTGGGGTTGCCTCGGTCTGATCCAACTCGTTTCACGCTACCAGAAGGGCGCGCCTCCCAAGGCCTGAGGACAAGATTTTCATGAGCTTTTTGACACTTAGCAACATCAAGAAATCCTTCGGCTCCGTGCAGGTCGTGCATGATTTCAACATGGCCATCGAAAAGGGCGAATTCGTCTCCTTTCTCGGACCATCGGGCTGCGGCAAGACCACCGTGCTGCGCATGATCGCCGGCTTCGAAACACCGACCGGCGGATCGATCGTCATCAACGGCAAAGACCAGACGGCGCTCAGACCGAACCAGCGCAATATCGGCATGGTGTTCCAGGCCTATGCGCTGTTCCCCAACATGAATGTCTATGAAAACGTCGCCTTCGGCCTGAAAGTCGCCGGCAAGCCGAAAGCCGAGATCGACGTCCGCGTGAAGGAAATGCTCCAGCTCATCCACCTGGAACATCTGGCCGACCGCTACCCCTACCAGATGTCGGGCGGCCAGCAGCAGCGTGTGGCGCTGGCCCGCGCTCTGGCCCCGAAGCCGGAAGTGCTTCTGCTGGACGAGCCGCTCTCCGCGCTCGATGCCAAGATCCGTGTCTCGCTGCGCGAAGAAATCCGCCAGATCCAGCAGAAACTCGGCATCACCACCATTTTCGTGACCCATGATCAGGAAGAGGCCCTGTCGATTTCCGACCGCATCGTCGTCATGAATGCCGGCCGCGCCGACCAGATCGGTTCGCCTTTCGATATCTACAACAAACCATCGACCCGTTTTGTCGCCTCCTTCGTCGGCACGCTGAACCTCATCGACGCCACCGTGGTCGATTCCTCGTCCAACACCATCCGTGTCGGAGAGCAGCAGATCACCCTGCCCAAGCCGGTCGATGCGGCCAATGGTGAAAAAATCACGCTCGCGCTTCGACCGGAAGCCGGTTCGCTCGGTCATGACGCGAAAGGCGATGTCGCCATTTCCGGCCTCGTCACCTCCAGCCAGTTCCTCGGCTCCGTCATCCGCACCCGTCTCGATCTCGGCGGTTCCACCCTGTCTTTCGACATGTTCAACGATCCCGGCACAGCACCGCCGGCCGTCGGCGAACAGGTGACGCTGAAATTCGCAGCCGGCGACCTGATGCTCATCAAGGACTGAATCACCTTTCCAGGTGCAAAACCGCTTCGCCCATTTGCTGGAAATGGTAGAGCAGGTATGACTTCGAACCTGCATGCCAATAATGTGAGGCCATGATGCGCGCGCTTTATTACGAACGTTTCGGCGAGACCCCTGTCGTTGCGTTCCTTCCCGATCCGGAACCGACCGATGGCGGCGTGGTCATCGCGGTAAAGGCGACCGGCCTCTGCCGCAGCGACTGGCATGGCTGGATGGGACATGACCCGGATATTCGCCTGCCGCATGTTCCCGGCCACGAATTCGCAGGCGTGATCGCAGCTGTCGGCAAAAACGTCACCCGCTTCAAGACCGGCGACCGTGTCACCGTGCCTTTCGTCTCCGGCTGCGGCCATTGCCATGAGTGCCGTTCCGGCAACCAGCAGGTCTGCGAGGCGCAGTTCCAGCCCGGCTTCACCCATTGGGGCTCCTTCGCCGAATATGTCGCCATCGATTATGCCGATCAGAACCTCGTGCACCTGCCTGATACGATGAGTTACGCCACCGCCGCTGGCCTCGGCTGCCGTTTCGCCACCTCCTTCCGGGCCGTGACCGATCAGGGACGCCTGAAGGGCGGTGAATGGCTGGCGGTGCATGGCTGCGGCGGCGTCGGCCTCTCCGCCATCATGATCGGCGCTGGCCTCGGCGCGCAGGTCGTCGCCATCGACATCGCCGACGACAAGCTGGAACTTGCCCGGCAGCTCGGCGCGACCGCGACGATCAACAGCCGCGCGGTTGCCGATGTTGCCGAGGCGGTTCGTGAGGTAACCGGCGGCGGCGCACATGTCTCCGTCGACGCGCTGGGTCACCCGCAAACCTGCTGCAATTCCATCAGCAATCTGCGCCGGCGCGGACGCCATGTGCAGGTAGGGCTGATGCTGGCCGATCACGCCATGCCCGCCATCCCCATGGCCCGGGTGATTGCACACGAGCTGGAGATCTATGGCAGCCACGGCATGCAGGCATGGCGTTACGAGGACATGCTGGCGATGATCGAAAGCGGCAGGCTTGCGCCGGAAAAGCTGATCGGCCGCCACATCACGCTTTCCGAGGCGGCTACCGCCCTGCCCGCCATGGACAGCTTCAGGGAAAGCGGCATCAGCATCATCGACCGGTTCGAATAACCGTCCGGTCGTGGCCATCCATTCTCCGCGTCAGACGTTCCTGCGTCCAAAGGCCCGGACCGGGGCGTCTGACCGGGAAGATGCCTGCATGGCCGACGGTGTCGGGCTGCGTGCGGCATGATCGGTGTCGCTCCATTGCCGATTTACCAATTTCTTCTTGCGAATCTCAAGCGGCGTGGAAACAGCCTCGTCTGAACCAATGGCGGCGGGGGTCGTCAATGCTCGCATCATCCAGCGCATGACATTCAACCCCTTGTGGATGAGCACGGAAAGACCGAGCACCCCCACAGCGACGAAAATAACGAGACCCCAGCCCGTGGCGCCTGCGCCTGCGCCGGCGCCGCGCGACGCCTGTTCCATGCGATGTTTGGTCGTCGGATCAAAACCGAGCATCGCCTTCAGCCTGGCAATATCCGTATCGCTGAGTTTGCTGTAGCGGTCGCCATGATAGAGAACGTAAGCATTGCCATTGCTGCTGTTCAGATAACCGAGATCGAACGCTTTTCCCTCGCGAAGGAAAGCCGGATTGTCCGGCAAATCATAAACAAGGTCGATCGTCTCACCGCCACCAAACCCGGGAATGGCGAAAAACCGCACCTTCCGGGCCTCCGCCTGACCGATGAATGCCAGAGAGAACAGCATGACGGCAGAAAATAGCGCAATATAGTTCATCCATTCCCCACAGCAGCAACGAGAATGAGTGACGATTGCCATGAGTGTATTAATTATAAGTATATCCTGAAAATAATACTTTAATGGTGCGGGAATAAGCCGCCAGAAATGAGCAATTGAGTTATTTATACATATATTGCATATTGTTATTTTATTGCACTCTAAATAGTCGCACAAATCGATGTCGGGAGGTTGACGCCGACATCACGCACCACGTTAAACTCCAGATACCATCACCCGCTTCAGGCTTGATGATGAGCCAAGGCGCAACACCGGACAGGACGGATTATTGGCAAGGAACGCGACATGCTGTTTCTCGACAGCGTAACCATGAAAGACACCCCGGACGGAAGAGATGATTATCCCTTCTCCGTTCCGGCACTGCGCCATCTGGAACGCCTCGAGTTCAAGACGCCGATCACCTTTTTTGCCGGCAATAACGGCTCTGGCAAATCGACGCTGCTGGAAGGGCTGGCGGCGGGAATGACGGCCTATGCCATCGGCAATCACGGCCAGGTTGCCGGCGACCTCTACCTTCAGCATGCCGAGACCGTGGCGAAGTCCTTCTATTTCGCCCGCAAGAAATATCCGAAAATCCGCATGTTCATGCGCGCGGAAGACGTGCTTGGTTATATCCGCCGGCAGAACGAGGATGCGCTGGACGATTTTCGCTGGGAGCGGGAAAAGGCTCTCAAGAAGGGTGAAGACTTTCCGGAAGAAACCCCGGATACATTTCGCAGGATCGTCAGGAACAATGTCATCGACCGGCGTTCGCATGGCGAAGGATTTCTCGATATCATGCAACAGCGGCTGCATGGCGCCGGCCTCTATTTTCTCGACGAACCGGAAAGCCCGCTTTCACCGCAAAAACAGCTCGAACTGGCGGCAATCATCCGTCACGCCGCCGATAGTGGCGGCCAGCTTATCATCGCCACCCACTCACCGGTGCTTCTGGCCATTCCCGAAGCGACGATCTATCATTTCGACGCTGACGGCATCACCGAGCGCCTCTATGACGAGCTGGAAAACATCAGTTTCCTGCGCCGCTTCCTCGACCGTCCGTCGAAATACCTGAGCGATTGAGCATCGATAAGGCTTGAAATCGCGCCGCGCTTGCCGCATGCCCATAAGTAATACGTAATTTAGAAAAGAAGCAGCCTCATGTCTCCCACCACCACTCCGGCGGCAGCCCGACCCCTCAACGGTCAGGATTACAGAACTCTTGGCCTTTCGGCCCTCGGCGGCGCGCTGGAATTTTACGATTTCATCATTTTCGTATTTTTCGCCACCGTTATCGGCCATCTGTTCTTCCCGCCGGAAATGCCGGACTGGCTGGTGATGATCCAGACCTTCGGCATCTTCGCCGCCGGCTATCTGGTACGCCCTCTGGGCGGCATCGTGCTGGCGCATTATGGCGACCGTTACGGCCGCAAGCGCGTCTTCGCCTTCTCCATCCTGCTGATGGCGCTCTCGACGCTGGGCATGGCGCTGATGCCGACCTATGCCACCATCGGCGTGGCCGCCCCCATCCTGCTCATCATCCTGCGCATGCTGCAGGGTGCCGCCATTGGCGGTGAAGTGCCGGGCGCCTGGACCTTCGTTGCCGAACATGTGCCTTTCCGCCGCGTCGGGCTCGCCTGCGGCTTCCTCACATCGGGCCTTTCCTTCGGCATCATGCTGGGATCGCTGATCGCTTTCGCCATCAACTCGCTCTTCACACCGGAAGACGTGGCCGGTTACGCCTGGCGCATTCCCTTCCTGCTCGGCGGCATTTTCGGCCTGATCGCCGTTTATCTGCGCCGCTGGCTGGAAGAAACGCCGATCTTCATGGAGATGAAGAAGTCGAAATCGCTGACGGACAAGCTGCCGCTCGGGCTGGTGCTGAAGCACCATATGCGCGGCGTGGTCATTTCCGCCCTGCTGACCTGGGTTCTCTCGGCCGCTATCGTCGTCACGACGCTGATGACGGCCACCTTCCTGCAGAAGCTCTACGGTTATACCCCGACACAGGCTCTGGCCGGCACCAGCTTCGGCACGCTGTTCCTGATCTTTGGCGTCATCATCGCCGGCGCGCTGATTGACCGCGTCGGCTCCGGCATCTTCTTCATGGGGGCGAGCATCTTCTTCGGCATCGCCACCTTCACCTTCTACAGCTATGCCGGCACATCGCTTCAAACCATGTTCGTGCTTTACGGCGTCATGGGCCTGTCGGTCGGCATGGCGGGTGCGGTGCCATACGTCATGGTGCGCGCCTTCCCGGCATCGGTGCGCTTCTCCGGCCTCTCCTTCGCTTATAACGTCTCCTATGCCGTCTTCGGCGGGCTGACGCCGATTGGCGTGACAACGGCGCTCGCCATCAACCCCATGGCCCATGCCTGGTATCTGGTCTTCATCGCCGTCCTCGCCTTCGCGATCGGCCTCTATCTCTATCTGCGTGGCAGCGAGGTCGAGAGCCATGTCGGCATCGAGGAACTGGCGGCATTGAGGTCGTAAGACGGTATAAAGGCGCGCGAATCCTACGCGTTCGCAAACCTCTCCAGATACCCGACGTCATCCTCGGGCTTGACCCGAGGATCCATTGATTTCAGGTGGTTATGGATCCTCGGGTCAAGCCCGAGGATGACGAAACAGAGGTCGCAGCAATGTTGAGCAGTGGCAACGTCCGCGCTCCAATACAAAAGCGTGAGGCGCGAAACCTCACGCCGCGCTGTCGATTTCCTCCGCGCCGTTCGTCGGCACGTAGTTGAGGACAGGACCGAGCCAGCGCTCCACCTCTTCCACCGGCATATCCTTGCGGCGCGCATAATCAAGAACCTGATCGCGCTCCACCTTGGCGACACCGAAATAATAGCTCTCGGGATGGCCGATATAGATGCCCGAGACGGAGGAGCCCGGCCACATGGCATAGCTTTCCGTCAGCTCCACACCCGCCGCATTGGTGGCGTCGAGCAGGGCGAACAGCGTCTTCTTTTCGGTATGATCGGGCTGGGCCGGATAGCCCGGTGCGGGGCGAATACCGGCATAGGCCTCGCCAATCAACTCCTCGCCGGCAAAAGCCTCGTCCGGTGCATAACCCCAGAACTCCTTGCGCACCCGCTCATGCATGCGCTCGGCAAAGGCTTCCGCGAAACGGTCGGCCAGCGCCTTGACGAGGATGGACGA
>QFOL01000058.1 GCA_003241215.1 Agrobacterium fabrum
GTCCGGAACAGGGCTGCTGTCCGGCGGTTTCGGCGTCAAGAACCCCGCGTGAATTGGGAACTTGTGGGTTGGAATAACTTTCTGCGCATCAGTGCGGCAAATGCCGTCTTCTGTATTCTCTGCGCTTTTCCTTCATGCGGCCCGGATATCTCTTGGAACGAGTCTTCCGGTCATATGCTGCAGCTCACGCGGCTGCCGAAGGTGAAAGCTTGACCGGCATGTGGGCGTTTTATGCAGTAAAGTCAAGCGATAGTTTTGTAACGCGGCCGCCGGCGGCGCATGGCAGCCATGCGCGGGGGCGCGTGACGACGGTCGCTGCGCCGCCGCCGGTGGCGAATAATTATGGTTAAAAAAGGGTATCGGAGTGCAACGCGCATAGCAAAAACGGATTTTCTCGCATAACGTTTTTGCGGAAGTCATCTGTAAATATTTGATTCGACAACGGTGAAACTGCACGGTGTGGAGTATCGATTGACCGAGGGCAGCGGGTTGCTGGAAAAGGCTTGCAGGGCTGTCGCCGCCCTGGACCTGCCCGCGTGCATCAAGGACAGCGAGCTGCGTTATGTTATCGTCAATGCCGCCTATGCCCGGATCATGGGGCGCATGCCTGCGGCATTCGAAGGCCACACCAGCCTTTCCCTTTCCGCCGATATTCGCGATGCCGAACGTGAGGACAGGGAGCGCCGTGCGCTTGTCTTCGCCACGGATGAGATGATCGCCTGCCATGTCGCGGGCTCGTCCGGGCCGTACACGCTTCGCTGTGAACGCTTTACCGGCGATGACGGCAATCTTTTCCTGTTCGAAGCGTTCGAGGACATGCCAGCCGCCGCGGCGGCGGTTTTTCCAGACGCCGACAGTGCTTCGCAGCTGCTGTTCGGCAGCGGCGTGATCGATCTCGTCGATGCCGGCATCGTCATTTACGACAGCGAAAACCGGCTGCTCTATTGCAATGCCCGGTTCAGGGAATTCTACAGCGCCCTGGGCATCGAACTGAAGCCCGGCCTCCGGCTCGAAACGCTGATGGAAACCGTCTATTTTTCGAGCGGCTACCGCGACGCGAAAGAAGACGATCCGGCCTTCCAAGGGTGGATACAGGAGCAATTGCGGGATTTTTCCCTGCCCTATCTCGAAAGGGTGGAGCAGTTTGCCGACGGCCGATGGATGCGGATGGTCAACAAGCGGCTGGAAAACGGCATGCTGGTCGGACTGCGGGTGGATGTCACCGAGTTCAAGGCGCATGAGACGCTTCTGAGCACGCAGATCCGCGAGACCTGGCTGCTGCGCGCCGCGCTTGAGCAATTGCCCGTCGGCGTGTTCCTGAGGGACCAGGACCGGCGGCTGACATTTGCCAATGCGGCCTATGAAAAATTCCTGGGCGGCAGCCTCGCCGATTATATCGGCAAGACCGAATGCGAGATGTTTCCGGAGAAAGGGCCGCTGTTCCGGCAGGAAAACGAGCACATCCTGCGCACCGGAGACGCAATCGAAAAGATGGGGAAGGTTCCGGTTGCGGATGGCGATGGCGTGCCCGTCATCATCCGGCTCGGCCGGGTCGCGACGCCTGACGACGAACATTACCTGGTGGGTTCGGTCACCGATGTCAGCCTGCTGCAGGACCGGGAAAAGGCGCTGATCGCCGCGCAGGCCGAGGCCGAGGCGCTGCATCGGCAGCTTGAAGCGGTTCTCCATGCCCTGCCGGTGGGCGTGCTGCTGCTCAATGCCGATCTCGTCATCGAATATGTCAATCCGTGCTTCTATCAGGTCTGGGGCGAAATCGGCGGCGAGAAGTCGCTTGTCGGCAAAAGCTATCGCGAATTCATGGAGATGAACTTCGACAGCGGCCTTTATGACTATGGCGACAGGCCCTTCGACGACATCTACAGCGAGCGGACGCAGCGGCTTCTCGACGAGGAGGTCTTTGCACCCCGCGAGGTCCGCAGCAAAAGCGGCAAGGTCACGGTCATTTCGAAAACCCGGCTCGAAGGCGGAAAAATCCTCAGCACCTATGCCGATGTCACCGACGTGCGCATGCGCGATGTGGAAATCAGCAAGGCGAAGGCCGAGCTGGAGCGCGTCGGCGCCTATATGCAGGGCGCCACGCGCGCCATGGCGCAGGGGCTGGCGCTGGTCGAGCAGGGCACGATCATCATGTCCAACGAGGCGATGGCGCGCATGTTCGACGTGCCGCCGCACCTCCTGGAAAAAGGCCAGAACTGGTCCGGCTTCTTTGCCCATTGCGCCGGGCGCGGCGATTTCGGCACGGCCGAGGAGGCTGCCGAGACGCTGCGCGCCTGGAGGGAGAATATCGCCGCCAACCGGCCGTTCTCCTGGTTGATCCATGTGGCCGGCAAAAGCTGGCTCAATCTGGAAGCCACCAACAGTTCCGGCAATTACTGGCTCATCATCGTCACCGACGTGACCGAGATGAAGCTGCGCGAGGAGGAATTGCAGCGGCTGCTTTCCCGCGCGGAAGCGGCGGATCGGGCCAAATCGGAGTTCCTGGCCAATATGAGCCATGAAATCCGCACGCCGATGAACGGCGTGCTCGGCATGGCGGAGCTGCTGGCCAAGTCCAATCTGGATACACGTCAGAAGACCTTTACCGATATCATCGTCAAGTCAGGCAATGCGCTTTTGACGATCATCAACGACATCCTCGATTTCTCCAAGATCGAGGCCGGGCAGATGCGGCTGCGCAGCGTGCCTTTCGATCCGGCGGAGGCGGTCGAGGATGTGGTGTCCCTGCTGTCCTCGGCGGCACTGGAAAAGGACATAGAGCTGATCGTCCGGATCGATCCCTCGGTTTTCGGCAAGGTCATCGGCGATGCCGGGCGTTTCCGCCAGATCGTCACCAATATCGTTGGAAACGCCGTCAAGTTTACCGAGACCGGGCATGTGCTGGTGGAGCTTGCGGCCCGTTCGGCGGAGGCGTCGGAGACCATTCTGTCGCTGCGCGTGGAAGACAGCGGTATTGGCATTCCCGCCGACAAGCTCGAAACCATCTTCGACAAGTTCAGCCAGGTGGATGGCTCCGCGACGCGCCGGCACGAGGGAACGGGGCTTGGCCTGGCGATCACGGTCGGCCTCGTCGGCCTGTTCGACGGCGCGATCAATGTCGTCAGCGAGGTCGGCAGGGGTTCGACCTTCGAGGTCAATATCCCGTTTCAGGTGACGGAACGACGGCGGGACGTCCCGCTGCTTTCCGTGGCGATTGACGATATACGGGTGCTCGTCATCGACGACAATGACGTCAATCGCCGCATATTGACGGAGCAGCTGAAGAGCTGGGGCATAGACGGGCATGCCGTGGGGGACGGGCTGTCCGGCATTGCGGTTCTGGAGGAGGCGGCGTCGCTCGGTTTTGCCATCGACGCCATCATCCTCGATTATCATATGCCTGACATGAACGGGCTGGATGTGGTGGAGCGCATCCGGGCGGACAAGCGCTTCGATGACATCGCCATCGTCTTCTTGACCTCCATGGACGTCGTTGGCGACGAGACGTTGTTCACCGATCTCAATGTGCAGGCGCATCTGATGAAGCCGGCGCGGGCGCGGCTGTTGCGCTCCACCCTGTTCGATGTGGTGCGGGACGTTCGGATGAAGCGCGCCCGGCTGCATCCGCTTGCAGGCGGGGAGGGCAGTGGAAAACGCCGCCCGGACAGCGGCCCCGTCGAAAAGAAACAACGGGTCGAAACTCCCGTGGCGGCGCCTGTACGGCATCGGCCCAGCCTTGTCGATGTGCTGGTGGCCGAGGACAATGACGTCAACCAGATTGTCTTCACCCAGATATTGCAGCAGGCGGGTCTGCGCTTTCTGATCGTCGGCAATGGCAAGAAAGCCGTGCAGGCATGGCAGGAGAATAATCCCGCCATCATCCTGATGGATGTCTCGATGCCGGTCATGAACGGACATCAGGCGACACAGGCCATCCGCGCCACTGAGCGGGCTGCGGCCGACGGCCGGCATGTGCCGATCATCGGCGTTACCGCCCATACGCAGGAGGCGGACCGGGAGCTGTGTCTGGAGGCGGGCATGGACGATTATCTGTCGAAGCCCATCAGCCCGGAAACGCTCGAAGACAAGATCGCGCAATGGCTGGGCGAAAACATGCCGCGCCGCGACGTGCCGGGCGTGTGAATATCGGCTGCGAGCGCGGTTTCCGGAGTTGCTTCAGCCGGAGCGTTATCTTCCATGGCGCATTTTCAGACGCAAAACCGCCTCACGCTTTTGCTGAAAATGCTTTGGTCCCGCAGAGCATTTCCCGCTTTCCGGCAAAACCTTTCCGACGCTCCAGCTCAAAACCGGCGGCGATGAGGTTGCGGCGGACGAAGCCGGCGGCGGCATAGGTGGCGAAGGTGCCGCCGGGCGCCGTCTTTGCGAAAAGCGCCTGCATGATATCCAGCGACCACATGTCCGGATTGCGCGCGGGTGCGAAGCCATCGAGAAACCAGGCGTCGAAACTTTCCTCGCTTGCGGAAATGCCGGCGAGCGCCTCGCCGCAAACCACTGTCAGCTGCGTTTCGTCGTCGAGCTGGATTTCGACCCGGCCTTTCGGCTCGGCGGGCCAGAGGGCGGTAAGCGCCTTGCGTTCGGCATCCACTTCCGGCCAGCGGGAAAGCGCGCGGTCGATTTCCTCCGCCTTCATCGGGTAGAGTTCGAAGGAGATGAAATGCAGCGTGGCGCGGCCGTTGCGCATCTCTTTCCATTGGCGCCATGTCTCGCAAAGGTTAAGCCCGGTGCCGAAGCCGAGTTCGCCGATGCGGAAGGTGTTCTCCCGTTCGAGCCAGCGCTCTGGCAGGCCGTTTCCGGAGAGGAAGACATGGCCGCATTCCAGCCGGCCATCCGTCTGGCAATAAAAATGGTCGTCAAAGGCCAGTGAATAGGGCATATCCCCGTCACGCCAGTCGAGCGCGGTGGCGGCTTCTCCGGCCGGTGAACCGGCCACTGCGCCGGTCTCTGTGATATTTTCGTTGGAATGTTTCATGGCTAAAGCCGATAATCCCGCTTTCGAACAGGGTCAATCTCCAAGATTGCCGGCTTCCGTGCCGCTCCTCATCGTCGGCGGCGGCATCATGGGGCTGTGGGCCGCCGTCAAGGCGGAAAGGCTCGGCATCGATACATTGCTGGTGGAGGCGGATCGCCCCGGCGGCGGCGCCAGCGGTGGGCTGCTGGGCGCGTTGATGCCGCATATGCCGGACCGCTGGTCGGACAAGAAACGGTTCCAGTTCGATGCCCTCGTTGCCCTGGAAAAAGAGATTGCCGGGCTGGAGGCGGAAACCGGGCTTTCCGCCGGCTATCGGCGTTCCGGCCGTATCATTCCGCTGCCGAAGCCGCATCTGCGCGCCATTGCCGAAGGTCACCAACGGGATGCGCTGGAGAACTGGGTGTCGGGTGAGCGCCGGTTCCATTGGCATGTCGGCGACAGGCCTTCGGTCGCTGGCTGGGTGGATGATGCGGCGGGTGAGGCGGGTTTCGTGTTCGATACGCTGGCGGCGCGGGTCTCGCCGCGTGCGATGATCGCCCTTCTTTCGGCTTTTCTCGGCAAGGCGCGGCATGTGCGGTTGGCGGAAGGTTGCCGCGTCCTTTCGCTCGACGCGGATGCCGGGCGGGCGGTGCTGTCGTCGGGCAACGCGGTTTCTTTCGGCCATGCCATCGTCGCCAACGGCCATGGTTCCTTCCCCCTGATCCGCGATGCTCTCGGCCTGGAGGCCGGCGTGACGCTCGGGCAGGCGGTGAAGGGGCAGGCGGCGCTTCTCGATGCGGCGGCCGACCCGGCGATGCCGGTCGTGTTCCTGAACGGTCTTTATATCGTGCCGCATGAGGATGGCACGGTCGCGATCGGCAGTACCAGCGAAGATTGTTTTTCCGATCCCTTCGGTACCGATGAAAAGCTCGAAAAACTGCTTGCCGATGCGTCTGCCGTCGTTCCCGCGCTTGCCCGTGCGCCGGTGCTTGAGCGCTGGGCCGGGCTGCGTCCGAAAGCGGTAGGCAGGGACCCGATGGTGGGCGCTCTCCCCGACCATCCGAAGCTCGTTGCGCTATCGGGCGGTTTCAAGGTCAGCTTCGGTCTTGCGCATTTTCTTGCCGATGCGGCGCTGCAAACCGTGTGCGGTCACACGCCTGTCATCCCCTCGGGCTTTCACCTTCAACAACACGTGAGTATTGCCTCCGCAGACTTTAGAAAGTGCTGATCAGGCCGTCCACGTCGTTAATCTGTCACGCAAATCACTTATCTGCTGGCCTGCAACGAGGCCGGTTTGTCCGCTTTTGCGGCGAGGTGACAGCGCATGCGATACGCCATTCATTTCACGCCTTCCCCCAATGACCCCCTGACGCAGGCGGCCGCCGCGTGGTTGGGGCGCGATGCCTATTCCGGTCAGGCGGTGGAGCCGCCGGGCATGATCGATCTCGGCATGCAGGAGATTTCCTACCATACGGCGCTGCCGCGCCGTTATGGTTTCCATGGCACGATCAAGGCTCCCTTCCGCCTTGCCGAAGGCCATTCCGAGGCCGCGCTTCTGCGCGACCTGATGTATTTCTCCGGCAAGCAGGAGCCCTTCACGCTGCCGCAACTCGTGGTAGCAAGGCAGGAAAATGTCTTCAGCCTCGTTCCCGAGCGCCCCTGCGAAGTGCTGCATTTTTTCGCCGCCCGCGTGGTGCAGGAATTCGACCGTTACCGGGCGCCGCTCTCCGACGCGGAAATCGAGCGCGCCGATCCGGACCGGCTTTCGGCCTCGCAGCTTACCAATCTGCATCGCTGGGGCAGTCCGCATGTGATGGATGAGTTCCGGTTCCAGATGTCGCTGACGGGCGGTGTGGAAGCTTCCAGCAGCCAGAGGATAGAACGGGCCGTGCGCAAGGTTTTCGAGCCGCTGCTCACCCGGTCCCTGCAGTTCTCCAGCCTTGCGCTTTTCATTGAGGACGAACCGGGAGCGCCTTTCCGGGTGCACTCGCTTCACCCCATGGCCCGTGTCTCCGCCCGAAAAATCGCCTGAAGAGCACGTCGCAGTAATCGTATACAAAAAAGCATCGGAATGTCGGCAAGATTGATCTCGACATTCCGGATGCGGATGCTACCGTTCGGATATCGCATATCTGAAGCGCGCGTTGTGCCCCTTCCGGGTCATCGCGCTTCGGAGGTCTGTTTTATGTCTCCCGAGATCGGTTTCCGCCTCGGGAGAGATGGTCTGGGTGGCTGCATGATTTCCGAAAATTACTCCCGCAATCTGGTGGGCTATGGCCGCAATGTTCCCGATCCGAAATGGCCGGGCGGCGCGCGCATCGCCGTGCAATTCGTCATCAATTACGAGGAGGGCGGCGAGAGCTGCATTCTCGATAATGACAAGGCGTCGGAATCGCTGCTGTCGGAAATTGTCGGCGCCCAGCCCTGGCCGGGTCAGCGCAACCTGAACATGGAATCGATCTATGAATATGGCTCGCGCGCCGGTTTCTGGCGGCTGTGGCGCATGTTCACCGGTCTTGGCGTCACCACCACCGTTTATGGCGTGACCGCCGCCATGGCGCGCAACCCGGAAGCCGTGGCGGCGATGAAGGAAGCGGGCTGGGAAATTGCCAGCCACGGTTACCGCTGGCTGGAATACAAGGATTTTTCCGAAGAGGAAGAGCGCAAGCATATTCTCGAAGCCGTGCGTCTGCACACGGAGGTTACCGGCGAACGTCCTTACGGCATGTATCAGGGCAAGCCTTCCGACAATACGCTGCGCCTTGTCATGGAAGAGGGCGGTTTCCTCTATTCGTCTGATTCCTATGCCGACGATCTGCCCTATTGGGTGAAGGGTGCGAAGGACGAGCCTTTCCTGATCATTCCCTATACGCTCGAAACCAACGATATGCGTTTCGCCACGCCGCAGGGCTTCAATTCCGGCGACCAGTTCTTCACCTATCTGAAGGATGCTTTCGATGTGCTTTATCAGGAAGGTGTCGAGGGTGCACCGAAGATGATGAGCGTCGGCCTGCATTGCCGCCTTGTCGGTCGTCCCGGCCGTGCGGCGGCTCTTCGCCGTTTCATCGAATATGTGCTCGGCCACGAGAAGGTGTGGATCCCGCAGCGCATCGAGATTGCCCGTCACTGGCATGAACATCATAAGCCGTAAGGAGTTGGGCTAGTTGCATTCTATATTTCAGGAAATACCAAATAGAATACTAGCGAATGCTAAATGTGCATTGGCTCAGGCAAATACGCACGCGGTCTTTTTGGACCGTGGCAACGAACACTGGGGAAACATGTCTGTCTTAAATGCAGCGCATGCGGGTGAGCTGGTAATGAAAGCTGCTATTGCAACCGCTCATCCATTATTAATTTTCCAGAACATATTTGAGTTTGATGATTCCTCAAATGAGGAAATAGGTTTGGAAAGGCTATTGGCGAAAGCTAAAACTCATGATTTTCAACATCTCCCTAAGATTATGTGGGCTGTTTTAAAAGACCGTATCCCTGATACTGAAAGTTTTGAGAAAATTCGGAAAATGAGGAATGCGGTACAGCATTTTTATCATCCAGCTGGACTGGACAATTATGGAAATGCTGCAAGAAATATCAGTTTGGATTTTATTTATAAAAATATTGATCCAATACTGTTTAGGTATTTTGGACTTTGCGCCATCGAATTCCATGAGGATCATAATGTGGGTTATGACTATGTCGTAGCTTGCCTTTTGCGGCATGGCTTAAAATTCTCTATTCCAGAAGATTTTTCTGTAGGTGAAATTGACATAAAGGAAGAGATTCAAGATTGCGATCAGGAATACATCAACTGGGTTGAAGAGAATCTACTTTGATTGAAGGACGATATAAGCTGGAAAAAAGAGATTTTATCGAACTTTTCGGCGGCGTCTTCGAACATTCGCCCTTTATCGCCGAACGGGCTTATGATGCTGGCGGAGCCGGCCTGGAACAGACGGCGAAGGCGGTTCACGCCGCACTCACCGCGCAATTCCGCGCCGCTTCAGAGGCCGAACGGCTTGGTGTATTACGGGCGCATCCCGATCTTGCCGGCAAGCTGGCGATTGCGGGGGAGCTGACCGCCGATAGTCGCAATGAACAGGTGGGTGCAGGGCTCGACCGGCTTACCCCGGAAGAGCACGCCCGTTTTACCGAATTAAACGGCGCCTATACCCAAAAATTCGGTTTTCCCTTCATCATCGCGGTCAAGGGGCTGAACAGGCACGATATTCTTTCCGCCTTCGAGACACGCATCGGCAACAGTGCAGCCGAAGAATTTGAGACGGCGATGGCGCAGGTGGAAAAGATCGCCTGGCTGCGCCTTTCTGCGATGCTGCCGGAAGGCTGAATTGGCGAGCGGTGGCCGTTCTGCTAGAATCGCGCCGCCTGGAGATTGAGACCATGAGACCTTCCGAGGTGCTGGAAAAGAACAGGGAAGCGATCCGCGAAGCGACGAAACGCTTCAACGCGGCAAACCCGCGCGTGTTCGGCTCCGTCGCCCGCGGCGAGGACCGGCCAGACAGCGATCTCGACATTCTGGTGGATGCGCTGCCGGGCACGACCCTGTTCGATCTCGGCGGTTTGCTGGAGGAATTGAAGGCGTTGCTTGGTGTGGAGGTCGACGTCGTCACCTCAGGCGGCCTGCATTCGGAGATACGGGCGCGCGTTCTGAAGGAAGCCAAAGCAGTATGAGTACGGATCGGCTTCTGCTCTATCTGAAGGAGATGGATGTTGCCGCCTCCAGAATACAGGATTTCATTCAGGATATGGATGAGGCCGCTTTTTCTTCCGACACGCGGACGCAGATGGCGGTCATGATGGGTCTTGCCCTGATCGGCGAGGCGGTCGCCAAGCTGGATAAGCACTACCCCGCATTTTTACAGCAGCACCCGGAAATCCCCTGGATCAAGATGAAGGGTATGCGCAATCTGATCGTGCATGATTATTTCCGGGCGGAGCTCTCGGTCGTCTGGAAAACGATAACGCAGAGCATTCCGGATTTGCAGGCGCGTCTCTCCCTCCTCCGAAACTGGCATGCCCAAGGTGAATGACATTTGACTGATTTTCTCGACATAAAACCTCTCACAAAGGAGGCTTTCGCATCCTTCGGTGATGTGATCGAAACAACGCCCTCTTCCATGCGGCATATCAATGGCGGCCAGACCGAGCGGCATCATGCGCTTGCAGCACCGGAGGCGGCGGGTGAGGGGGCGCGTATCATCCTCAATATTTTCCGCGGGCAGCCGCGCGTCTTTCCGCATAAGATTGAGATGATGGAACGGCACCCGCTCGGCAGCCAGAGTTTTTCGCCGCTTTCCGGCCGGCCCTTCCTCGTGGTTGTCGCTGATGACGATGGCGGCCGGCCCGGCCGGCCGCAGGTGTTTCTGGCGCGGGGCGATCAGGGTGTGAATTACCGCCGCAATGTCTGGCATTATCCGCTGATGCCGTTGCAAGAGGTTTCGGATTTTCTGGTTGCCGACCGCGAGGGGCCGGGTAACAATCTGGAAGAGTATTTTTTCGATGCGCCCTTCATGATCGCGGAGCCCAGCCTATGACCGGTTTGACCACCCATGTCCTCGACGCCGCCCATGGCACGCCTGCCGAGGGCCTGACGATCGAGCTTTACCGGCTCGCCGGCGATCGCCGCGAGAAGCTGAAGACGGTAAAGACCAATGGCGACGGCCGTGTCGATGGCGGGCCGCTGCTTGCCGGCGACAGTTTCAAGGTGGGCGAATATGAGCTGGTTTTCCATGCCGGCGATTATCTGCGTGGCAAGGGTGTGGCGCTGCCGGAGCCGGCCTTTCTCGATATTATCCCGATCCGCTTCGGCATTGCCGATGAGAGCGGCCATTACCATGTGCCGCTTCTGCTTTCGCCCTATAGCTATTCCACCTATCGAGGAAGCTGATTGCCATGATCTTTGCCGCGATTGCCGATATTCACGGAAACTGCGCCGCGCTCGAAGCCGTGCTGGAGGATATCGCAAGGCTTGGCATCAAGGACATCGTCAATCTCGGCGATTGTTTCAGCGGTCCGCTGGAAGCGGGGTTTACCGGCGACGTGCTTGTTAACAACTGGATACCCAGCATTCGCGGCAATCATGACCGGGAGCTGATCGACCGTGCCCCGGAGGAGATGGGAAGCTGGGAAAGGCCAGCGCATGCGCAGCTGAGCGCTGCCCATCTGGACTGGCTGCAAACCCTGCCATTCAGCATGGTGTTCAAGGACGTCGCCTATTGCTGCCATGGCTCGCCGCAAGGCGATCTCGACTATTGGCTGGAAACGCTGTCGCCGGAAGGCGTGCTGAAATTACGGCCGCTCGCTGAAATCGAGGCGAGGGCGGAAGGCATCGCCCAGCCGCTGATGCTTTGCGGCCATACCCATATTCCCCGCACCGTGCAGCTTTCCGACGGCCGGCTGATCGTCAATCCCGGCAGCGTCGGCTGCCCCGGCTGGAAGGACGACACGCCTTTCGACCATCACGTCGAGGCCGGCCATCCGCTCGCCACCTATGCCGTGCTGGAAGAGACGGCGCGCGGCTGGCAGGTTTATTTCCGGCAAATACGCTACGATAATCTGGCCATGGCCGAGATGGCGCGGGTCAACGGCATTCCGTATCTGGCCGATGCGCTGGCGAGTGGCTGGCTGAAGCGGTAGAGATCACCCCTCGCTGTTCATCACCACGCAGGCGTAGGATTGCGCCTTCAGCTCCCTGCAGGCGGAAACCGCCGAGGACTGGTCTTCGAAGCCGGTGAAGCGGGCGCGGTAAAGCGTTGCCGATCCGCTTCGCACGGCTTCGGTGTAAGGGGCGATCCCGGCATAGCTGCCGATATTGGCGCGGGCATTGGCGAGCAGGGAGCGGGCGGCGGCTTCGCTGTCGGTGGCGGCGATCTGCACTTCCCAGCGGCTGCGCTGACCTGCGGGGGCTGCGGCGGGAGCCGGTCGCGGGATGGCCGAAACCTGCATCATGTCGGCCATCTGGCTATTCGCCGTGGCGATCTGCATGGCGACCGGATCGGCGCGGCGTTCGGCGAACATCGGCAATGGCACGGAGGCGGGGGGTAGTGCGGCGGCGGCAGGCGCGGCAGCGGGCGTCACATCAAAGGTGCGGCTGACATTGGCGCTGGCGACGAGCTGTTCGGTGTTGCGGCTTCTCGATGCCTGCGGCACGGCCTTGTCGAGAAGCGCTGCCATCTGCGCATCGCGGCTGCGGGCGGTCTTGCCGCCCAGCACGACGCCGACGACACGGCGGCCATTGTGGTTGATGGCGCTGACGAGATTGAAGCCCGATGCATTGGTGTAGCCGGTCTTGATGCCGTCCATACCCTGATAACGATACATCAGATTATTGTGGCCGCGGATGCGTTTTCCCCGGAAACTGAAGGATTCCATGGCGAAGAGGCCGTATTCCTTGGGAAAGTCCCGCTGCAGCGCAAGGCCGAGCTTCGCCATGTCGCGCGCCGTCGTCACCTGCGATTTGCTGGGCAGGCCCGAGGCGTTGCGGAACACCGTCTTGGTCATGCCGAGCTGACGTGCCTTGCGGGTCATCATTTCGGCGAACCGTGCCTCGGAGCCGCCGAGATGGTCGCCCATGCCCTCCGCCATATCGTTGGCGGATTTGACGATCATGCCATAAACGGCCTCACGCACGGTGAAGGTCTGGCCCTGGCGCACATATAGCTTGGAAGGGATGGTGGATGCGCCATTCCTGGACATCGTTATCTTCTGGTCCCAGCGAAGCCGGCCGGCATGCAGGGCCTCGAAGGTCATGTAAAGCGTCATCATCTTGGTCAGCGAGGCGGGGTGGTTCAGAACATCGGCATTGCGCGCCGCCAGAACCTTGCCGGTATTGGCATCCATGATGAAATGGGCGTAACCGGCCTGAGCAGGCGATGCCTGCAGCGAGAGGATCGCGCAAAAGAAGGCGAGTGCAAAGACCCATGCTCCCGCCATTCCCCGTCTGATCGTTCCCGACATAATCCACCCCTTTTGTTCGGTCGCCGTGATGCGCGAAGTTTTACTGACACTTTCTGGCAACAAAACCGCTAAAACTTTAGAGATCGCTTTCATGCTTAATTAAGTATGAATTTCAACCCGATGGCTGCCCTCACAATTTTCTTGAAAAGAAACCAACCATCCGGTATGTTTACTGTCATGACAAATGCACATGAACGCAAGAAGCAGCCGGACGTCGTGCGCCGCAATCTCCTCGATTGCGCGGCGAAGCTTGCTGCCGATCAGGGTGTTGCCGCACTTTCGGTGCAGGCGGTGGCGGATGCGGCCGGGGTGACGAAGGGTGGGCTGTTCCACCATTTCGCCTCCAAGCAGGCCTTGCTCGAAGCTGTCATGGCGGACCTTGTTTTGGCGCTGGATGCGGAAATCGATGCGCTTATCTCACAGGATTGTGAAGCCTACGGATGCTTCACGCGGGCCTATGTGAACGCCGTTTTCGCTGATCGCGACCGGGATTCGGGCCGGCAATGGGCGGCGCTGTCGGTATCGATGGTCGGTGAACCGTCGCTGAGGCGCATGTGGACCAGCTGGTTTGCGGGACGTCTCAGCCGTCATAAGGAAACGGATGACGGGGTGATACTGGAAATGGTGCGGCTGGCGGCTGACGGCATCTGGTTTGCCGATCTTCTGGCCGATGATGGCAGGGCAGGTGGCGACAGGGCGGCTCTCAAGGCCCGGATGATCGCCCAGACGAAAAAGGAAACGGAACGATGAACGCGGCACTTTTTACCTATGGGGCGCTTGTCGCGGCCATTATCTGCGAGGTCATCGCCACCTCCTTCCTGCAGCAGTCGCAGCAGTTCACCCGGTTGCTGCCAACGGTGCTGATGGCGGTGTTTTACGGCGCGGCCTTTTATCTCCTGTCGTTCACGCTGCGGGTGATCCCGGTCGGCGTGGCCTATGCGATCTGGAGCGGGCTCGGCATCGTGCTGATTTCCGGCATCGGTTATTTCGTGTTCCGTCAGACACTGGATATTGCTGCCGTTGTCGGCCTCGGTTTCATCGTGACCGGGGTGGTGATCGTGAACGTGTTTTCGAAGACCGTGGGGCATTGAGAAATTTTTCTCGATTTCTGTTGCGTAAATTCACCCTTTGTTCTATCTGTATGTAAATCGAAAAACCGGCTGCGCATGAGTGCGGTCTCCTTTCTTGGAGGCACGTATGCGCAATGCTCTGTCAAATTTTCTTCTAAAACGCCGACGCCGTTGGAAGCTGTATTTCAAAGGATTGTCAAAGCGAGTCTTTAGCATTCTTGTTGATCGGATGCTGGAGAAAGTCATTGATTGGATTATTTTGCCGTCCGTCGTCGCTATCTTTAGTTTGTTTCCGAACTTTAGCGACGATTTAAGCCAGGATGCTGCGATCCACATCCGTGATCAGCCTTTTGCCGCAAAGTGCCATGCTGATATCCATCTCCTTGCGGATGATCTCTAGCGCCGTCGTCACGCCCTGCTTTCCATCAGCGCCGAGGCCGTAGAGGAAGGGGCGGCCTATATAGGTGCCTTTGGCGCCAAGCGCCACGGCCTTCAGAACATCCTGACCGGAGCGAATGCCACCATCCATGTGCACCTCAACCCTGTCGCCAACAGCGTCGACGATTTTCGGCAGCATGGCGATGGAGGAATGGGCGCCATCGAGCTGGCGGCCGCCATGGTTGGAGACGATGATGGCGTCGGCGCCTGTATCGAGTGAGGCGCGCGCATCTTCTTCGTCAAGAATGCCCTTGAGGATCAGCTTGCCGCCCCAGCGTTCCTTGATCCATTCGACATCTTTCCAGGACAGGCGCGGATCGAACTGCTCCGCCGTCCAGGAGGAGAGCGAGGAGAGGTCGGAGACATTTTTGGCGTGGCCGACGATATTGCCGAAGCTGCGGCGCTTGGTGCGCGCCATGTCCAGGCACCATTGCGGCCGCGTGGCCATCTGCCAGATATGTTTCGGGGTGAATTTCGGCGGTGCGGAGAGGCCGTTGCGCAAATCCTTGTGGCGCTGGCCGAGAATTTGCAGGTCGAGCGTCAGCACCAGCGCCGAGCATCCGGCGGCCTTGGCGCGGTCGATCAGATTGTTGACGAAATCCCGGTCTTTCATCACGTAGAGCTGGAACCAGAAGGGTTTCGAGGTGACAGAGGCTACATCCTCGATGGAGCAGATGCTCATGGTGGAAAGCGTGAAAGGCACACCGAATTCTTCGGCCGCTTTTGCCGCCAGCATCTCGCCATCGGCATGCTGCATGCCGGTCAGTCCGGTGGGGGAGAGGGCTACCGGCATGGACACCTTCTCGCCGATCATTTCGGTGGCAAGCGACCGGTCGGTCATATCCACGAGCACGCGCTGGCGCAGCTTTATCTTGGAAAAATCATCCTCATTGGCGCGGTAGGTGCTTTCCGTCCACGCGCCGCTATCGGCATAGTCGAAAAACATTTTTGGCACACGGCGTTGAGCCTGTTGCTTCAGGTCCGCTATGGTCAGGATTTTGCCCATGGATAAAGCCTTCACATTTGAATGATGGCTTCACATAACATGAATGTGGTGGTTGCAACATCAAAATCGACGGGGTTGATCACCAGAAAGCCCGCAAGAACAGCTCGGCTCCCAATAAAAGCAGGCAGATGAGGAACCAGCGCCGGAATGTGGCCGGGCTGACGATGTTACGGATCTTCTGGCCGAGCCACATGCCGAGAAGTGCCGGCAGCACCGCGAGTGCGGAAAGCGACAGATGCTCGACCCGGAAGGCGTCCTGAGAGGCAAGGCCGGCTGCAAGCGCAATGGTCGAAACCGTGAAGGAAAGGCCGAGCGCCTGCACGAGATCGTCGCGGTTGAAACCGAGCGACTGGATATAGGGCACGGCGGGCACGACGAAAATTCCGGTGCCGCCGGTCAGCAGGCCGGTTGTCAGCCCTATGGCCGGCGAGAGGCTGGATTCCAGCCGCGCCGGAACGGAGAGGGGTTTGGCGAAGAGGCTGTAGGCTGCGTAAGCAGCAAGGCATAATCCGAGAGCCGAGGTGGTCCAGATACCGGTGCCTGCCGTCATCAGCCGGATGCCGATGAGGGTGCCGGCGGCGATGGCGATCATCATCGGCCATAGCCGCGCGACGATGGCCCTGAAATCTGGCCCGGCCAGCAATTGCCAGATATTGGTGACGAAGGAGGGCAGGATCAGCAGCCCTGCGGCAAGGACGGGCGGCATGAACAGGCCGAGCACGCCCATGGCGACGGTGGGCAGTCCCATGCCGGTCACCCCCTTGACGATGCCCGCGACGGTGAAGGTGGCAAAAACCATCAGCATGGTGGTTGTGTCCAAATCCGGCACGGTGCACTCCAGAGGTCATTTGCATTTCGGCCGGTGTGGCGTCAGCTTGTCATTAGAAGCGAGCGGGTGCGGCGCGGCTTCTTCTCCCCGCCGGGGAGAAGGTGGCCCGAAGGGTCGGATGAGGGGGCAACGTTGCCGTATCTCACCACCCTTGCCCCCTCATCCCGCTGCCGCGGA
>QFOL01000392.1 GCA_003241215.1 Agrobacterium fabrum
GGGACTTACAAAATCTCTCAATGCCTTGGCAGTCGGTTTGGCGTTTTTGTTCGTAGCGATGATGCTTTTCATCTGACGAGACGTGAAGACCAAACGCAGATAAGAACCGTAGATGACACGAGTTTAAAAAGCGCAGGCCCCGAGGGACCTGCGCTTTTTTCTCGTTCGAAATCGGCTGGCGGAAATCAGGCGGCGCTGCGGCGCAGACGCTCCAGCCCGAGATTTTCAAGCACGGCATCAACCAGCGGCGCGCGGTTCATGGTGTAGAGGTGGAACTCATTGACGCCACGCCGCTGCAGATCGGCAATCTGCTCGGCGGCGACCTCTGCGGCCACGCGGGCGCGGCCTTCCAGATCCTCGTCATAGCCTTCGAAGCGCTCATCCAGAAAACCGGGAATGCTGGTGCCGCAACGACCGGCGAAACGCTTGAGCTGATGAAGATTCTGGATCGGCATGATGCCCGGAACCACCGGAATGGTGATGCCCGCCGCCGTGACTCGCTCCATATAACGTTCGAACACGTCATTATCGAAGAAGAACTGCGTCAGCGCCCGGGTCGCGCCATTATCCGCCTTGCGCTTCAGCATATCGATATCAACAGCTTCGCTTGCGCTTTCCGGATGCTTTTCCGGATAGGCCGAAACGGAAATCTCGAAATCACCGATGTCGCGCAGCCCCTTCACCAGAGCCGCCGCATTTTCGTAGCCTTCCGGATGCGGCTTGTAGGCCGTGCCGATGCCGGTCGAGGGATCGCCGCGCAGCGCCACGAAATGACGAACGCCGACATTGCGAAACTCTTCGATGACCTGGTGCACGTCGTCACGGCTGGCATCCACGCAGGTCAGATGCGCGGCAGTCGGCAGATGGCTGTCGCCGATCATGCGGCGCACCGCATCCAGCGTCGGCGCCTTGGTGGAGCCACCCGCGCCATAGGTGACGGAGACAAAATCCGGATCCCATTTCTTCAGCTCGGCAACCGTTTCCCAGAGCTGGGTTTCCATCTCGGCGTTCTTGGGCGGGAAAAACTCGAAAGACAACCGGATATCGCCCCGGATTTCGCCATTGTGGCGCGCGGTTTCCGACCTCAACATATCATGCCCTCCCGGAGCCAAGTAAAACCACCTCTTGCGCCACATCGTCTGCCATCAGCAGCCGCTGGTCGCGGGCAACCCATATAGTGACGTCCAGAGCTTCGTCGGACGCTTTTTCAGAATGAAGATCGACGGCGCGCTCCAGAGAAAGCCCGGCCTTTTTCAGCCATTCCTCCATCAGCGGATGCGAGAAACCGAGCCGCACATGCGCATGCTCGTCACGCAGATATTCGAAGGAATGCGGCGCCAGATCGATGACGATCAGCCGCCCGCCGGGACGCAGCATGCGCGCGGCCTCGGAAAGCGCGATTTCCGGCTGGTCGAGAAAATGCAGAACCTGATGGATGACGATCAGATCGAAATCCTGCCCCTCCAGCGGCAAGTTTAGAATATCGCCATGGCGGACCGAGGCGTTGCCCACACCCGCCTTGTCGAGATTGGCGCGCGCCACCGAGAGCATGTCGCGGCTGGCATCGACGCCGATCGCGCGGCGATAGATGCCGCTCAGAAGCTGCAGGATGCGGCCGGTGCCGGTGCCGAGATCGAGAAGAGAATCGATCGGGCTGGTCCCCACCAGTTTCAGCAACGCGCCCTCCACGGCCTCGTCGCTGACATGCAGACGGCGCAGCTCATCCCAGGCGGACGCATTGCGGCTGAAATAATCCTGCGCCCGCTCCGCCCGCACCCGCTTGACGGTGGCAAGCCGTTCGCTGTCACGCTGGAGAACGGCATCGGAGGGTGATGCGGCGGCAAGCAGCTGCTGAACCACAATGGCGGGCTCACCATCCTGCCGCAGGCGGAAATAGGCCCAGGCGCCTTCCTGATAACGCTCGATCAGCCCTTCTTCCGTCAAAAGTTTGAGATGACGGGAGATACGCGGCTGCGACTGGCCGAGAATTTCGGTAAGATCGGTGACCGTCAGATCGCCGGCAGAAAGAAGCGCCAGCAAGCGGAAGCGCGTCGGCTCACCCGCCGCCTTCAGAAGATCCACCAATTTGTCCAGACCAAACGCCACTCTGCCGCGCCTCGCGAGCTAATCAAGATATAAAGATATCTTTATGTCGATGTAGCGCCCGATGCAAGCGCAAAGTGTCCTGCGCCGCCATCAAGTCCATTACTGCACAAGAAAAGGCCCGCTTTACGGCGGGCCTTTCTGAAGCGATGCGGGAAAGGATCAGCGCGTCAGGCGCTTGTAGCTCACCCGGCCGGGCTTGATGCTTTCCGGGCCGAGGCGGCGGACCTTGTCCTTTTCGTAGTCTTCGAAGTTGCCTTCGAACCAATCCACATGGCTGTCACCCTCGAAAGCGAGGATGTGGGTGGCCAGGCGGTCGAGGAACATGCGGTCGTGGCTGATGATAACGGCGCAACCGGCGAAGGCTTCCAGCGCTTCTTCGAGCGCGGCAAGCGTTTCCGTATCAAGATCGTTGGTCGGTTCGTCGAGCAGCAGCACGTTGCCGCCGGCCTTCAGCATCTTGGCGAGGTGCACGCGGTTACGCTGACCACCCGAGAGATTGCCGACCTTCTGCTGCTGATCGCCGCCCTTGAAGTTGAAGGCGCCGCAATAGGCGCGCGAGTTCACTTCGAACTTGCCGAGCTTGATGATGTCGTTACCGCCGGAGATTTCCTCCCAGACGGTCTTGTCACCCGCCAGCGTATCGCGGCTCTGGTCGACATAACCGAGCTGAACCGTCTCACCAACCGTGACCGAACCGCTATCCGGCTTTTCCTGACCGGTGATCATCTTGAACAGCGTGGACTTACCCGCACCGTTCGGGCCGATGACACCGACGATACCGCCGGGCGGCAGCTTGAAGGACAGGTTTTCGATCAGCACGCGGTCGCCATAGGACTTCGTCAGATTGTCGGCTTCGATGACGACGCGGCCAAGACGCTCGGCAACCGGAATGACGATCTGCGCATCGCCGGGACGGCGGTTTTCCGCTGCTTCCACCAGCTCGTCATAGGCCTTGATACGCGCCTTGGATTTCGTCTGGCGTGCCTTGGGGCTGGAGGCGATCCACTCGCTTTCGCGGCTGATGGCCTTCTGGCGCGAGGCGTCTTCGCGGGCTTCCTGCTGCATGCGCTTGGCTTTCGCCTGCAGGTAAGCGGAGTAGTTGCCTTCGTATGGAATGCCGCGGCCACGGTCGAGCTCGAGAATCCAGCCCGTGACGTTGTCGAGGAAGTAGCGGTCGTGGGTAATCATCATCACGGCGCCGGGATAATCGCGCAGGTGCTTT
>QFOL01000393.1 GCA_003241215.1 Agrobacterium fabrum
GCAAGGCGGATCACGCAACAGGATCAAGGAACTTGCATAACGCCAGATTCTTGGAAAATGCAAGGCAAGCCATGCTCAAGAACGGCCATTCCTGTCGTTCAGCCGCGCTCGCCCTTCACAATTGCCGCGCGGATGACCGAAAGCACGCGTTCCGGCTTGATATCCGTGCAGACGAGCTGGCTCGGATGCCCGTCCCAGTCACCAGGCGGAAAGGCGCGTCCGTCCGGCTTCTGGATCGTCTGGCCATCGGCAAGACCGCCGCAGACCACACGCACCGGGCCGCTGCGGGTCGTAAACAGTTCCGGCGCGACGAGATAAACGCAGGCGCAGCTGTCATGCACCACCATGCCGTCGCCGGTGCGGGTCTTGTAGAAATCGATGTAGAATTGCGACAGGTCGGAAAGAAGCTGCACGGGCTTGCCGCCGGCCTTGGCCATCTCTGCCATGAAGGCGCTGGTCATCACCGTTTTTGTCGTCACGTCGAGACCGACGACGACCACGCGCCAGGGCGCGGTGAAGACGAGATCGGCCGCCTCCGGGTCGCCGTGAATATTGGCCTCGGCCGCCGGCGAGACATTACCGTTCATGTCGAAGGCGCCGCCCATCACGATCACTTCCTTCACCAGCGCCGCAAAATCCGGCTCCTCGCGCAGCGCCAGCGCCAGATTAGTCATGCGGCCGACTGCGATCAGCGTCACCTCGCCGGGATTGGCCTTCACCGTCTCGATGATGAAACGATGCGCCGGGCGCGGATCGAGCGGCAGATCGATGGTTTCAGGGATATCGATGTCACCGAGACCGTTTTCGCCATGAATGAAGGTCGGCCAGTGGCCTTCCTTGCGGGCGGGATCGAAGGTCACGCCGGCGCCTCTCGCGACCGGTGCGGTCATCTGCCATTCCCGCTTGAGGAAGAGCGCATTGCGAGTGGTGATATCGATGGGGGCGTTGCCGAAAACCGTGGTGACGCCGATCAGATCGATATCGGGATGGCGATGCAGGAACAGAAGCGCCATGGCGTCGTCTACACCGGGATCCGTATCGAATATCACTTTATGCATAATGCCCTCATCCATATGTCTCAAGCGCCATCCGCTTCTTCCGGCGACGCGCCACGGAAACATAACGATAAGCGGCAACACCGCAATCCCCCCGCTGGCGGCATATCATGCAGAAAAATATTGCACGGCGGTCTTTTCAGTGAAACAAGAAGCCCTCTCCCGCCGCCTGCCCGGACATGCCAAGTGCAAGACATCGCCCTCAACGTATTTATCGTCCTTTTCTGCGTCGCCATCTTTGCCGGTTTCATCGATTCCATCGCCGGCGGCGGCGGCCTCATCACCATTCCGGCAATGCTGATCATGGGCATCGCGCCGCTCGATACGCTCGGCACCAACAAGCTGCAATCGCAGTTCGGCTCGGCCTCCGCCACCATCGCCTATGCCCGGCGCGGCCATGTCAATCTGAGGGAACAATTGCCGATGGCCGTCATGGCCATGCTTGGCGGCGGGCTCGGCGCGGTCACCGCCGCCTTCGTGCCGTCCGACCTGCTGCGCACCATCATGCCGTTCCTGCTGATCGCGATTGCGCTCTATTTCGCCTTCAAGCCGCAGCTCAGCGATATCGACAGCCACCGCCGCATCACACCCTTCGTGTTCGGTTTTACGGTCGCGCCGCTGGTGGGCTTTTACGACGGCGTTTTCGGCCCCGGCGCGGGTTCCTTCTACATGCTGGCCTTTGTGGCGCTTGCCGGCTTCGGCATGCTGAAGGCAACCGCCCACACCAAGCTTCTTAACCTCGGCTCGAACTTCGGCGGCTTTGTCGTGTTTGCGATAGGTGGCGCGGTTTTGTGGAAGCTCGGCCTCGCCATGGGCGTTGGCCAGTTCATCGGCGCACAGATCGGCTCACGCTTCGCCATGAAGAACGGCGCAAAGATCATCCGACCGCTGCTGGTGCTCTCCTGCCTGGCCATGGCGACGAAGCTTCTGGTCGATGCCTCGTCCGCATGGTCCATCGCCACGATCTGGGAGACCATTTTCCCGAAATAACAGGAAACGGCAAAGCTGAGGGAGTGTCGTCAGAGACCAGAACCTGCCGTCACGCCGTGGCGCGGCGTCTGCGATCGGCGATTTCCCGGATCACCACCATGGCGCCGACGAGCTTGTAGGCCGACGAATAGCAGGGGGACATTTCCAGTGATTTGACAATCGTCCGGCCGTTCTGGTCTTCCGCATAGGTGTATTTCGACGTATCGCCCTTGAAGCAATTGTCGAGCTTTTCCCGGAGGTCGTTCTGGAAACGGTGGACACCGACCAGCTCGGCGATGTGGCAGCCGACAAGCCCTTCCGGGGCATTGCGCTGAAACGCATCGAGAGCATTGGCGAAGGACACGCGATAACCGGGAGAAACGACCACGACGGGGTCCTCCAGATCGTTGAGCATGTCCTCATCGAGGATCAGATGGCGATGGTGCCACTCCAGAGTGTCCTCGTCCTCATCGCCGATGACCTTGGCCTTGGGCGGCATGCCGACATAACGGTCTACCAGCGTTCGCAGAAGCTCGGAGTTGCGCTGCACGCAGCCGAGATCCTCCGCCTCGTGGTTGAGGAGGTCGATGGCGAAACGGAACTGCTCGCGAATATCCTCGGAGCTTTCCGTCTGACGCCCGACGACACGTTCGAGAAGCTGCTCCAGTTCACGCTCCAGCACTGCAATCTTGTCGGCCTCGTTTTTACCAACGGCAGATTGCAGTTCCGTGTAACGCAGCCAGAACAACTCAATCAAATCTTTCAACCCAACTCTCCCTGAACGGGCATAACCCCGCTCCCAATGCGAACGGATTAACCCTTTAGTCCCCAGATTATAGCGTCTGTGCGCTTAAAAATGACGTAACGAAACGCAGGAACGCCGCGAGGATTGTTGTCCAAAATATCACAGCCGCCGCTATTTTTTCAATTTCGATAATCCATGAACGAAAAATGAGGTTCCGCTAATATGGGAAACTATTGAAACGCACGATTTCCGCGTCGAATTTCATCAAAACCTCAGAAAATCCGGACGCATGGCGATCGCCTCAAATCTGGTGCTTCACGTCCCAGCGGTCGTGATACCACAGCCATTGTCCGGGGTATTCGCGCACCCAGCTTTCCACCTTGTCGTTCAGAAGCTGCGCCGTCGCCTGAATGTCGACATTGCCCTTCTCATCGCGCGGAATTTCAACCATGGGCTCTATTTCCAGCCTGTAGCGGTTGTCGGGAAGACGCACGCAGCGGGCGGGATAAACATCGCAGTTGAACTGCCGCACCAGCTTGGCGAGCAGCGGATTGGTGCG
>QFOL01000394.1 GCA_003241215.1 Agrobacterium fabrum
CGTGTCACCGTATTTGACGTTCATTTGAGGCAATGTGACAGAAATTGTCTTCCAGGCGGGGATCGAATTGCCATATCTGCATCGGAATAACGCGCTTTCGACCAGGATCGCGCGCGGCTTGATCAAGGATATATGCACGAAGCTGTCGGCGCGCGCTGTCACCTTTGCCTGCCTGATGCTCGCCGCAATGCCTTTTGTAGGTGTTTCGGCGACGGAAGCCGCCGCCGAGACGCGCAGCCTCAAACTGTATTATATCCACACACGCGAGAAGGCGGTCATCACCTTCAAGCGCAATGGAAAATACGACCAGAAGGGCCTGCAGGAGCTGAACCGCTTCCTGCGCGACTGGCGCCGCAACCAGCCGACGCGGATGGACCCGCGACTTTTCGATCTTGTCTGGGAAGTCTATCGCCGCAGCGGCGCGACCGATTACATCAATGTTGTTTCGGCCTTCCGTTCGCCCGAGACCAATGGTCTGCTGCGTTCGCGCACCAAGGGCGTTGCTGAAAAAAGCCAGCACATGCTCGGCAAGGCCATGGACTTTTATATTCCCGGCGTGAAGCTTGCGCGCCTACGCGAAATCGGTATGCAGATGCAGATCGGTGGCGTTGGCTTTTATCCCAGTTCCGGCTCTCCCTTCGTGCACATGGATGTCGGCGGTGTTCGCGCCTGGCCGCGCATGAGCCGCCAGGAACTCGTTCGCATCTTCCCGAATGGCAATACGCTGCATCTTCCTTCCGACGGCAAGCCGCTCCCCGGTTATGAGCAGGCGCTCGCCGACTACAAGAAGCGCGTCAGCTCGTCCTCCATTCAGGTTGCTTCCAGCGCCGGTGCAGGCCCTGCCTCATCCGGTGGCGGCGGCAAGCGCAAGACGCTGCTGCAGACGCTCTTTGGCGGCGGCGGCGACGAGGATGAAGATCCCGATAGCATTGCAGCGCCGGAGCCCGCAGAACGTCCGGCGGTCGCTCGCCCGGCGGCTCCGCAACAGGCGGCTCCCGAGCCTGAACCCACGATTGCAGTTGCTTCGGCACAGGCGCTTCCCGGCGTGAACGATGCGCCGCTGCCGACGGCTCGTCCGGCATTCGGCAATCAGCCGCCTGCCAATACCGGCCTTGCCACGGCGCTTTATTCTCCGGCCCGCAATGCCGCGCAGGACGCCCTGCAGGCGGCGACCACGCCGACTCCGGCTTCCGCGCCGGCCGAGCGCCAGCAATTTGCTGATCTCGCCGAGGTCTCCGTGCCCGTGCCCACCCTTCTTGGCCCGCGCGGCATGAGGGGTGATGCGGAAGGATCTATCCTGACGGCGTCTGCAGATGGTGCGACACCGGCCGCGACCGGCGAGCTTGCTTCCGTTCCGGTTCCCGCCAACCGTCCGGCCGTGGCGGAAGCCCTGCTGGCCGCTGCCAATGCCGATCCCGAAGGCGAAGACGATCTCGCCGAGGCGCAGCAGGATACGCTTTCGCCGACGGTGGTTGCCGCTCTTGAACAGAGTGGTCAGGCGGCCCGGTCGCAGGTCCAGTCCGCTGCCGTGCCGACAGCTGCGCCATTCCCGGCAGCCGTCAATCACAAGGTCACCGTCGCGCCCGCCGAAACGGCCAAGGCCGAACCGCAGGCTGGCTTCGGTGATGCTTTCGATCTGAAGCCCGCCATCAATGGCGGCCTCAGCGCCGGCATGCCGACCAAGGGTTCGCGCCCGAGCAAGCAGGATGCGGCCGTTTCCCAGCAGGCCATGGTGGGCGGGGGACGCCTGACGCAGGACCTTATTTCGGATTGGGCGCTCAACCAGAACAAGGGCGCGACCGGACGCTCGGTAAAGGCGCCGCGTGTTGTCGCCAACCGTATGCTCAGCAACGATATGTCGGCTTCCGCCACCTCGGCGAGCTTCAAGCCCGGTGCAGTGGCCATCGAATCCAGCCGTTTCAGCACACCTGTAAAGATGCACTGAGCCTGCTTTCATAAGACGGCCGAGAGGCCAACAAAAAACCCGCCGTTACCGGCGGGTTTTTTATGCGGGATATTGCGGCTTTAGACGCCGCTCTGGCCGTCCGAGCCGATATAGGCGATGCGTACCATATTGGTTGCGCCGGGGGTGCCGAGAGGCACGCCTGCGGAAATGATGATGCGATCGCCCGGCTTGCCGAAACCTTCGGAAACAACGATGCGACAAGCACGGTTCACCATGTCGTCGAGGTCGCTGGCATCGCCGGTGACGACGCAGTGCAGGCCCCAGACGACCGACAGGCGGCGTGCGGTCTGGATGATCGGGGACAGCGCAATGATCGGAACCTGCGGCCGTTCGCGCGCGGCGCGCAGGCCGGTCGTGCCCGAGGAGGTATAGGTGACGATTGCCGCAAGCTTCAGCGTTTCGGCGATCTGGCGGGCGGCAAGCGAAATGGCGTCGGCACCTGTCGGTTCCGGCTGGGCGCGCTGCGCATAGATGATATTGGAATAATAGGGGTCCTGCTCCACCGTGCTGGCAATGGAAGCCATGGTGGAAACCGCTTCGACCGGATAGTCGCCAGAGGCGGATTCAGCCGACAGCATGATGGCGTCAGCGCCTTCGAAGACGGCGGTTGCGACGTCGGAGACTTCGGCGCGGGTCGGTACGGGCGCCGTTATCATCGATTCCAGCATCTGCGTGGCGACGACGACCGGCTTGCCGGCGCGGCGGCAGGCGCGGGTCAGCTGCTTCTGGATGCCGGGAACCGCTTCCAGCGGCATTTCGACGCCGAGGTCGCCGCGGGCAACCATCAAGGCGTCCGAAAGCTCGATGATTTCCTCGATGCGCTCGACGGCCTGCGGCTTTTCGATCTTGGACATCAGGCCGACGCGGCCGCGTGCGATCTTGCGCACTTCCGCAAGGTCTTCCGGACGCTGGACGAAGGAAAGCGCCACCCAGTCGACTTCGCCGGTTGCGAGAACGGCATCGAGATCGACGCGGTCCTTGTCGGTCAGAACGCCGACGCCGAGCAGCGTATCAGGCAGGCTGATGCCCTTGCGGTCGGAAATGCGGGTGCCGGAAATGACTGTTGTGACGATGCTCTTGCCGTCGCTCTTTTCAGCGCGCAGATGCAGCTTGCCGTCATCGATCAGCAGGCGATGGCCGGGCTTGACCGCCTCGAGAATTTCCGGATGGGGAAGGAAGACGCGGGTGTTGTCACCTGGCGTGTCGTTATTGTCCAGCGTGAAGGGCTGGCCCGGAACGAGCTCGACCTTGCCTTCGGCAAATTTTCCGACGCGCAGCTTGGGACCCTGCAGGTCGGCCAGAATGCCGATGGGGCGGCCGTTGCGGCTCTCGACCGAACGGATGCGCTGAATGAGCCGGCGAGATGCAGCTTTTCGATCATGGCCTCATCAGAGGAGGCAGGGCCGAGAGTTGCAAGAATTTTGACTTTGCGGTTACGCTTCATCAGTTTTGATTTCCCTGTGTGCCTGGCGTATCGGAAAGCTGGACCATCCAGCTGCCCTGTCTGCCCGTGTCATATTCCTTGAAACCCATTCTCTGGAAGCTGCGCTCGGCATAGAGATAATAATAACGTGACTGCAGTTCACCTTCGATCAGCGTCGCGCAGGTCGAGGCGGGGACCTGCCACCAGCCTTCGCTGACCCAGCCCTCCTGTGCCCGATAGCCAATTGCGACCCCCACGAGATTCTGCGTGCTGTTGCAGACGCGAAAATCCGCATACGCGGGCGCCGCGATCATGAAAGGGGTCAGAAACAATGCCGCTATGGAAAAAAGACGGGCGAGGTGCCTGATGTGGCGGGGACGAGCGAGAGATGACTGAGTCACGGCTTCCATCCGGATTCCATGGTTATAATGAACACACTTCTTGGCGTGGCCGCCCAAGAAAGTCAACGCGAGTTTAACCGCCGTAACTTGCGCCCGGCCTCAAGCCATGCCATCAAGTTTCTCTCCTCAATGCTGCCCCAGAAAAATCATCGATGAACGACTTCATACCCTATGAAATCATAGAAGGCGATTATGACAAAGGCATGGTTCTGCTGGCAGACCACGCCATGAACCTTCTGCCGGCACACTACGGCAATCTTGGTCTTCCGCAAACCGCTTTTCATCGCCACATCGCATTTGATATCGGTATAGAGGGCCGGCGGTGCTCGGGCGTTTCTCGCGGCTGCTGATCGATCCGAATCGTGGTGAGGATGATCCAACTCTCATTATGAAAATCTCGGACGGAGCGATCATCCCCGGAAACCATCCGATTTCCGACGGGGAATGGCAAAAGCGGATCGAGACTTTTCACCGGCCTTATCACAATGCCGTGGACAGCGTGCTGACCCGTGTGGCCGAGGCCTCGGAAGAAGCGCCGCTCGTCCTGTCACT
>QFOL01000395.1 GCA_003241215.1 Agrobacterium fabrum
GGCGACCATCGGCACCTTCAAGAAGACCGGCTCGAACGAGTTCACCGGCGAAATCGTCACCCTCAGCGTCCAGGCCAAGGGCGTGCGCATCGTCCCCGACACCCGCGCCACCGGCGACAACGCCCCCAGCCACCGGGTTCTGGTCGGCCGCGCCGAGATCGGCGCCGCCTGGTCCAAGCGCTCCAACGAGGGCCGCGACTACCTGGGCCTCAAGCTCGACGATCCGAGCTTCAACGCCCCGATCTACGCCAACCTCTTCGACGACGAGGAAGGCGATACCTTCTCCCTCATCTGGTCCCGACCGAACGGTCGGCGGGGCGACTAAGCCCCAACCAAGGCCCCGGCCGGATCGGTCGGGGCCTTTGCCGTTTCCAATGACCGACGCATATAGCTTGCGACGCAACCGTGGAACGACCGAACCGTTACCCCGCGATTGCCGCTCAACCATCAGCTCCGAAACGTTGTTTTCCCTCGCAAGGTCGCCATAGAGCGACTATAATAGCCGTAGTTCTGGCGTGCGTGTTCGCGGAAATGGGAGGTGATCATGTATGATCACCGCCCGACAATCACGGGCCGCACGCGCGTTGCTTGGCTGGACACAGGAGACGCTCGCTGACCGCGCCCGAGTATCACTGACCGCGTTGAAGCGCCTCGAATCCGAAAGCGGGTTGGAGGTCTATGAAACAACGCGCGATCAGGTGCGCCGGGCACTGGAAGCAGGAGGCATCGTCTTTTTGTCCACCGATCGCGGACAAGGTGTGCTGCTCGTCAATGGTCGTGAGGATAAACTGCGCTGAACGACTGGATTTGCGCGATGCCCCAGCGGCATCGACTGATGCTTCCAGGGCGTCATCCGTCTCCCACAAATTGTTACTAACATGCGCAGCCGACATCCTGTTGCGCTGGGGGGCGAAAGACACGCGATGATCGAACCGTTTGATGATACGGCGCCATCCGATGCCGAACTGACGGCATACGACCGCGCCCATATGAAACTCTACATGCGCCTGCTCGATGCGGACGCCGATGGCGCAGATTGGTCCGAAGCGGTGCAGATTCTTTTCGGGATTGATCCCGCCCTTGAACCCGACCGCGCCAAGCACGTCCACGACAGCCACCTGACCCGCGCAAGATGGATGACTCACACGGGTTATCGACATCTTCTTCGCGGCAAATCGAATTGACCAACCCGGTGCGGTTCTTGCTCGTGATGCGCGCTCTGCATCGCGCGATGCACGTTCCACGACTTCCACCGAAGATTGCAACTCGGAATCGTTGATCGCTCGTAGATCGCTTTAACGGCGAGGAGCTGATGAATGAAACCAGACACTTCGCAATGGCGGGATCGCAAGAGTTACGACTATTTCGACGCATTGCAGACGGAAGGTCTCGCCTGGGAATGCTTGCGAAGATCTGTGCCGTATCAGCAGCACTATGCCAAATTAATCATCGGCAATCTTGAAATGGCACCGTTAACACTCGAAGCAGAGCAGTTATGGGGGTTGCGATTTCGCCGCCACTCCGAGCTTGTCCGCGTTATCGCAAGAGGTTTTCTGGTCGAGCAGCGCAAGCACCGCCGTTCTCGCGCTCACGATTCCTCCGCCGTTCCAGTTGCCCGCAGCACATCCTCATCCCGGCGGCCTTGGCGACCTACGCCCTAGCGCCGAGGGCCTGAACGCCCTCCACGCCGAGAGCGGCGTTCAACTCGTTTTCTTGCCGGGTGCAACACCCCACTCGCCTTTGGCGACACTCATCCCGATGGGTGATGACGCGCTAAGCCACATCGAGGCTGCTACCCGTCTTTGGCGAGCCTGGCATCGCCGCCCTGCGATCCGCGATACGCGGATCACCACACAGCAACGCCGGCGTCTTCGGCTTATGCTGCAGGCCGCCGACGGGCGAGACCACGGCGCGAGCTATCGTCAAATCGCCAACGCGATCTACGGCGAGACCCGCGTCTCCGCTGATTCATGGAAAACTTCGGCCCTGCGCGACACGGTGATCGGCCTCGTGGAGAGCGCGATCACCATGATCGGCGGCGGATACCTCCAACTCCTCCGCCATCGCAGGCGACCATAGCGCCATCTCGACAGGATTCGGGGTGGGGATTTTAGCCCTCCCTTTCTTCCCCATCCCTCTCGCACCGATCCCTACGCCACCGTGGTCGCCGTCCGCCGCTGAACCCCAGCGGCCGCCGAAAACCCCACGGAGGCCCGATCCATGCGACCCGAACTCGCCGTTTTGCCGCCGCGCTTTCTGCGCACCAAGGAGGCGGCGGAATTCCTCAGTCTCTCCGCTCGCACCCTCGAAAAGCATCGGACCTACGGCACCGGCCCCGCTTACCGAAAACTTGGCGGTCGCGTCGTCTATGCCGTCGACGATCTCCAAGCCTGGGCCGAGCTAGGCGCCGTCACCTCCACCTCCGATCCGCGCGGGAGCGTGCTCCCGGCCAAGCGCCAGACTCCGCAGCCGCCGGTCCACGCCGGCCGCCACGCGCGCTGACCGGAATCCAGAATGGCGGCGCGACCCCGGTCAGTTTCGGAGCGTGGACAGCTCGATCTGTTTCGAGCGCTCCCCGGCGACTTCGCGCCAAGAGACGCGCAGGATCTCATGGCCTATCCGTTTTTCTCCCTCTCCAAGTCTCACCGCATCGCCCCGATCGATTTTGCCGCAGGCAATGTGTCGATCCGGGTCGAGGCGGTGCCCGATCACGGCATGGCGACCATATGGGACGCCGACATTCTCATCTGGGCCGCAAGCCAGATCGTCGAGGCCCGCGACGCCGGCCTTCGCACCTCCCGGCTGATGGCCGCCACGCCCTACGAAATCCTCCTGTTTGTCGGACGCGGCACCGGCCTTCGCGACTATCAGCGCCTGAAGGCCGCGCTCGATCGTCTGCAATCGACCACCGTATCCACGTCGATCCGTCAGCCCGCCGAAGGCCGGCGACATCGCTTCTCCTGGATCAACGAATGGCAGGAGCGGACGGATCGCGACGGGAGGCCGGCCGGCATCGAGCTGATCGTGCCGGACTGGTTCTACCGAGCCGTCCTCGACGACGCGCTCGTGCTGACGATCGACCGGGCCTATTTCGATCTGACCGGCGGTCTCGATCGCTGGCTCTATCGCCTCGTCCGCAAACACGGCGGTCGGCAGCGTGATGGCTGGCGGTTCGACTTTCGCCATCTCCATCAGAAATCCGGCAGCCTTTCGCCCTTCAAGCGCTTCGCCTTCGAGCTGCGCGACATCGTCCGCCGACAGCCTTTGCCGGGCTACACGCTGTTCCTCGAAACGGAGATTGGCGGCCGCGTCCTGCTGG
>QFOL01000396.1 GCA_003241215.1 Agrobacterium fabrum
CATGGAAAGCGGATGGCCGCGCAGGTTTTCCGGCGTGCGTTCCGAATGCACGATGCCGCGCCCGGCCGTCATCAGGTTGATGTCGCCGGGGCGGATGACGAGCTCGGTGCCGAGACTGTCGCGATGCTTGATTTCGCCGTCGAACAGATAGGTGACGGTGGACAGCCCGATATGCGGATGCGGCTTGACGTCCAGCGCCTCACCGGCCTTCAGGATCGCCGGGCCCATGCGATCGAAAAAGATGAAGGGGCCGACGAGACGCCGCTGCCGGGTGGGAAGGGCGCGGCGCACGGCAAAGCCGCCAATGTCGCTCGTGCGGGGAATGATGAGGTTCTCGATGGCGTCGCAGGCAAAAGCATCACCCGCGACGGGATCGTTACCGGGAAAGAAGGACATATTTTGCTCCTCGTATCTTCGAACGGGAGTTTATCACAACTGATGGTGCGGGCGAGCATCGGGATATCGAACGCTGTGTTTGTGCGTCGTTAGCGGATGAGGGGGGGAGCGAATTTAACCCCGCTTAACCCACAAACTCCCTCATTCCTGTGCTTGTCACAGGAATCCAGCCAGCCCAAGTCCTTGGGCTGAAAAGACTCTTCCCGCCGCGCAGACGCGCGTCGACTGGATTCCTGTGACAAGCACAGGAATGAGGGAGGTGGGGTCGTTTGTCGAATCAACCAAACGTTCCGCCTTCCGGGCGATCACTCCCCGTCCAGCGGCTCCACGCCCTGCGGCTTGCCCGCACGGTCGAGGCGAATCTTCTCGATTCGCTTTTCGGCGGCGTTCAACAGCGTTTCGCAATGCTTCTTCAGGGCTTCGCCGCGCTCATAGATGGCGATGGATTCGTCCAGCGCCACGTCTCCGCGTTCCAGGCGTGCGACAATGCTTTCCAGCTCGGCGACGGCTTTTTCGAAAGAATAACCGCTGACATCGGCTGTGTTGGCATTTTCCGTCATGTTCAACCCTTCATCATTCTCAAAATATGCATGGCTGCCGATTCCGCCAGCCCTTCCAAGGCTGACGACCCGGTTCGAAGTGTATTTATCCGCCATCTCCAGAAGCCGGCCCGTCGCCCAGTCGAAATCCTCGCCCACCAGATTGATCTGCGCCAGCGGATCGCGGTGATGCGCGTCGAAACCGGCGGAGATGAGAATGAGATCGGGCGAAAAATCGGCAATCGCCGGCAAAACGCGTGATTTGAAGGCCTCGCGGAAATGTTCGCTGCCGGTGTTGGGAGAAAGCGGGGCGTTGACGATGTTGTTCTTAACGCCGGTTTCGTTTTTATCGCCGCTCCACGGATAAAGCGGCATCTGGTGGGTGGAGCAGAACAGCACGGATGTGTCGTTCCAGAAGACGTCCTGCGTGCCGTTGCCGTGGTGCACGTCCCAGTCAATGATGGCGACGCGCTCGGCACCATGCGCCTTCTGCGCGTGGCGGGCGGCGATCGCCACATTGTTGAAAAGACAGAAGCCCATGGCCTTGCCGGTCAGCGCCGCCTGCAGGCTTTTTTGCGAAACGTAAGTGTCGGCCTCAATGCGGTTGATCTCGCTATCCTCTTCGGGCACCTGTCGCATCACGGCAAGCAGATGCTCTTCCGGATGCGCCAGCAGCACCGCGTCTTCATTGGCCTGAGGCGCTTCTTTGCGATCAAGGCGCTCGAAATTTGGCCTGCGGCGCTTCTTTGCGATCCAGCCGCTCGAAATTCGGGTGTTCGAGCGCGATGTTCAGCGACCGCAGGCGGTCCGGCCGCTCGGGGTGGCCGGATGGCGTGATATGCTCCAGGAAGATCGGATGTTCGTATAAACGCGTCGCCATTCTTTTCCTCCCGAAGAAAGTCTGTTCAGGCGCGCTGCGGCAGAAGCGGATAACCGGCCATCACGGCGCGGCCGGCAAGGGCCGCGAGCACGGCCTTCAGCGCATCGCCCGGAATGAAGGCGAGCGAACCCATGAAGGCCTTTTCGAAACCGAGCCCGACGACCAGCGCCAGATAGGTGATGCCGAAAGCATAAAGCACGACCACGCCGCCGATCAGGCTGGCGACGAAGAAACCGATGCCCTGTGTGAGAGCGGACTGGCCGCGATTGACGAGTTTTTCCGAGAGCGTGCCGGTGACGAAAACCGCCGCGATCCAGCCGATCAGGAAGCCCGTGGTCGGTGTGGTGAAGATGGAAAGGCCGCCGCGTCCGCCCGAAAGCACCGGCAGGCCGATGGCGGCAATCAGGATCGTCAGGAGAACCGCCAGCGTGCCGCGTTTCGCGCCCAGCACGACACCGGCCAGCATGACGCCGAGCGACTGCGCGGTGATCGGCACGGGAATGAAACCGAGCGTGATCGGCGGCAGAAGCCCGAGTGCGATGATGATGGCGGAAAACAGCGAAATCAGCACAAGGTCGCGGGTCGTCATGGCTCGGAAACTCCGGATGGTTATCTGGCCGTCAGCTTTGGCCTCTGAAACCGCGCGCGTCAATGGCATCGGCAATGGCATCGGCATCCTTCAACGTCATAATCACCAGAGGCACGATGATGGTGGCCATCCGCACGGGCAGGCCGCGCGCCCGGTGCGCATCGCGCACCGCATGGTAACGGTTGACGATTTCAGGCACGAAACGCACGACGAGCCCGACCGAGAGCCCAATATCGGCGGCCTTCACCAGCCCCAGCCTTTCCAGCGGGGCGGCGGCAAGCGCGATCTCGTCCATGAATTGGGAGATGCTGACGGTGATGGTGACGGCGGTGGCAAGCAGCGCCAGCGCCGTCAGCCGCAAAAGATTGACACTGGCATCATGGGCCGGAAGCAGGAGATAGCTGAAGGCGGCGACGAGGAAGATGGTCAGCATCACCGGCCGCAGCCGCAGGCCGATGTCCTTGAAGGGCAGCCGCGTTGCGCCCAGAATAAGGGCGGCCAGAACCGTCGCGCATGAGAGAACCAGCAGATCGCGGGTGAGGAACAATACGATGCTGAAACCCATGAGCGTCAGGAGTTTGAGGCGCGGCGAGACGCGGTAGAGCCAGCCGGTGCCTTCCACATGCAGCGATTTCATCGCGATGCCACCTCCAGATAGTGCGCCACCGCTTCTTCGGGGGCGGCATCGGCCACCAGCGCGCCTTCATGGAAAACCAGCACCCGGTCGAAACCCGCAACCAGCGGCAGATCATGGGTGACGACAACAAGCGCCTGCGACAGCGCCGCCATGGTTTTTTCCACGATGGCACGGTTTTTGAGATCGAGCTGGTTGGTCGGCTCATCGAGAATGAGGATTTGCGGTTCGGTGACCAGAAGCGCCGCCAGCGCCGCAAGCTGCAATTCGCCGCCGGAAAGCTCATGCGCGCGCCGCTCTTCCAGATGAGGAATGCCGAGCCGGGCAAGGACGGCTTTGACCCTGGCGTCGGTTTCCGCCCTGCCGAGACCGAGACGCTTGAGACCGAAGGCGACATCGTCGCGCACGATTGGCAGGATGATCTGGTTCTGCGGATTCTGGAAGATGAAGCCGACCGTCTGCAAGACCGCCTTGGCATCGCTCACCGTGTCGAGGCCGTTTACCGAAACCTTGCCCTCGCTCGGTTTGTTCAGCCCGTTGATCAGCCGGGCAAAGGTGGTCTTGCCGGAACCATTGAGGCCGATCACGCCGATGCGCCGTTCCGTCAATGTCACAGACAGCGGCTGCAGGGCCTGCCGGCCCTCGAAAGCGACACCGGCGGCGTTAAAACGGATTTCCAAGCTTACATCCTCGCGCTCGTTTTCCGGTTCTATACCCCGTCATCAACAGAAGTGAAACAAGGAACAAAAAAAGAACATTGCAATCCTGAAAAAGCCGTCATACCTTCTGCGCCATGGCGATCAAGGTTTCAAACGAAGCGGCAAGGCGGATATTTCTGGCGCGGCAGGGGCTTTCCTCTCCGCCCGGCAAGGCGCTTTCCAAGAGCGACCTGCTGCAGCTGATAACCGATATCGGTTTTGTGCAGGTGGACAGCATCGGCACCGTGGAACGCGCCCACCATCAGATCATCTTCTCCCGCAACCAGACCTACAGGCGTGACCATCTGACCACGTTGCTGGAAAAGGACCGGGCGCTGTTCGAGCACTGGACACATGACGCTTCCATCGTGCCGACGGAATTTTATCCCTACTGGAAACATCGTTTCCGCCGCCGCGAGCCGATCATTCAGGAGCGCTGGCGCAAATGGCACGGCGAGGGCTTCGATGCCGCCTTCGGCGAAACGCTGGAGCGCATCGCCGCCACCGGCCCGGTTCTGGCGCGGGAGCTGAAGGAGGAGGGGCACCAGTCCGGCGGCTGGTGGAACTGGCATCCCTCCAAGACCGCGCTCGAATATCTCTGGCACACCGGCAAGCTCGCCATAGCCGGCCGCGTGAATTTCCAGAAGGTCTATGATCTCGCCGAACGGGTCATTCCCGGCGAGCATCACGAAACCGAGGTGGAACACGCCGAATTTGTCGACTGGGCCTGCCGCGAGGCGCTGAAGCGTCGGGGTTTCGCCACCCATGGCGAAATCGCCGCCTTTTTCGATCTCGTCACCCCGCAGGAGGCGAGGGACTGGGTCAAAAGCCATCGCGATGAACTCTGCGAGGTTTCGCTTCTTGCAAGCGACGGCGACACTGCCCGTCCCTCCTATGCCTTTGCCGATTTCACCGCCGACCTGACCGACGTGCCGGAACCCTCATCCCGCGTCCGCGTCCTCAGCCCCTTCGACCCGCTGCTGCGCGACCGAAACCGCACGGAGCGGCTGTTTGGCTTCTATTACCGCATCGAGGTCTTCGTGCCCGAGCCGAAACGGCAATATGGCTATTATGTCTTCCCGCTTCTGGAGGGCG
>QFOL01000059.1 GCA_003241215.1 Agrobacterium fabrum
GAAGCGTCGTGATTGGTTACGTGCTCGCTCACCGCTACACCATCCTCTGCGCTGTTTTTGCCGTAAATCGCATGAGTCCTCCCGCTATGATTTGATCCAAGACAAACTCCGTCCCATCGTCCTGGTCATTCTCGCGGCATTTGAGAAAACCGCGTCATGTGTTTGATCGCAAAATATTGACTGACTTGGCAAGAGCAAAGCACACAAAGCTGCCGTAATTCTGCCGGAGGGGGCCGATTTGGCTCGCATTTTTTCGCCGTCCTTGGCAGGCGGGCAACATTGTGCGCATCCATGCACCATGTTAGGAGACTTCAAGGGAGAGCGCGGAAAGCAGGGATTCGGATGACGGCGAAGCTCTCTTGCATGGTCTTGACGGCGGTGACTGCCGTTCTTTTCATTGCCAGCCTGCGCTACGTCACCGATTTCTGGCTTCTCGCCTTTGTCACCAGCTTCCAGCTGCACATCGCCGTCGCCTGTATCCTGCTGTCATGTCTCGTTTTCTGGCTGACGCGCGATGCGGTTTCGGCGGTCCTCGTCGTCTGGTCGCTCGCACTCGCCATCCATGCGGTGATGATGCTGATGGAATTTTCCACATCCGCCGTCGCAACGCCAGGGGCAAAGCCGTTCCGGCTGCTGTCCTTCAATGTCTTGATGGACAATGCCGCCAATGCGGAAGCGATTGCCGATAAGATCCTCGAATCGGGTGCCGACGCCGTCTATCTCTTCGAGGCGGCGGCATTGCAATCGGTTCTGCCGCGTCTGCAGCAAACCTATCCCTACAGGCTCGGCTGTTTTGCGGGAACGCCCGGATGCGACCTGGTCATTCTGTCAAAACGACCCTTGCTGGAAGGCCGTTTCCACAGCCTGAGCGATCTGCGCCGTGATCGGTTTGCGATCGCCAGTATCGATCTCGACGGCACGGAGCTGACGCTCGCCGCCGGCCATATCACCAAGCCCTATTTCGACGATTATCATCGCGATGAGCTCGATGAAGTCAGCGAAATCCTCTTTCGCGTCACCGGCCCGCTCATTCTCGCCGGAGATTTCAATTCGTCCAGCATCGCCCCGGATATGCGTGCATTCCTCGCCGCCAACGAGCTGAAGAAAGCCACCTTCGAACCCGCCACATGGCCGACGGAGGCTGGCCGTTTCGGTATCGCCATCGACCACATCTTCGCGCGCGAACCGGCAACACTCATGAAAACCACCCGCCTGCCCGACAGCCTCGGCTCCAACCATTTCGGCCTGATGGCGGATTTCATGGTCGGCCGGTAAGGGCAAAGACCCGCAACAAAACGGCGGCCCGAAAGCCGCCGTCCAGATGGTCCCGAGTCGCAGAGCCGTTCAGAACTCGGACCAGTCCTCGGCTGCGGCAGCCTGACGCCCGCCGCCAAAGGCTGCGGCGATTTTACGCCCCATGGTGCGCGCCGGCGAAGGCTGGGCGACAGAGGCCGGACCGGCAGGAACGACATGGTCCGCGCCCTTCTGCAGCACGAACTGGGAAAGAAGCGTGTTAAGGGCGCTGGCCTGCGAGGCAAGGCTGCCGCTCGCCGCTGTCGTCTGCTCCACCATGGCCGCGTTTTTCTGCGTGCCCTGATCCATCAGGTTCACAGCGGAACTGATTTCCGAAAGACCTGTCGACTGCTCGCGCGTCGAAACGGCAATGGATGCGACATGGCGGTTGATTTCCCGCACCTCACCGACGATGCCCGCAAGCGCCTCTCCTGTCTTGCCGACAAGCGTGACACCTTCGCGCACCTGCTCACCGGAGCGGTTGATGAGGATTTTGATCTCCTTGGCGGCATTGGCCGAACGCTGGGCCAGTTCACGAACCTCCTGCGCCACGACGGCAAAGCCCTTGCCGGCATCGCCCGCACGGGCGGCCTCCACCCCGGCATTCAGCGCCAGCAGGTTGGTCTGGAAGGCGATCTCGTCGATGACGCTGATGATGTTGCTGATCTCATTGGCGGATTTTTCGATGTCCTGCACCGCCAGCACCGTACGGGTAACGATCTCCCCGGACATTTCAGCGCTCTCACGCGCCCGCTCCACAAGCCGGCCGGCTTCGGCGGCGCGATGAGCCGAATCCTGCACGGCCGTCGTCACTTCTTCTAGCGCGGCTGCGGTTTCCTCGACGGAGGCGGCCTGCTGTTCGGTGCGGCGGGAAAGATCGCCTGCCGCCTCCAGAATTTCGCCGGCGCCCGCATCGATGGCCCGTGCGTTTTCACCCACCGAGCGCAATGCCGCTTGCAGCGTGGCGACGGATTCGTTGAAATCGCCGCGCAGGCCGTCAAGCCGCTCGGCAAAGGCCATATCCAGGCGGACGGTCATATCGCCACGGGAAAGCTGATTCAGCCCATTTCCGAGATTTTCGACCGCGAAACGAACTTCTTCCGCTTCTCTGGCCTTTTCTGCCTCATGTTCGATCCGCTCCCGCTCGCTGAGGCTGCGGTTGGCTTCGGTCTCGTGCTCCAGACGCTCACGTTCGATGGCGTTGTCACGGAAAACGGCAACGGCCGCAGCCATTTCACCGATCTCGTCCTTACGGCCCGAATGCGGGATGGCGCTCTCCTTGTCCCCGGCCGCAAGACCGTTCATGGCGAAAGTGATATCGGCGATGGGACGAGAAATACGCCTGAAACTGAAGAAGGCAGCGCCAAGCGCAACCGCAGCGGCGATGAGCATTACGGCAAGCGACATGATGAGGGCCAGATTGCCTGCATCTTCCGCGGCCTGCTTGTCACTCAAACCGAGCTGGCGATTGTCTTCGATCATTTCTTTCAACAGCGCGCCTGCACTGTTGCCCACCGGCGTCATCCGGGCGATTATGGCGGTGGCGCCATCCATATCACCGGCAACAAGCGTCTTCCGCAGTTCTGCGCCCATGGCCTCATACTTCGCCACCGCAGTGTTGAGACGCTCGAATTTTTCGCGGATTTTCGGAATTTTCAGTTCAGCCGCATAGGCCTCGAATGCTTTTGCCCGTTCTTCCTGATATTGCAGCGTGCGCTGGAAAAGCGCGTTTCGCGCCTCCGGGGTGGAGGCGGTCAAAACGGACAGATAATTGCGCCGGATATCGTCAAGCCGGTCACCGAGATCGGCGATTGCAAGCGACCGCTCCATTCGCAGGACAATATTGCTTGCCTGTCTGTCCATCTCGTCCACGGAACGAATGCTGGCGACGCCCTGCACCAGAGAGAAAAAGACCGTGACGCCAAACAATGTCGGCAAAAGAATACGAATTTTGAAAAAACTCATCATTTCATCCCCAAAAGCCCACAGCCAAGACGGCCAGACATTTTTCTCGCATTGAGGGATAAACAAGAGCTTACCGGCGCGTTATGAAATCTTTGATTGCATATTTTCGTAAATTAACATTTTACCGAGTACTAACAACAACTTTAAATTTCATGACATACGGTTTTAAATAATCGAAATTTCGAAACCTCTCACGCGTTCTCGCTCGATGCGAGAAACCCACCCGACTGGCGTGCCCACAAATCGGCATAAAGCCCCCCCTGCGCGACAAGCTCGCTATGTTTGCCCTGCTCCACGATGCGCCCGCGATCCATCACGATCAGCCGGTCGAGAGCGGCGATGGTGGACAGGCGATGGGCGATGGCAAGCACTGTCTTGCCCTGCATCAGCTCGTCCAGATTGCTCTGGATCGCCGCCTCCACCTCGGAATCGAGCGCCGACGTCGCCTCATCGAGCACCAGGATCGGCGCATCCTTCAGCATCACGCGGGCAATGGCGATGCGCTGGCGCTGGCCGCCGGAGAGTTTCACGCCGCGTTCGCCCACATGCGCGTCGAACCCCTTGCGTCCCCGCTGATCCTCGAGCCTTGCGATGAAATCATCCGCCTTGGCGCGCCGCGTCGCCTGCTGCAACTGCGCCTCGGTGGCATCGGTGCGGCCGAACATGATGTTGTCACGAATGGAGCGATGCAGCAGGGACGTATCCTGCGTGACCATGCCGATATGGGCCCGGAGCGATTCCTGCGTGACGTCGGCAATATCCTGCCCATCGATCAGAATGCGGCCTTTTTCGACATCGTAAAACCGCAGCAGCAGATTGACGAGGGTGGATTTGCCCGCGCCCGAGCGCCCGACGATACCGACCTTCTCACCCGCCCTGATATCGAGATTGAGATTATCGATGACGCCGTTCGCCCGCCCGTAATGGAAGCTGACATTCTCGAAACGGATACTTGGTTTCCTGACTTCCAGCACAGTCGCCTCAGGCGCATCGATGAGACCGATCGGCTGCGAAATCAATTCGGCGGCATTCTGCACCGTGCCGAAATTGCGCATGATGCCGTTGAACTGCGTCATCAGCCGACCGAGCAGAAAGTTGAGACGCAATACCAGCGCCAGCGTGAAAGCCACGGCGCCGGAACTGATCCTGCCGGACAGCCACAGATCGATGCAGAGCGCCGCCATGGAGGTGATCATCACGCCAGACAGCAGCGCCATCGATGCGCGCACGCCGGTGATGAAGCGCGTGAACGTCATGGTCGCGTGCTGGAAAATATCGAAACCCTGGCGCATGTAGCGGTCATTGGCGTCGTCGCGCCCGAACAGCCGCAGCGTCTGGATATTGCTATAGGCATCCACCATGCGACCGGAGAGCATCGAGGCGGCTTCCGCCGTTTCCTTCGAATGGTGGCGGATACGCGGCACGAAATAACGCGCCAGCAGCGAGAAGATCGCCACCCAGACGACAACGACAATCGCAAGCCGCCAGTCCAGCCCGCCGATCAGGAACAGCATGGAAACGGAATAAATGCCGACGAACCACACGCTTTCCATCAGCGAGGTGACGAGATCGCCTGCCGCCTGCCCGCCCGACCAGACCTTGGTGACGATACGGCCGGAAAAATCGTTCTGGAAGAAGGTCAGCGATTGCCGCGCCACGTGCATATAGGACTGCCAGCGCACCAGATTGTAAAAGCCGGGCGTGATGATCTGCTGATCCACCAGAGCGGTGATCATGGTGACGACAAAACGGACGATGCCGATCAGCACCAGCATGCCGACCAGTTCGCCGCCATGCGCCGCAAGCAGCCCCGCCCAGCCTTCTTCGGGTTTGACCGTCGAGAGAATATCGACGAGACGTCCGACGAACCAGAACAGCGCCGCCTCGATGGCCGCCGTCAGCCCGCCCAGCACCAGCATGGCGAAAAACGGCGCCTTGGCCTGCGATATGTAGAACCAGATGAAGGCGAACGTGCTTTCAGGCGGCCGCAAATCGTCCTTGCGGGCGAAGGGCTTTATCCAGTTCTCGAAAAACTCGAAGATGCGGGTAATGACCATGATCCGGATATAGGCGGATTCCCGGAGCGGGAACAGCCGCGGAAGCTGAGGGAAGAGATTATATTTCGGTAACGTTCGGGAAATGAAAAAGGGCGGGGAATGTTCCCCGCCCTCTCGTCTTTCCTTACTCCGCAGCCACTTCCGCCTCATGATCGGCGATGAAGCCGCCGGACTGGCGCCGCCACAGGTCGGCATAGATGCCGCCCATCGCCACCAGTTCCGCATGGCTGCCCGCTTCCACGATCCGGCCCTTGTCGAGGATGATGAGCCGGTCCATTTCGGTCAGCGTCGAAAGGCGGTGGGCGATCGCAATCACCGTCTTGCCTTCCATCAGCGAGAACAGGTTTTCCTGGATCGCCGCCTCGACTTCGGAGTCGAGCGCCGAAGTCGCCTCGTCCAGTACCAGAATCGGCGCGTTCTTGAGGAAGACGCGGGCGATGGCGATACGCTGGCGCTGGCCGCCGGAGAGCTTCACGCCGCGCTCGCCTACCTGGGCATCGAGGCCCTGACGGCCGTGCATGTCGACAAGCGTCTCGATGAAGTCCCAGGCATTCCCCCGCTTTGCCGCTGCGATCACCTGCTCGTCGGTGGCTTCGGGGTGGCCATAAGCGATGTTGTCGCGGATCGAACGGTGGAGCAGCGACGTATCCTGCGTCACGACGCCGATCAGCTCGCGAAGGCTGTCCTGCGACACCTTGGAGATGTCCTGCCCGTCGATGGTGATCCTGCCGGCTTCGAGGTCGTAGAAGCGCAGAAGCAGGTTCATCAGCGTCGTCTTGCCCGCACCGGAGCGGCCGACCAGACCGACCTTCTCGCCCGGCTTGATGTCGAGCGTCAGCCCGTCGATCACGCCCTTGCTCTTGCCGTAATGGAAGCGGACGTTGTCATAACGGATGGCGCCCTGCGGAGCCGCTAGCTGCGGCGCCTTGGCGACATCGACGATATCGTGCGGCTTCGTCATCATCGACATGCCGTCATAGACGGTGCCGATGTTTTCGAACAGCGAGGTGACTTCCCACATGATCCACTGCGACATGCCGTTGACGCGCATGGCAAGGCTGATGGCGATGGCGACCGAACCGGCCGTGACCGAGCCCTGCATCCAGAAATAAAGACCGAGCGCCGCCGTGGAAAACAGCACCAGGGCGTTGTTGAGGTCGATCAGGATGTTGAAGCCGGAAATCTTGCGCATCTGGCGGTGAACCGTGCCGAGAAACACGTTCATGCCCTCGCGCGCATATCTTTCCTCGCGCCCCGCATGGGAAAACAGCTTGATCGTCGAGATATTGGTGTAGCTGTCGACGATCCGGCCCGTCATCATCGAACGCGCATCGGCCTGTTCCTGCGCCAGCCGGCCGAGCTTCGGTACGAAATAAGCGAGGATTGCCATATAGATACCGAGCCAGACGAGCAGCGGGATGACCAGCCGCCAGTCCGCCGCCGCCACCATGAACAGCATCGAGACAACGAAGCTGATCGCGTAGACGAAGACATCGATCACCTTCAGCGCCACTTCGCGGATCGCCAGCGCCGTCTGCATCACCTTGGTCGAAACCCGGCCGGCAAATTCGTTGGCGAAGAAGTTCATCGAGTGACGCAGCAGGAAACGGTGCATCTTCCAGCGCGCGATCATGCCGAAATTGCCGGCCAGCGTCTGGTGCATCGTCATGGTGTGGATCGCGCCCATCAGCGGCAGCAGGAATAGCACCAGCCCCGCCATGCCGATCAGATGCCAGCCTTCATCGGCAAAAAACGTCTCGCGATTGGCCGTGGAAAGCCAGTCGACGATATTGCCGAGGAATTTGTAGAGCATGGCTTCCGCAATGGCGATGCCCATGGACATCAGGCCGAGCAGCAGCAGCCATGGCCACGCAGGCTTCACATAGTGCCACAGGAACGGCAAAAGCTTCTTCGGCGGCACGGAGGGCGCCGAAGCGGGAAAAGGATCGAGGCGTTTTTCAAACCAGCCAAACATAGGCCGAACTCCGGCAATCAATCGTTCCATCGTGACATGGTGAGCGGACACAAATATGGCTCACGAGGGAACGGAAAAGTCTTTGAACATGGCCGCAACAGCCACATGGTGAATCGAAATATGGGAAATGCGGCCGGGCCGCAGGGTACCACCTAAGCCAGCAGACGAACTACTGGGGCCGGGAGGCGAATACGAATGTCATTTGGCATGAGAACCTCCCTTGGCTGGTGTTGAAGACATGGCCTTGTAGCGCAAAAATTAAGCAATGACCAGACGGAAAGACACCGAATGCGCGAGAAACATGCAATGGCCGCCCATAGGGCGAGCAGGTGAAGACAAGCCGAAGGGCCTCCACCCGTCAAACGATGTCGACGTCGCCTTATTCGGCTGCGTCCTGCGCCTGCCCGTTCTCATATTCCGCAATCAGCTCGGCCATTCCAGCCTGCGTATGACGCTTCAGCTCCCGGCGGTCGCTTGGCTGGGGCGCGAAGGTGACGGTGAGGCCCGTGTCCCTTATCGTGCCGATGGCGAAAGACGCACCGGACAGCATCCGCACGCCGGCATGCAGCCACAGCGGATCGGTGGCGAAATGCTGGCCGATGCCGACCACGACAGGAATGCCCTGCCAGTGCGACATGCGGTCGTAATGAATGTGACCCGCCAGAATGCCGATCACATCGTGCTCGAACAATATATCGTCCAGAGCTTCGGTATCGGCGAAGGACAGGGATTCCCACTCCGCATCCGGGCGGTCGAAATCCAGCGCCGGCGCATGGTGCATCACCAGCAGCTTCGGCAGGTCGGGGTGGTTTTCAAGTTCATCCTCGAGCCATTCGATCTGGCCCGGCTCGAAAGCGCCGCCGACCTTGCCCGGAACGCTGGTGTCCATGACGATGATGTGGATGCCGGCAACGACCTCGGCATGGTCATAGGGTTCGTCCAGATCCTCATGACGGTCGAGCATGACGGGGTAAAAACCATCGCGGCGGTCATGGTTGCCGAGCGCGAAGAGCACCGGCACATCCAGTTCCGCCTCGGCCATCAGGCGCTTGAGTTCTTCATAGCTGCCGGCATCGCCCCGGTTGGTCAGATCGCCGCTGACGACGATGAATTCGGGCGCCGGCACCAGCGCCTTGACCTGGGTCAGCGTGGCGGCAAGCGTGGCCGAGGTCTCGGAATAAAGATCGTCGTCCTGCACCTGCGGATTGCCGATATGGAGATCGGTCAGATGGACGAAATTCACCCGTTCGAACATGGCTTTTTTCCTATCATCGCTATTGTGGGATGACTAACATCGGCGCATGACAGCCGAATGACCCCGCACGGCGAAAACCCATGACAATGGCGCTCCATGCTGGAACATGGGGACCCGAGCGGTAGACTGATTCACGGTAAGCCATGGCGATTTCCGAACTGCAATTCATCGAATACGTCACCCGAAACGACACCAATAAATGGCTGCTGGAGAGGCTTTCCGGTTTGCAGCTGCCGCAGGCGACATTGACGGCGGGCTGCCTGTTCCAGACCGTCTGGAATCTCAAAAGCGGCGACGAGCCGCAACGGGCGATCAGGGATTATGACGTCTTCTATTTCGACGCCGACGATCTTTCATGGGAAGCCGAAGACGCCGTGATCCAGCAGGCCAACCGGCTGCTTGGCGATCTCCCCGACAAGGTCGAGATCAGGAACCAGGCGCGCGTGCATCTCTGGTATGAACGGAAATTCGGCGTTTCCTGCCCGCCGCTCATGCGGGTTGAAGACGGCATCGACCGATATCTGGTCACCTGTACCCGGCTTGGAATTAGGATCGACGATGGCAGCCTCTATGCGCCGGACGGGCTGGACGATATGTGGAACGGCATCCTGCGTCTCAATCCCAACAATCCGCAGGTCGATCTCTTCGAGCGCAAATGCCGCGACTACCAGGCAAGATGGCCGTGGCTGACGATGGCGGTGTGATGCCGAGCCGTGTTAAGCGTTCGCAACAACACGCAAAATACTGAATCAGCGGAAACATGAACAACATCAGGATCGCCCTTTACCAGCCCGATATTCCCGGCAATACCGGCACCATCCTGCGGCTGGCCGCCTGCCTTGGCCTCGGCGTCGACATCATCGAGCCGGCGGGTTTCGATATTTCCGACCGCAACCTGAAGCGGGCGGGCATGGATTACATCGCGGCGGCCTCGCTGACGCGCCATGTCAACTGGGATCGTTTCGAAGAGTGGCGGGCAACCACCGGCCGCCGCCTCGTGCTTGCCTCCACGAAGGCCGCCCTGCCCTATGTAAAAATCGCCTATCGCCCCGACGATATCCTGCTTTTCGGCCGCGAAAGCGCGGGCGTGCCGGACCATGTGCATGAAAAGGCGGATGAGCGAATCATCATCCCGATGGTCGAAGGCCAGCGTTCGATCAACGTCGCCATGTCTGCGGCGATGGTCGCCGGCGAGGCTTTGCGCCAGACGACATGGACGTAAGCGCCATTTTTAGCGCCAATTTTTCGGGCAAATACAAAACTTGACCGTTTTTACTTCAAAACTGTCGCAACCCGGCCTGTACCGGGGGCGCTGAGGCCCCTATACTAATTAGCCGGACAATAAAAATCGCCCTCGCCGGAAACGTCCGCCGGCGGGTGTGAGGAGACGTCGCATGCAATCCACCATTGTCATCGTCAACCTTCTCGGCGCAGTCGCGCTGCTGCTCTTCGGCCTTGCCCAGGTCAAGGACGGGGTCACCCGCGCCTTCGGCATGAAGCTCCGGAGTGTACTGGCAACCGGCACCCAGAATGGTCCCCGTTCCTTCTTTTCCGGATTTTTTGCGACGGTTGCGCTGCAGAGCTCGACGGCGACCGCGCTCACCGTCGCCTCCTTCGCCGAACGCGACCTTATCAGGCCGCGCATGGCGCAGGTGGTGCTGCTGGGCGCCAATGTCGGCACCGCCGTCACCGCATGGATCGTGGCGGCCGGGGTGGAGTGGCTGTCGCCGCTGCTGATCCTTTCCGGCATCGTGCTGAAAAAAGGCAGTTCCAACGCCAGACAGGGTGGTGGAACGGCGCTGATCGGCATCGGTCTCATGCTTCTGTCGCTGCATCTCCTGAGCGGGGCGACCGAACCGATGCGCACGTCACCGGCGCTCGGCGTTTTCATCGGCCTGCTGGATGGCGCATGGCCGGTGGCGCTGATCTTCTCCGCCGTGCTCGCCTTCGTTTCCTCCTCCAGCCTTGCCGTCGTGGTGTTGATCCTGTCGCTGGCCGCCACCGGCACCTTGTCCGCCGGGCTCATCATCGTCCTCATTCTCGGCGCCAATCTCGGCGGCGCCATCCCGCCCGTCATCGCCACGCTTTCCGGCCCCGCATCCGCGCGGCGCATCACCATCGGCAATCTCGTCGTGCGCACCGTCGGCTGCCTCATCGCGCTGCCGCTCGCCTCCTATGGCGCCACGTATCTGCAGCAATTGCCGCTTTCGCCCGCAAAACTGCCTGTTGATGCCCACCTCATCTTCAATGTCATTCTGGCGGCGCTGGCCTGGCCCTTCTCCGGCCTGATATCCGACCTGATGGCCAAGCTGGTGCCGGGCGATCCGAAGGCGGAAGACGGTCCGAATTTCCTCGACCAGCAGGCGCTGGATATGCCTGTCGTGGCGCTTGCCAACGCCACCCGCGAAGTCCTAAGCGTCGGCGACAGCATCGAGCGGATGCTGATCCGCGCCGAAAACGCCTTCAAGCACAATGATCTTACGCCGCTTCAGGAAGTGTCCCTGCTCGAAAAGAAGGTCGACCGCCGCCAGCAGGAGGTGAAGGTCTATCTGTCGCAACTGGGGCGCAAGGGACTTTCCGACGAGGAAGCACGCCGTTCGATCGCCATCATCGACTATGCGATCAACCTCGAACATATCGGCGATATCATCGAAAAGGGCATCTGCGAGCAGATCCGCAAGAAGGTGGTGAACAGCTTCAAGTTTTCCGACGACGGTTATGAGGAGCTGAAGACCCTGTTCGACATGACCATCGAGAACCTGCGCGCCGCCCAGAGCATTCTGGTAACCGGCGATTTCGAGCTCGCCCGCCGGCTGATGGAGAGCAAGGTGGATATACGCCGGCTCGAAAAACAGTCCTCGAACCGCCATCTTGAGCGGCTGCGCGACGGGCTGGCGGAAAGCATGCAGACCAGCTCGCTGCATCTCGACATGCTGCGGGATCTGAAGCGCATCAACGCCCATATCGTTTCGGTGGCGCATCCCATTCTGGATGAAAGCGGCGTGCTGATCGAAAGCCGCCTGCGTTACGCGGAACCGCGCGCCTGAGAATTTCCAGGAAAGGTGACCCCTGGTTTTCCGTCCGGAAATGCGAAAACGCTCTAAAACTCAATCGGCCGAGGGCAGCCGCCGCATGGTGAATTCGATGCGGTCACCCTCAAGCTGCCGCCAGCTTTCCACTTCCGTCCAATAGGCCGCTTTGGGAAAGCTGTCGAACCATTCGCGCGCCTTGGCGCGGGCTTCCTCACGGCCGAGGCAGAAGGTCTGGCGCACGAACATGCCGTCGCGCTTTTGTTCACCACCAGCGCTTTCGCGTTCCCTGCGGTGATTGGCGATCCTGCGCTTCAACCCGTCGAGGGGCGGCGGTCCGGCAAATTTCGTCATGATATTCACCTCTGGCACCTACACCGGTAAAGATAGTGTCGGCGCGCCGCCTTGGCGAGTCGAATTTGTGCGCGGCGCAAACACCTGCTAGACGCGGCAGGGAACAGACTTCACCGCAGGAGAGAGAATATATGGAACGGCCAATCTTGCCGAAGGGCTTGCCCGAGGACATCGAAGACAAGAAGGCCACAGCCGAAGCCTGGTTCCAGCACCTGCGCGATACCATCGTCACCTCCTTCGAAACGCTCGAAAACGAACTCACCGGGCCCCTTGCCGATCAGGAGCCCGGCCGTTTCGTCCAGAAAGACTGGCTGCGCGACAATGGCGAAGGCGGCGGCGGCAAGATGTCGATGATGGAAGGCCGCGTCTTCGAAAAGGTCGGCGTGCACACCTCCACCGTTTATGGCGAGTTTTCGCCCGAGTTCCGCAAGCAGATACCGGGTGCCGAAGAAGACCCGCGCTTCTGGGCCTCCGGCCTCTCGCTCATCGCCCATCCGGTCAATCCCAATGTGCCGGCGGTGCATATGAATACCCGCATGGTCGTCACCACCAGCCACTGGTTCGGCGGCGGTGCGGACCTGACGCCGGTGCTTGGCCGCAGGCGGACGCAGCAGGACCCGGATACCCAGCTGTTCCATCGCGCCTTCGAGATCACCTGCAATCGCCACCCCGTCGCCGACTACCCGCGATACAAGACCTGGTGCGACGAGTATTTCTTCCTGAAGCACCGCAACGAGCCGCGCGGCACCGGCGGCATCTTTTTCGACTGGCTGCACCCTGATGAGGAAAAAGGCGGCTGGGACGCCAATTTCGCCTTCGTGCAGGATGTCGGCCGCGCCTTCAATCTGGTCTATCCGAAGATCGTCCGCGCCAATTTCAACCAGAACTGGACGGAAGAGGACCGCGACGAGCAGCTTATCCGCCGCGGCCGTTACGTGGAGTTCAACCTGCTTTATGACCGCGGCACGATCTTCGGCCTGAAGACGGGCGGCAATGTCGAATCGATTCTCTCCTCCCTGCCGCCGGTGGTGCGCTGGCCCTAAAAAACCTCACGCAAATTTGACGCTCATCAGCCATTTTGTCGCAAATAGCGCAAATTAGGACTTATGGAAAAATCAAGGCAGTGATAGTCTCCTCCCGCAGACGTACTGGAGGAGCTATCGTCATGATTACTTCGGACAGCATGCCTATCTCTGCTTCCCCCGAGGCAGCACCGCAATCCATCGATACCCCTGATCTGATCGACCGCCTGGCCGCGGAAATGCGCGCCACGGGTGATCGCGAACTGCCGCATTCCTTTTATGTCGAACAGGTAAAACGCTCCCTCGCCGGAGAAAAAACGGCACGGCGGGCGGCCAATGACGAAATGCCTCGTACAAAAATTCCGGCAGCCGGCACATCCTCTGTATTCCAGTGCTGGGCGATGCCCGAATAGGGGCCTGAATAAGGTCGAAGGACGCCGCTCTGGAACATAAGCGGTGAACATTCGTTTCTTGTCGGAGGGACAGCAGGCAATTGAATTGCTGTCCCTCACTCTCGCACATTCTCCCTGTCGAAAATCGATTCCGGTTTTCGACAGGGAGAATGTGCAGACTCAAGATGTTAGAGCGTCCTTTATGCGTCCGAACGGACGCATGGCGCTCTAAAACAGGGAGGCAAGACCATGAGACTGTTTGAATGTGGAACGCTCGTGCCCGGCTGTGCCTGGCACACACGCGCAGATGACGACGCCGAAGTTGTGCGTCGCACCGTGGAACATATGCGATCAGCGCACGGCGAAACCGTCATCCGCGAGAACATGATCGAAAACATCAAATCCCGCATTCGCGACGAGGCAAATGCGGCCTGAGCCGCAACGCCGCCGTCGCTGACCTCAATTTTCCAGCATATCCTTCAGCCGGGCGGTCAACGCTGCCCGGTCGAGTGAGAAATTGACGTCGATCCACTTTTCCTCGAGGCTTTTCAGCACTTCGCCCACCTTCGGGCCGGCCTCGACGCCCGCGGCCATCACATCCGCACCGCTCAGCGGAAAGCCGGGTTTGTGGAATTTTTCCGCCCTCGCCAGCAAAGTCGAAAGCCGCGCCACTTTCTGCATGGCCGTATCGCCAGCCGAAAGATCGGCACGGGCCGAAGCAAGCGCCAGTTTCAGCCGCGTCTTCACGCCCTCGACGCCCTGACGATAAAGCAGCCGGTCGAGCGCCGTCTCCTTCAGCTCGGGGTCTACAGCCGGAGCCGAAGCCCAATGGGCGAGATAAGCCGCTTCGGCTTTAGACAGCCGGAGGCGCGCGGCAAGGGCAGCCAGCCTGTCTCTGTCCGGCGGCACGATGGCGGCAAGCCGCAGCATCGGGTCCACCGCCCAGCCGAGAGCCTGCTCCGTCGCCACCAGCCCGTGAATGGCGTCGATGCCCCATTTTTCCGTTTCGGGAAGAATTTCCGCCAGAACGCCCGATTGCCGCATCCATAGCAGGGCGCGGGAAGGATCGCGGGCGGAAAGCAGCTTTTTCAGTTCGCTCCACACCCGCTCGGCTGAAAGCGTGCCCAGCTTGTCCTTGGCCCGCGCGCTCGCCCGCAAGCCGTCCGCATCCGGGCGGCCGGAACCGTAATGGGCGAAAAAGCGGAAAAACCGGAGAATCCGCAGGTAATCTTCCGAAATCCGCATCGCCGCATCGCCGATGAAGCGCACCGTACCGGTCTCGATATCGGGAAGACCATCGATAAGGTCGATGATCTCGCCCTTTTCATCGGCATAGAGGGCATTGATGGTGAGGTCGCGCCGCTCGGCATCGGTCTGCCAGTCGGTGCCGAAGGCTACCTGTGCGTGGCGGCCATTGGTTTCAACATCGCGGCGCAACGTCGTCACCTCGAAACCTTCGCCATCGATCACCAGCGTTACCGTGCCGTGTTCGATGCCGGTCGGCACCGCCTTGATGCCCGCCGCCTTGGCCCGCGCAACAACCACGTCAGGGGTGAGCGTAGTCGCCATGTCGACATCGACGACCGGCAGGTCCATCAGCGCATTGCGCACCGCGCCGCCAACGATCCGCACCTCGCCGCCATCGGCATTCAGAAGCGTAAAGATGCGCTTCAGCGCCGGTTTTTGAAACCAGTCCCGCCCGGCAAGGCTGCTCATGAATAAAACCTCTCGTAAATCGTCCTGACGATACCCGCCGTAATGCCCCAAATGTAACGTTCGCCATAGGGCATTTCGTAGAAAAACCGCTCCTTCCCCTGAAAGATGCGGCTGCCGCGCCCGTGATTGGCCGGGTCCATCAGAAAGGACAGCGGCACCTCGAAAACCTCATCCACTTCAGTTGGATTGAGCGTCAGGTCAAAGCCGGGCCGAACGATGGACAGCACCGGCTTGATGCGGAAACCGGTTCCGGAAATATAGTCCGGCAGGCGCCCGACCGTTTCCACGAAAGATCGCGAAAGGCCGATTTCCTCTTCCGTCTCGCGTAGCGCCGCCTCTTCCGGCGTGCGGTCCTCGGCATCGATGCCGCCGCCCGGAAAAGAAATCTGGCCGGAATGTTTGCGCAGGGTGGCCGTGCGCTGGGTGAAGATCACCCGCGCATCGTTGCCATCGTCAATGACCGGCACCAGCACGGCGGCATCCTTCAGCCTGATGCCGTTTCCAGACAGCACCACGCCCGGATTGAGCACATGGTCGCCGTGCTCCCGTTCCGCCACGCCCTCGCCTTCCTGCAGCACCCGGCAGCGGAAATCGGCGGCGGTAAAAGTCTTGAATGCCGTTGTCGTCATTGCGAAAGCCGTTCCAGTTCATTGGCGGGCATCACCGGAAAAACGACCCCGCCCGAGCGCACCGCAAACATGTCGATGCCCTCCACTTCGATCACCTCGCCAAGTGCTGCGAGATCATACATCACCGCCCGCGACACGAGCGCTTCAAGCCGGCCGCGCACCAGAAGATAGGGCTTCAATTCGCGGTTCTCACCGAAAACCTCGAACCGCAGCGGATGCTCCGGCCCCGCCTCCACCACATCGCCGACATTGGTGCGGAAGGTCAGCAGCGGCTCGCTATCATCCTCACCCGCCGTCAGCTTCATTTCCACGGCGACGAAAGGCGCGTCCACGACGCGGATGCCGACTTTTTCCACAGGAGTTACGAGATAGGTCTTGCCGTCCTCATCCTTGCGCAGAACGGTGGAAAACAGCCGCACCAGCGGCGCCCTGCCGATGGGGGTGCCGAGGTAGAACCAGGTGCCATCGGCGCGGATTTCCATGTCGAGATCGCCGCAAAAAGGCGGATTCCAGCGCTCCACCGGGGCCGGCCCGCGTTTGGCGTCGCCGGTCTGTTCGGCGGCGCGGGAAATCATCGCCGCAAGCCCGGCCGCACCATCAGCCGAATTTATCGTCTCCGCTGCCATATTCGAGTCTCGCTTTGCCGATAAGGAAATACTAAGTCACGACATAGTCATTCGAATGGCGCTTGTCA